>NZ_JBSYGH010000018.1:0-49430 GCF_054121495.1 Salegentibacter haimaensis
CTTTCATACCATGAAAATAATACTATCCTGAATTATTTCCAATAAAAAAGAGACTGCCTTTTCAGACAGCCTCTTTTGCTTTTGTTCAAGCCTCCCCTATTGGGGGAGGGTATGGGAGGGGGCTTAATCCCGAAACAAGTTCGGGATAAGCGATTCGCACATAATTCAAAGCGCTTTTCGCGCTTTGAATTATGGCTCTCTGCTTATTTAACCTCCTCGAAGTCTACATCTTCTACATCGTCACCACCTTTGGAGTCACCTCCTCCGGCCTGGCCGCCTTCGGCGCCGGCTCCGGGACCTCCTTGTGGGCCTCCGGCTGCTCCGCCCTGGGCTTCAGCCTGTGCTTTGTACATCTCTTCAGATGCCGTTTTCCAGGCTTCATTGATCTTGTCCAATGCAGGTTGAATGGTTTCAACTTCTTTGGTTTCGTAAGCTTTCTTCAACTCTTCCAAAGCTTCCTCGATAGGCTTTTTCTTGTCGTCTGAAAGTTTATCACCAAACTCTTTAAGTTGCTTTTCGGTTTGGAAGATCATAGCATCGGCTTCGTTAAGCTTGTCTACTTTCTCCTTGGCCTTTTTATCGGTTTCAGCATTAGCCTCGGCTTCCTGCTTCATCTTTTGGATTTCTTCTTCAGTAAGCCCTGAAGAAGCTTCAATACGAATATCCTGAGATTTTCCGGTAGCCTTATCGGTAGCGCTTACTTTAATAATTCCGTTGGCATCGATATCAAAGGTTACTTCAATTTGAGGAGTTCCTCTTGGTGCCGGTGGAATTCCGTCTAAGTGGAATCTACCAATGGTCTTGTTATCGGCAGCCATAGGACGCTCTCCCTGTAACACGTGAATTTCTACTGAAGGCTGATTGTCTGCAGCGGTAGAGAAAGTCTGTGATTTCTTGGTTGGGATCGTAGTATTCGCCTCGATAAGTTTAGTGTTTACACCACCCATAGTTTCAATACCTAAAGAAAGTGGGGTAACATCAAGAAGCAATACATCTTTTACATCTCCGGTTAAAACTCCACCCTGGATCGCAGCACCAATGGCCACAACCTCATCTGGATTTACTCCTTTTGAAGGTTTTTTTCCGAAGAAAGCCTCAACTTCCTGCTGAATCTTAGGGATACGGGTTGATCCACCTACAAGGATTACCTCGTCGATATCGCTTTTTGAAAGTCCTGCGTCCTTTAAAGCTTTCTGTACAGGATCCATAGAACGCTTCACCAAAGTATCGGCCAATTGCTCGAATTTAGATCTTGTTAAAGTCTCTACAAGGTGCTTTGGCCCGCTGGCAGTAGCGGTAACGTATGGTAGGTTGATCTCGGTTTGAGAAGAAGACGAAAGCTCGATTTTAGCTTTTTCAGCAGCTTCTTTCAAACGCTGAAGTGCCATTGGGTCTTTTCTTAGATCGATATCTTCAGCTTTTTGGAAAGTATCGGCAAGCCAGTCGATGATCACCTCATCAAAATCGTCACCACCAAGGTGAGTATCTCCATTAGTAGATAATACTTCAAAAACTCCGTCTCCTAATTCAAGGATAGAAATATCGAAAGTACCACCACCAAGGTCATAAACCGCGATCTTCTGGTCCTGTGATTTTTTGTCTAATCCGTAAGCCAGGGCTGCTGCAGTAGGCTCGTTGATGATTCGCTGAACTTTAAGCCCTGCGATCTCACCAGCCTCTTTGGTAGCCTGACGCTGAGAATCGTTAAAGTAAGCCGGAACGGTGATTACCGCTTCGGTTACATCCTGCCCAAGGTAGTCTTCAGCGGTTTTCTTCATCTTCTGAAGGATCATTGCTGAGAGTTCCTGAGGCGTATATTTTCTTCCGTCGATATCAACACGTGGAGTATCGTTATCTCCTTTCACCACTTTATAAGGAACCCTTCCGGCTTCTTTTGAAGACTCAGAATATTTGTTCCCCATAAAACGCTTGATAGACGCAACAGTTTTTTCAGGGTTAGTTACAGCCTGACGCTTTGCAGGATCTCCTACTTTTATTTCGCCGCCTTCCACAAAGGCAATGACAGAAGGCGTAGTTCTCTTACCTTCAGCATTAGGTATTACCGTTGGCTCGTTACCTTCCATTACGGCAACGCACGAGTTGGTAGTACCTAAGTCAATTCCAATTATTTTACTCATAACTTTATACGTTGAATTTTTACTTATTAGATTTCTTGAATTCGCTCTGTTAAAGTCAATCATTATGCCAGCAGAAAACTTATGACAGGTTGTCACTTTTTCTGAAAAGCCTTGCCAAATCTGCCTTACGAAAACGTTAGAAACTTTCTGCTTTCTGCTATGCGAGCGATTGGCAATTCACTATTTTTGCACCCAAATTGACTCCTGAATGCGAAAAATTGAATGCATAAGCGTTTTTGATATGCTGAAGGTGGGCGTTGGCCCATCCAGTTCTCATACCCTTGGTCCCTGGCGGGCAGCCCAGCGTTTTATTGCTGAACTTAAAAAGAAAGGCTGTTTCGAGGAAGTTGAAAAACTTCACGTAGATCTTTTTGGATCCCTTTCTCTCACCGGAAAAGGCCACGCTACAGATATTGCCAGCCTTTTGGGGCTTTTAGGTCACGACCCGGTGACTATGGATATAAGCCTTATCGAGCCTGAAATCGACAGGATCAAAAAGGAGCATACTTTACTCTTAAATGGGGAGCGCCCCATTGAATTCAAGATGGATACCGATGTGAAATTCAACCGAAAATTCCTTGAATTTCACCCTAACGGAATGACCTTTAGAGCTACGCTCAAAAATGGCAAAAAATACAGTTCTTCTTTTTACTCCATTGGCGGCGGATTCGTAGTTAAAAAAGAACGCAAGAATGCCAGCAAAAAAATGCAGAGCTTCCAGGAATTTCCTTTTCCTATCGAGAAAGCTACCGAACTGCTTGAGTATTGCAAAGAGCAGAATAAGAGCATTTCAGAGATCGTGCTGGAAAATGAAAGATCGCTTCGTAGCGAGGAAGAAATCGATTCCGGCCTGCGCCAAATCTGGGAAGTGATGCTGGACTCTATGTATGTAGGTTGTCATACCGAAGGTACCCTCCCCGGCGGACTCAACGTAAAACGCCGTGCTTTTGAAATGCACCAGAGATTAATTGGCGATGAACAATATAGCAATGCCGAAGAGTGGATCACTGCCATTAGAAGAACCGAGGTGAAATTCCGTCAGATTCTTAAATGGGTAAGCTGTTTTGCCTTTAGTGTAAACGAAGTAAATGCCTCGCTTGGTCGTGTGGTGACCGCTCCCACAAATGGAAGCGCCGGAACGGTTCCCGCCGTGATGATGTATTATATGGTGATCGAAAATCACCAGGCTACTTTCGAAGAACTGAAACGCTTTATGCTGGTTGCGGGAGAAGTGGGTAGTTTATTTAAAAAAGGAGCCACCATCTCGGCTGCTATGGGTGGCTGCCAGGCCGAAATCGGGGTTTCTTCAGCGATGGCCGCAGCAGGGCTCACCGATCTGTTAGGTGGTACTCCAGAGCAAACTCTAATGGCCGCCGAAATCGCGATGGAACATCATCTTGGTCTAACCTGCGATCCCATTGCCGGGCTGGTACAGGTACCCTGTATAGAACGAAATTCAATGGGAGCGATCAAGGCCATAAACGCTGCAGAAATCGCCCTGGAAAGCGACGCCAGTAAGGCTAAGGTGCCGCTGGATAAAGTGATCGAAACCATGTGGGACACCGCAAAAGATATGAACTCAAAATATAAGGAAACCTCTGAAGGTGGTCTGGCCGTAAAGGTAAGTTTGAGCGATTGTTAGGAAAAGCCTCCCCCCTGCCCCCCTCCGAAGGAGGGGGGAGTGAAAATAAATATTCGTGAATTCGTGGCATTAATCAAAGACAGTTTTAAATTGCAGTAAAATTTAAAATTTTGCAATTCCCTAAATTTTCTCCAAAAACCAAAAACCTGTTTCGCAATTACTGGTTGATGTTGGGATCCTATTTTTTATTTTTCTTCCTGTTGGGGTTCCTAACCACAATGATCCCTGCCATAGACCTGGAACAATATCAACAAACCGAATTGTTTGATTTTATGAATGAAAGTCCGTTGGCTTTTATTTTAATGGCAGTGGTCGTCGCCCCGGTTTTGGAGGAAAGCCTTTTCAGAAGCCTGGTAAAGCCCAGCATTTCAGAAATCTATATTTTTATTTGCGCTACCTTTTGTTTTCTGGCACTGGCCTTCATTCCCGAAGAGGCGAATTCTCTCTTGAAATATGGCCTGCTGGTACTCTCGGCATTTCTGCTGTTTTTGTTCTTTTCAGCACTAAAACCTTTAAGAATTCTTCGGAAATTTCGAATTCTTCTGCACAGAAATTATAAAGTAATCTGGTGGTTTACCGCGATTCTATTCGGCCTGGTACACATTTGGAATTATGTTGAAGGCTGGCAGTTCGATCTCATTCTATTTATTATGATTTTTCCGCGCATTATTGCAGGATTTTTCTTCGGAAAGGTGAAAATTGAAAACCATAGTCTGCTTTGGCCAATCCTTTTGCATGCGATGAACAATGGTATTGTGGTGTTTTTCCTTCTTCCCTCTCTGCTCTAAATTAACAAAGGCTTACAAGTTGTTCCTTTGAGCATTTCGTAACTTATGGCTTAAAACCAAATAAAAATTATGAAAGCTGCACAAGTACAGGAAAAAGGAGGGGAATTTGTCCTGGTGAATATGGACAAACCCAGCCCAAAAGAAAATGAAGTATTGATTAAAGTTGAAGCCTGTGGCATTTGTCACAGCGACGCTTTTGTAAAAGACGGTGCCTTCCCCGGAATTGAATATCCCAGGGTTCCCGGTCACGAAGTTGTGGGAATCGTAGAAGAAACCGGAAAAAATGTAAATAACTGGAAAAAAGGTCAACGGGTTGGCGTGGGCTGGCACGGCGGACATTGCTTCGAATGTGAACCCTGCCGCCGCGGCGATTTTATAAGCTGCCAGAATGCGAAAATTAGTGGAATTTCTTATGACGGCGGCTATGCCGAATATATGTGCGCCCCTAAAGAAGCCATTGCAGCCGTTCCTGAAGAATTATCTTCGGCTGAAGCGGCTCCCCTGCTCTGCGCGGGAATCACGGTTTTTAATGCATTAAGAAATTCAGGAATAAGACCAGGAGATTTAGTGGCTGTACAGGGAATTGGAGGTCTTGGTCACCTTGCCATTCAATACGCTGCCAAAATGGGAATGCGCACCGTGGCGATTTCTACCAGCGATAATAAAAAAGATCTCGCGAAAGAACTCGGCGTTCACCATTTTATTAATACCGACGAGAAAGACGCTGCCGAAGAATTACAAAACCTGGGTGGCGCAAAACTCATCCTGGCAACTGCACCGCATAGTAAGGCCATCACCTCGGTGATCGGCGGACTTGGAATAGACGGGAAGCTGCTAATGGTGGCCGCGACGGGAGACCCAATTGAGGTTTCGCCAATGGAACTACTTATGGGGAGAAAATCAGTGGCTGGCTGGCCCAGCGGAACGGCGATGGATTCTGAAGATACCCTAAATTTCAGCGCCCTTACCGGTGCCAGGGCCAAAATTGAAGAATACCCCTTAGATAAAGTTAACGAGGCCTATGACAAAATGATAAATAACAAAGCCCGGTTTAGGGTGGTACTAAAACCATAGGCCATTTCGTTTCTTTTATTAAATAAAGACCCTTCAGGAAAAAGTTTCTGGAGGGTCTTCCAATTTTTGAAGTTTCTGCTGAATCATTCTGGTTTTTTATCTTAGCTGAAAATTCTCCCTGATGGTTCTTAATCAAAAGATTATCCTTTATTTACTGTTATGCTTAAGCTTTGCCGGCTGTAAGAATTCTGAATCTGAAAACAATTCAGAAGAAATTTCAGAATCCGCTTCAGAAGTAAATCCGCTGGAATTGCATAAAAAAATGATGGCTGAAATTGAGCAAATTCCGCCCCGGGATAATTCTGAATCAACCAGTGGAATGATAAAAATTGAAGGCGGCACCTATACCATGGGAGGTAATTCACAACAGGCGCGGCAGGACGAATTTCCGCAGCATAAAGAGAAGGTTAATGATCTATGGGTAGATGAAACCGAGGTGACCAATGCAAAATTTAGGGAATTTATTGAAGCCACAGGCTATGTAACAACTGCTGAAAGAGAATTTGAAATTAACGGCCAGGCCTACCCAGCCGGGGCTATGGTTTTTGATGCAACAAACCCGCAAGCCTGGTGGAAATTTGTTGAGGGAGCCAACTGGAAATATCCAAAGGGACCGGGCAGCGATATTGAAGAAAAAGATGATCTTCCCGTAGTGCAGGTTTCCTGGTACGATGCTATGGCCTATGCCAAATGGGCCGGGAAACGCCTGCCCACCGAGGCTGAATTCGAATACCTTGCCCGCGGCGGCAAGGATCGTAAAAATTACCATTGGGGAGATGACTTTTCAATAGCTTCAGAATTTGTCAATTTTCACCAGGGAAATTTTCCGTCAAACAATACTGCAGAAGATAATTTTGAAGGTTTAGCGCCGGTAAAAAGTTTTCCGGAGAATGCATTCGGGCTTTATGAAATAGCCGGAAACGCCTGGGAATGGTGCCTGGACACCTACTATCCCAATGCCTACAGTAGGCTGGAGAGCAGAACCGACGGATATTTGAAAGAATATTTTAAGCCAGACCAGCATAAGGTTATTCGCGGCGGGTCGTTTCTCTGCAGTGAATCTTATTGCACCGGCTACCGAAATTCGGCCAGAATGAGCTCTACCCCCGATAGCAGCCTGGAGCATCTTGGCTTTCGCTGCGTGAAAGACATTTAATATTCAGGGCATCCGGTTTTTTGACGGGTGTCTACCAGGTAAATGATCTTCCAGTCTTCTCCAACTTTCATAAGCTGAAAGGTATTCATCCCACAATGACTAAATTCGTCATTTAAGTAAAATGAATACGGGGTTGAGACATTGGCCATTTTCCCGTGAATGGAGACTTCAAAATCGTGTAATATCTCTTCAAATTTGGTGGTTTTGGGAATCGATACTATCCTGTCTACCAAATCTGAGTAAGTATAGGTGGTAAGTTTTACCTCTTCTGTTTCAGACACCAAAATACTCTGCAAAATCACATCCTGATACGCAAAACTTTTAAGCCTGCTGCCATCCTGTTGGTGAAAAGCCTCGAAAAAGTCGGTTACCAGTTTTTTGGCCGATTCTTCTTCCGGGATTGTTTGTGATAGACCAAAGCTCGAAAAGAGCAACAATAAAGGCAATAAGAGCGATTTCATAGGCGAAGCTTTTTGATGGATGCGCACTAATTTACTACTTTTACTCAAATTTAAAATTCGATAGATGTCTGTTGCAAAAAAGGAATATAAAAGGGTAACCACCAAGTCCCTGGTAGATATGAAACAAAACGGTGAGAAGATTGCGATGCTCACCTCTTACGATTATTCGATGGCGAAAATCGTAGATGGCGCCGGGATAGATGTGATTTTGGTGGGAGATTCGGCCAGTAATGTGATGGCCGGGCACGAAACCACCCTGCCTATAACCTTAGACCAGATGATCTATCACGCCCAAAGTGTGATTAGGGCTATTCACCGTGCGCTTGTGGTGGTAGATCTTCCCTTCGGAAGTTACCAAAGCGACCCTAAAGAAGCTCTGCGATCGGCAATTAGAATTATGAAAGAAAGCGGCGCTCACGCCGTTAAGCTGGAAGGCGGGAAAGAAATCAAAGAATCCCTGAAACGTATTTTACACGCCGGGATTCCGGTGATGGGACATCTTGGACTTACGCCGCAATCTATCTATAAATTCGGAACTTATACGGTTCGCGCCAAGGAAGAAGCCGAGGCCGAAAAACTAAAATCGGATGCGAAATTGTTAGAGAAAATCGGTTGTTTCGCAATAGTTTTAGAGAAAGTTCCTGCTAAACTGGCCAAAGAAGTAGCTGAAAGCATCAGCATTCCGGTAATAGGAATTGGCGCCGGAAATGGTGTAGACGGCCAGGTGCTGGTAGTGCACGATATGCTGGGAATGACCCACGAGTTCAATCCGAGATTTTTAAGACGCTACGCCGACTTGCATACCGAAATGACCAAAGCCTTCGAAAATTACCGGGATGACGTGAAGAATAAAAACTTCCCCAGTGATGAAGAGCAGTATTAAAAGCCCCTCCCGGCCTCCCCATTGGGGAGGTGATTCATTCTTTATTTCGCTTTTGTGGAAAAGATAATTTCAGATAAAAATAATCTTCAGGTCCTGTATGAGGACAATCATATCATAGTGGTGAATAAGCGCCCGGGAGATATCGTTCAGGGTGATAAAACCGGCGATAAACCGCTAAGTGAGGTGGTAAAATCTTATCTAAAGGAAAAATACAATAAACCCGGGAATGTTTATCTGGGAGTCGTACATAGGTTAGATCGTCCCACCAGCGGAATTGTGGTTTTCGCAAAAACCTCAAAGGCTCTGCCCAGGCTCAATAAACTTTTTCAGCAAAAAGAAGCAAAAAAAACCTACTGGGCTATTGTGAAGAATGCTCCGCCCAAAGATGCAGATACCTTAACTCATTTTTTAAACCGCAACCCAAAACAGAACAAATCATACGCTCATATCAAGGAAGTGCCTGAAAGCAAAAAAGCTATCCTGGAATATCGAATTCTGAAGAAATTGGACAATTATTATCTCCTGGAAATAGACCTGCACACCGGAAGGCATCATCAAATTCGCAGTCAGCTTTCTGCAATTGGCTGCCCAATTAAAGGAGATCTAAAATACGGCTTTGATCGCAGTAATAAAGATGCCAGCATTCACCTGCACGCCCGGGAATTGACATTTATTCACCCGGTAAAAAAGGAGGAAATTCATCTCGTGGCTGACTTGCCTGAAGCCGATCCCATTTGGAGCGCTTTGAAATAATTATCAAAACTAACCCCATTTGAAAATTATATGAAGAGTTATTACTTAAGCCTACTATTTACACTTGTCTTCTCTTCAGTTTTTGCTCAGGACACTATTTATATGGATAAATTTTATTCAGAATTAGACTCTCAAGTTAATGCTGAATTCTATAAAGTCATTAAGCCGGTCGATGGTGAAAAATATGACTTTATCAATACGACCTATTTTATAAATGGTAAAAAACATTTTGAAAGGTCATATTATATTAAAAATGGTAAAAAGGTCCTTGAAGGCAAGTATTCCTGGTGGTATGATTCAGGAGAGTTTTTTTTTAGCGTCAATTACAAGAAAGGGAAGATGGATGGTATTCTCGAAGGGTTTTGGCCTAATGGTTCAAAAAGACGAGTAGATATTTTTAAAAACGGCAAATTTAAATCGGGTACCGTCTGGAATAATAAAGGGGAAGAAATTGAACATTTTGATCATCATGAACCACCTAAATTCCCTGGCGGGATGGAAGCTTTCCGAAAATATCTTATAGAAAATAAAAGAATACCAAATACCCACCATAAGCGTGAAAGAGTAGTAGTTCTTTTCCATCTCGATAAAACAGGGAAACCTTATAATATCAAATTTGTTGAGAAATCCAATGATCTATATTATATGGCCGAAGTTTACCGACTAATCTCAGAAATGCCAGCCTGGGAACCCGGAAAAAAATTAGGTGAGCCCAGAAATGGATCTTTTACGCTCCCCGTAGTGTTTGACTAATTTCTAACGACTCATAACCGCGACTTTTTCAGCGATCACCTCGGCTACGGGTTTGTTTTCGATTTTGCTTTCCAACCAGGAAATAATATCCAAATACAAAAATGCACGACGCTCATAGGGGTGATCTTCGTATTGCTTCAAAGTAGCATGAAGTTTTCTGAACTCATCCTTAATATCTAAAGGAGAAACATCGGGAAGGTTTCTCAAAAATTTGATCATTTCCTTTTGCACCTCGTGTAAATCGTTCATTCGAATCAGGAACTTATAGGTAGACTTTATGAGGCTTTCTAAATGGTAGTCCATCCCGGCTTCATAATGCGCAACCAGATTCAGAATCCTGGAGAAGCACATTAAATCTTCCCGCATTTCAAGCGATTTGTTATTGATGATTTTTTTCAGGTAGAAAATGCATTGTTTATTTTCTCCATTTCCGAAGTGTAAACAGGCGATCTTATAATAAAACACCATAATATGATGCTCATCGATCCTACCTTTAAATTTGTTGATTTTCTTCTGAATTTTCTCCACAAGTTCCTCACCTCCTGCAAATTCTCCCTTCATAAACCGAAGATTCAATTTATTGGAGTACAGGTACAAAAATGACAATGCCTTGATGTTGTCATCATCGGGGATTTTAGGATCTTTTAAGGTGGCTTCCATTTTCTTCAATGCCTTCTCGAATAAGGTGGTATGATTCAGATAGAATAGCGATTCCAGCAAATAATGGTTTCCTTTGATATAAGAAACCGGGTGCAGACTTACAAGATGCGGATATTCATCGAAGAGATCGATCCATTTCATCGAATACCGGTAACAGGCCAGGAAATCCTGTGTGATAAAACTAAACCACAACCAGGCCTTGTACATCCAGAGTTTTTCGTGGAAGCCCAATTCAGAAAAAGTATATTCCGGAAGGTTTTCGTGAAAATATTCCCGTATTGCAGCAGCTTCCTCTTCGGTTCGCGCGTATCCCATCTTTAAAAAAGTACCGTAAAGTTCCAGTGACAAATTGGAGAGCCTGGCATTCAAATGATTTAACCTACTAAGATTTTCGGTTTGCTGAATAAGAATCTCAGCCCTGTTGCGTATACTTCTGGTGATGTATTGAGATTCGATGATTTTCTCCAATTCCAGGATTTGATAGCCCAGGCTATTCTCCTCATAGTGCAGGGCAGTAGATTTTATCTTATCCAGTAATTTTAATGCCTGGTTGTAAAGCCCCTTTCTATATAAAATAAAAGCAAAATCCAGCTGCTCCCTAATTTGTACAGGGATGCTTTGATTCGACGGGTTCAGTCTTAAACTCACCAGGATTTGCTTATACAAATGCGCCTTTACATTGCTTAACTGCTGCTTGCTGATTTTTGTTTTCTGCAAAATTTCCTTCTCATCATACTTTTTTAGCCGGGACATCAGCTTAAAAAGATTGAGGAATTTACTATCGGTATTTACTCCAATTCGACCAACATACAGCGAAAATTGTCGCTTTTCTGATGGAGATAGCGATTTAATCAAAGAAAATAGGTTGTCAGATAATTCGTTGGTCATTGTAATAGAAAGCTTTTCAATACCCTGATAATCAGTGAGTTTTATCTAAGAATATCGTTTTCAATTGTCGTAATGCTTTTTTTAAAAACAGCTCTGAAGGCTATGTAAAACAATACTTTAGTTAAAGATAAAGCAAAAAAAATCTCTTATGAGCACAGAAAAGGTAGAAATTTTTGACACGACATTACGAGACGGAGAACAGGTACCAGGCTGCAAGCTTAATACCGAACAGAAACTCAGAATCGCTGCCCGACTGGATGAACTGGGAGTAGATGTGATTGAAGCCGGGTTTCCGGTTTCCAGCCCCGGCGATTTTAAATCGGTTGTTGAAATCTCAAAACTGGTTAAAAATGCTACCGTTTGCGGATTAACCCGTGCCGTTAAAAAAGATATCGAAGTGGCTGCTGAAGCCTTGAAATATGCGAAAAGACCAAGAATTCATACGGGAATTGGAACTTCCGACTCCCACATCAAATACAAATTCAAATCTACGCGAGGTGAAATTATAGATCGAGCCATCGCTGCAGTTTCCTATGCGAAAAAATTTGTACAGGATGTGGAGTTTTATGCTGAAGATGCCGGCCGTACCGATAATGAATTTCTTGCCAGGGTTTGTACCGCGGCAGTTAAAGCCGGAGCCACGGTTTTAAACATCCCCGATACTACCGGATATTGTCTTCCGGAAGAGTACGGTCAAAAAATCAAATATTTAAAAGAGAATGTTCGGGGCATCGAAAATGTACGTATTTCTTGCCATTGTCACAATGATCTTGGAATGGCCACTGCCAATGCCATAGCCGGAGTGACCAACGGCGCACGCCAAATCGAATGCACCATCAATGGGATAGGAGAACGCGCAGGAAATACCGCATTGGAAGAAGTCGTCATGATCTTAAGACAACACCCGCATTTGAATTTACATACCAATGTAAATCCGAAATATTTATTTGATACCAGTAAAATGGTTTCCCGCGAAATGGGAATGTTGGTACAACCAAACAAAGCTATAGTTGGCGCCAATGCTTTTGCCCATAGTTCGGGAATTCACCAGGATGGCGTGATCAAAAACCGTGAAACCTACGAGATTATCAACCCTGCCGATGTTGGGGTGACCGAATCGGCCATCGTTTTAACCGCTCGCAGCGGAAGAGCGGCCCTTGCCTATAAAGCTAAAAAAATGGGTTATGAATTAACCAAGCTGGAATTAGACGGAGTTTATACCGCATTTCTAAATTTCGCCGACGATAAAAAAGAAGTACAGGATAATGATATCCACGAAATAATGGAGTTATCCCGTAAAAATAATATCGCCATTGCCTAATGAAAAAGACTCTATTCGATAAAATCTGGGATGCGCACGTGGTAGAATCTATCCCAAACGGGCCCGATATTTTATATATCGACAAACACCTTATTCACGAGGTTACTAGTCCGCAGGCTTTTAATGAGCTGAAAGAGCGAAAAATACCTGTGGCAAGACCAGAACAAATCGTGGCCACGGCCGATCATAATACCCCTACCGAAAATCAGCATTTGCCGGTTAAGGATTTGCTCTCCAGAAAACAGCTAAAAGAATTATCCCAAAATTGCGAGGAAAATAATATCACGCTTTACGGCCTGGGGCATCCCTACAACGGGATCGTACACGTAATGGCTCCCGAATTGGGTATCACTCAGCCGGGAATGACAATGGTATGCGGCGACAGCCATACCTCTACGCACGGTGCCTTTGGAACTATCGCTTTCGGAATTGGTACTAGCCAGGTAGCTCAGGTTTTTGCAAGCCAGTGTCTTTTGGTAGAGAAACCGAAAAAATTGCGGGTAAACGTTAATGGTAAGCTCAAAAAAGGAGTTTTACCCAAGGATGTAATCCTTTATATCATTTCCAAACTCGGAACGAACTCAGGAACCGGATATTTTTGTGAATACGCCGGAAATGTTTTTGAAGAGATGTCTATGGAAGGCCGTATGACGGTTTGTAATATGAGCATTGAAATGGGTGCTCGCGGCGGACTTATAGCCCCAGATGAGACCACTTTTGAATATGTAAAAAACAAAGAATTCGCTCCAAAAGGCGAAGAATTTGAAGCCAAAAAAGCTTATTGGGAAACCTTAAAATCCGATGAGGATGCCGAGTTCGATCAGGAATATTCTTTTGAAGCTGAAGATATCGAACCTATGATCACTTACGGCACCAACCCGGGGATGGGAATCAAAATTACAGGAGCAATTCCTGCAGAAGGCGGAAAAAGCGATGCCAAAGCCCTGGCCTATATGGGCTTTAAACCCGGAGAATCATTGTTGGAAAAACCGGTGAACTGGATTTTTATTGGGAGTTGTACCAATTCCAGAATCGAAGATTTTAGAGAAGCTGCCAATTACATAAAAGGAAAACAGAAAGCTGCTAATGTAAATGCGCTAATCGTGCCCGGTTCACGGCAGGTGGCCGCTCAAATCGAAGCAGAAGGTTTACGCGAGATTTTTGAAAATGCCGGCTTTCGGCTTAGGCAACCCGGCTGCTCGGCCTGTTTAGCGATGAACGACGATAAAATCCCGGCCGGGGAATATTGCGTTTCCACCAGTAACCGGAATTTTGAAGGACGCCAGGGACAGGGTGCCAGAACAATTTTAGCGAGTCCGTTAACTGCGGCGGCTACAGCAGTGGCCGGGAAAATAACGGACTTCACAAAACAACTGAATTAAGATGGAAAAGTTTATCACACTTAGCGATACTGCGGTTCCTTTGGAAGTAGAAAATGTAGATACCGACCAGATCATCCCTGCCCGTTTTCTAAAAGCTACCGATAAAGCTGGCTTTGGCGAAAACCTATTCCGCGACTGGCGTTATGATAAAAATGATGAGCCAATTCCCGAATTTGTGCTTAACCAACCACAATTCCAGGGTTCAATTCTTGTTGCCGGAAATAATTTTGGCTGTGGCTCGAGCCGCGAACACGCCGCCTGGGCCCTAAAAGCTTACGGATTCAAAGTGGTGGTTTCCAGCTATTTTGCCGATATTTTTAAAGGAAACGCCCTCAACAACGGATTGCTTCCGGTGCAGGTGAGTCCGGAATTTTTAGAGCAGCTTTTTCAGGAAATCACGAAAGATCCTTCCGTAGAAATTAAGATAGATCTTGAAGCTCAGAAAATCAGCATTCCGAAGAAAGAAATTTCAGAAAAATTCCAAATAGACCCTTACAAAAAAACCTGTATGATCAATGGTTTTGATGATATAGATTTTTTGGTAAGCAAGCTGGAGGCGATTAGAAAATTTGAAGAAAAAAGAGAAAAAATTGCACAACCTGCCACACAGGTTTAGAAGAAAAATCAAAACATAAAGCGATGAAATTAAAGATAGCAGTTTTACCCGGCGACGGGATAGGTCCCGAAATCACACAGCAATCGGTGAAGATTTTAAAAGCAGTAGCAGATAGATTTGACCATCAATTTCAATTTGAAGAAGCCCTGGTTGGAGCGGCAGCAATAGATTTGTTGGAAAATCCGCTTCCGGAAGCTACGCTGGAATTATGCAAAAATTCCGATGCTGTGTTGTTTGGGGCTATTGGAGACCCTAAATACGACAACAATCCCGATGCAAAAGTTAGACCCGAACAGGGCTTGTTGAAACTGAGAAAAGAACTGGGCCTTTTTGCCAATATCAGGCCTGTAAAAGCCTATGATAAATTACTGGATCAATCCCCGCTTCGACCAGAACGCATCGCCGGGGCCGATATGGTGATCTACCGCGAACTTACCGGTGGAATTTATTTTGGAGAAAAAAGCACTGCTGAAGATGGCAAAAGCGCCTCCGATCTTTGTTCTTATTCTACTGAAGAAATTGAACGCATCGCACATCTTGCCTTTCAGGCCGCTGAAAAACGAAATAAAAAACTCACTTTGGTAGATAAGGCCAATGTGCTGGAAACCTCAAGACTTTGGAGAAAAACTGTAAAGGAAATTGCTCAAAATTATCCTGAAGTAGCCCTGGATTTTCTGTTTGTAGACAATGCGGCTATGCAGATGATTTTGAATCCGAAACAGTTTGATGTAATTCTTACTGAAAATATGTTTGGCGATATATTATCTGATGAAGCCAGCGTGATTGGCGGAAGTATAGGATTATTGGCTTCGGCCTCAACAGGAGAGGAGAATGCACTTTTTGAGCCCATTCACGGTTCCTTTCCGCAGGCAGCCGGCCTGGGGATTGCCAACCCGGTAGCTTCAATTTTATCGGCGGCGATGCTATTGGAGCATTTCGGGTTAAATGAAGAAGCTGAAGCAGTGCGAAAAGCGGTAGAACTTAGCATTCAGTTAAATGTTTGTACCCAGGATATAAATCGTGATAATCATTATACCACAAGCAAAGTGGGCGATTTTCTCGAGGGATTGATCAGCGAAATTGAAAACATAAGAATTAACAACGAAAACCTGAATTTAGGACAAATGACAATTATCTAAGATTAATTTTTTCTTCATTTATGTTTTGAACCCTTCGTGTTTGTGTGGTGCTCGCGGAGGGTTTTTTAGTGACACCCATTTTTCGAGCAGCTTGAAAAAGCTGACTGAAAAATGTTGGTGGAACTATCCCGATGAAAATCGGGAGCTATCAATCCCGAAAACTCTATCCCTAAACCTCCTTCATTTTCCTTCTAATCTCTTCCAGGGCCAGATTATCCTTGCTCCCCAAATGCGAATGTTTTTTGCCTTCAGCAGCTTCATATTTTCCTTCCTGCACCTGTCCGCCAATGATCTGGTACGCCTCTCTAAATGATTTTCCCTGCATCACCAGGTCGTTGATACTGTCTACAGTAAAGAGATATTTATATTTCTCCTCCCTTAAATCCACTTCCTTGACCACAACCTGCGCGATAGAATGCGTGAAAATATCCAGGATTTCCTTGATATTTTCTACAGCATAAATACTGTTTTCCTTGATCAATTGGTAATCACGATGGTATCCGCTTGGCAGATTATTTGTGATCAGGATCATTTCATTAGCAATGCTTTGCAGCTTGTTGCACTTCCCACGAATGAGTTCAAAAACATCGGGATTCTTTTTATGCGGCATAATGCTGGAACCGGTGGTAAGTTCATCAGGGAAGGTGATAAAATCGAAATTCTGACTCATATACAAACAAACATCCATCGCAAACCTGGACAGTGTATTGGCTACCGAACCGATATTGGAAGTCACCGTTCGCTCGCATTTTCCTCTTCCCAACTGCGCTGCCACTACGTTGTATTTTAATTCGGAAAATCCCAGTTCTTTGGTGGTAAATTCCCGATCTATAGGGAATGACGATCCATAACCCGCAGCCGAGCCCAACGGATTCTGGTCAACAACTTTTAACCCGGCTTCAAGCAAATACAAATCGTCAATAAGCAATTCTGCATAAGCTGAAAACCATAATCCAAAACTTGAAGGCATAGCTACCTGCAAATGCGTATAACCCGGAAGCAGTTTTTCCTGATGCTTTTCGGCCAGCCCCAAAAGAACCTCAATCAATTCTTTCGTTTTAGCTGATATTTTTTTAAGATTTTCCTTGAAATACAACTTCATCGCCACCAAAACCTGGTCGTTTCGGGAACGGGCAGTATGAATCTTTTTCCCGGTATCGCCCAGGGCCTTGGTGAGTTCAAACTCGATTTTGGAATGCACATCCTCAAAATCTTTTTCGATCACAAAAGTTCCATTTTCAAGTTGCTGCTGAAGTTTTTCCAATTCCTTTTCGATCTGTGAAACTTCATCAGATTCTAAAATTCCCACTTTTCCCAGCATCCTGGCGTGAGCTTTTGAGGCCTTTAAATCATATTTAGCCAAATGCATATCTAATTCCCGGTCGTTGCCCACCGTGAAATTTTCAATTTTCTTATCTATCTCTAATCCTTTATCCCAGAGTTTCATAATTTATGATCTTATTTTCCTGCAAGGTTTTAAAAACCTTGTAGGTATTTTAATATATTTCAAAAACAGTTTTCGTGATAATCACCACGACACTTAGATTCACTCCTACAAGGTCTCGCAGACCTTGCAGCTTTAAGTAAAATTATCCGACCGATTTACGCTGCTCCCCCTTCGGGGGTTGGGGGGCCAACAACTTAATATATTTTTCTATGCCCTCCTCTATTTCCTTGACATAAATAAATTCATCAGCCGAATGTGACCTGGTGGAATCCCCGGGACCTAATTTCAGAGATTTACAATTCAGCAAAGCCTGGTCTGACAAAGTTGGGGAACCGTAGGTTTTCATTCCTAATGCTAACCCGGCCTGTATCAATGGATGGTCCATTTCAATCTTTGATGAATTGAGTCGCAGGGATCGCGGATTTAACTCGTCAACCGGTGCTTTTTCCTGTAAAATCTCATAGATTTCCTGGTTGGAATAAGCATCGGTCACCCGAACATCGATGACCAGGTCTACGTGTCCCGGCACCACATTATGCTGGCTACCGGCATTGATCTGGGTTACGGTGAGCTTTACTTTTCCCAAAGCATCAGATTCCTTCGGAAATTCAAAATTTTCAAACCATTTTAGAACTTCGGCGGTTTTGTAAATCGCATTGTTACTATTGGGGTGAGCCGCGTGCGAAGGCGTGCCTTTTACTTTGGCATCGAAAACGATCAAACCTTTTTCTGCGACTGCCAAATCCATTAATGTAGGCTCTCCCACGATTGCCACATCGATTTTTGGAATTTTTGGAATTAAGGCCGCTATTCCGTTCTTCCCGTTGATTTCTTCTTCAGCAGTTCCTGCGAAAATCAGATTGTAATTTAAATCTTCAGCCTCATAATACCAGGTGATGGTAGCCAGAAGCGAGACCAGGCAACCGCCTGCATCATTACTGCCCAGGCCATATAATTTTCCATTTTCGATTTTAGCTTCAAAGGGATCGCGGGTGTAGGCCGAATTGGGCTTCACGGTATCGTGATGGGAATTCAGCAAAAGCGTGGGTTTTTCAGGGTTAAAATGCTTGTTTTTCGCCCAAACATTGTTCAAGAACCGATCGTAAGGGATTTTTTCTTTCTGAAACCATTCCTCCAAAAGCGCTGCAGTTTTATCTTCCTCTTTCGAAAAAGACGGCGTTTCGATCAAATTCTTCAGAAGAAAAATCGCCTTTTGCTGAAGTTCTGTTAGCTGCATTAGTTCAGAATTTTGGTGTGAATTGAATTTCCTTTTAATAGTCTGAAATCTCCCAGGTAGATCGCTGAAACCCCGTTTTTAATGGCTTCGAATGAATTATGTAGTTTCGGAAGCATCCCGTCGCTGATTATTTTCTTCTGAAGCAATTCCTGATATTTTTTAGAATTGACTTCTAAAATCACCGAGTCATCATCCCTGGCATCGGCCAGCACTCCTTTTTTCTCAAAACAGAAATAGAGTTCGGTTTCATAAATTAAGCTCATCGCTTTGGCGATTTCGGCCGCTACCGAATCTCCGTTGGTATTTAAAAGTATGCCATCGTCCGTATACGAAATTGCTGAAAAAACCGGCGTAATATTCTGCTCTAAAAGTGAATTTATAAATTCTGAATTCACATTTTCCACATCTCCCACAAAGCCGAAATCTACTTCTTTTACAGGCCGCCTTTTGGAAATTATGCTTTTTCCATCGGCACCGCATAAGCCAATCGCATTTGAGCCTCGGGCCTGGAGTTGAGCTACGATATTCTTATTGATGAGTCCGCCGTAAACCATCGTGATTACTTTGATCGAATCGGCATCGGTGATTCTACGGCCCTCAAACATCTGGGTTTTGAAACCGAGTTTGGAGGCGATTTCGGTAGCCAGGTTCCCCCCACCGTGCACCAAAATTTTCGGGCCTTTCAAAGCCACAAAATCACCTAAAAATTCAGCAAATTTCGCCTCATCTTCAATGAGCTTCCCTCCTATTTTTACAATTTTCAAAACCTGTCTTTTCATAATATTGCCACAAATTCACGAATACTCAAATTTCCAATCTATAGGATTCCCCCTTCGGGGGCTAGGGCCTGTCCCGAATTTACTTCGGGAGGGCTTATTCTAATATCCTCTTCAATACCGCCTGCGCAGCAAAGGTCCTGTTCCCGGCCTGTTGGATCACTACTGAATTCTCCGAATCCAAAACCTCGTCGGCAATGACCATATTTCTTCGCACCGGCAAACAATGCATCACCTTTGCATTATTGGTTTGCTTTAATTTTTCAGCAGAAAATGTCCAGCTTTGGTCCTCGCTTAATTTTTGTCCATACTTCTCATAACTGCTCCAGTTTTTCACGTATACAAAATCGGCGTCTTTCAAGGCCTCATCCTGGTTGTGAATTACCGGAACGTTTTTGGTGATTTTCGGGTTTAGATCATAGCCTTCGGGATTGGTGATCACGAAATCAACATCCATTCTCTGCATAATTTTAGCAAAAGAATTGGGCACGCTTTGTGGCAGTGCCTTTGGGTGGGGCGCCCAGCTTAGCACAACCTTCGGCCTGTCTTTTTTCTTTAATTCTGAAATTGTAATCGCATCGGTAAGCGCCTGCAAGGGATGGCCCGTAGCACTTTCAAGATTCAGCACAGGTACCGAAGCGTATTTTTTGAAACTTTTTAATACTGTTTCAGCTTCATCCTTTTGTCTGTCCTGTAATTCAGGAAAAGCCCTAACTGCGATGATATCGCAGTACTGTGAAAGCACAGCGGCTGCTTCCTTAATGTGCTCTGCTTTATCGGAATTCATCACCGCGCCATCTTCAAACTCCAGTTTCCAGCTATCGCTGCCGGCATTCATCACCATCACCTCCATTCCCAGCAATTTTGCTGCTTTTTCGGTGCTTAAGCGGGTTCGCAGACTCGGATTAAAAAACAGCATCCCCAAAGTTTTTCCCTTCCCAATTTCAAGAGTTGAAGAGCCCTTTTTAAGTTCCAGGGCTTCGGTGATCAATTGCTGGAGATCGTCTATATCTGATAATTCTGTGTAGTTTTTCATAGTGTTTCTTTTTTTTAAGACCAGACAGGTTTTAAAAACCTGTCTGGTATATATTCAGTTAATTCTATAAAGACCTCACAGGTCTTGGAGACCTGTGAGGTCTACATCCCGCAAGGTCTAGCTTAACAGACTTCTCATAGCATCAAAAAGCTCATCAAAATGCTCTTTTTTAATGTTTAGGGGAGGAAGGATTCGAAGCAGATTCTTATTAGCCGCCGCCCCGGTGAAGATTTGATGCCTAAACAATAAATCTTTCCTGAGTTGCGCGATTTCAAAATCGAATTCCAGACCTATCATTAGTCCCCGGCCTTTGATCTTTTTGATCTGCGGAATTTCACTCGCTTCTTCCCTTACATATTCAAAAAGTTCGCTGGCATTTTTTAGCAAATTCTCCTTCTGGATAGTTTCCAAAACCGAAATCCCCGCAGCACAGGCCAGATGATTCCCGCCAAAAGTGGTACCCAGCATTCCAGATTTGGCCTTAATATTTTTATCGATCAAAATTCCACCAATCGGAAATCCGTTACCCATTCCCTTTGCCATAGAAATAATATCAGGTCGTATCCCGTGTTTCTGAAAAGCGAAAAAATCACCTGTTCTACCGTATCCCGATTGAACTTCATCTGCGATCAAAACTGTATTATAGTTTTTGCATAATTCGGCAGTCATTTGATAAAATTCGGTTGAAGCTTCATCGAGCCCGCCAACTCCTTGAATTACCTCAAAAATCACCGCCGCCACGTCGCCTTTTTTCAACTCGGTTTCAAGAGCTTCAGCATCTTCAAATGCAAGTTTGGTCGCTTTATGATTCTGATTGAACGGGGCTTTGATATTCTCATTATCGGTCACGGCCACTACTCCAGAAGTCCTTCCGTGAAAGGCTTTTTCAAAATAGATCACCCGTTCTTTTCCGGTATGAAATGAAGCGACTTTTAAAGCGTTCTCATTGGCTTCAGCACCAGAATTACATAAAAACAAGCTATAACCCTTTAGTCCGGAAGCTTTCCCGAGCTTGCCTGCCAATGCAAGCTGCATCGGATTTTTAACCGAATTGGAATAAAAGCCAAGCTTTTCAACCTGCTCTATAATCGCACCAACATAAGAGGAATGCGAATGGCCTATGGAAATCACCGCGTGACCACCGTACAGATCCAGGTATTTTTTTTCATTTTCATCAAAAACATACACGCCTTCCCCTTTCACCGGAGTGATATCGTAAAGCGGATAAACATCGAATAACTCCATAATTAATCGGTTGTGATAGTATTTATTTTTTTAAAGGAAGCCTGAATTCCTTTGATTAGCGAGGAGCTTAGCCCGTTATGTTCCATTTCGTTCAAACCTTCAATGGTGCAGCCCCGGGGCGTGGTCACCTTGTCGATCTCCTCTTCGGGATGCTTGCCTGAATCGATTAGTAAGCTCGAGGCACCCAAACAAGTTTGCATAGCGAGTTGCTGCGCCTCTTTCGCATCGAAACCAAGTTGCACTGCCCCCTGAGTTGTGGCTCGAATAAGCCGCATCCAGAAAGCGATTCCGCTGGCGCAGATCACGGTAGCCGCCTGCATTTTGTTCCTAGGAATAATTATGCTTGTTCCAAGGCGATTAAAAATAGCTTCAGCGATCGCGATGCGCTTCTTTCCCTGTTCGTTGCTGCATAGGCAGGTCATCGATTTCCCCACGGCGATAGCCGTGTTGGGCATAGATCTGATAATAAACTGTTCTTCTCCAATCACGGATTCGATGGACGGAATTTTAAAACCGGTAATTGTAGAAATAATCACATGCTTCTCGGTAAGCAGGTCCTTTATTTCTTCCAAAATAGGCTGAAACTGGGTTGGCTGTACTGCAAAGATCAAAATATCGGAATTTTGAACAGCTTCCCTATTATCACTGGTTACCTCCACTTTAGAATACTCTCGATACTTCTGAAGCGCATCCAGTTTCCTTTTGCTAAGGTACAGACTGGTAAAGGCGTTGTTCACGATAAGACCTTTTGCTATGGAAAGGCCCAGATTCCCGGCTCCTATGATGGCTATTTTCATTGATTAGATTTTTTAATTGATATGCTCTTAGACCTCACAGGTTTTAAAAACCTGTGAGGTCTTCTTATATTTTTTTAATCAGTTTGCCACGACTCCACGAATGTTCTGTAAAAACTCTTAATCATAATTTTCATGGCGAGCCGGCTATTTAGCGGGAGAAGCAATCTGTTTTTCCACAGCGTCCGCTTCTGGCCTGTACTCGCTTCTCGACTGCGCTCGAAGTCACTTTCAATCCCTTCTCAAACCTGACAGGTTTTTGAAACCTGTCAGGTTTATTAATATTTGTGTTTTCGCGGCTATTTTAAAAATAACTCGCTTTTAATTTTAATCCCGCGGTTTCTTCGAAGCCAAACATCAAATTCATATTTTGAACGGCCTGTCCCGAAGCTCCCTTCAGTAAGTTATCGATTATACTGGTAATTAATAGCTTATCTCCAAATTTTTGCAGTTTCAAAAGGCATTTATTGGTGTTCGCCACCTGTTTGAGATGTAAATCTTCTTCCACAACAAAAGTAAAGGCCGCATCCCGGTAGGTTTCGGAATAAATCTTTTTTGCATCCTCCAGGCTTCCTTCAAATTTGGTGTAAGCCGTAGCGTGAATTCCGCGAGAAAAATTCCCCCTATTCGGAATAAAATTTATCCCGGGCAACTTTTCCTGCTGAAGTTGCTTCAAGCTCTGCCCTATTTCATTTAAATGCTGATGTTCAAAAGCTTTATAACTCGAAAAATTATTATCCCTCCAGGTAAAATGCGTGGTCGCCGAGAGCGAAGTCCCTGCCCCGGTTGCGCCGGTAACCGCATTTACGTGAACCTCATCATTTAGTAATCCGGCTTTTGCGAGTGGAAGAATCGCCAGGCTAATCGCCGTGGCAAAACACCCCGGATTTGCGATAAAATCGGCTTTCTCAATTTGTTCCTTGTTGAATTCCGGCAAGCCATACACAAAAGTGTGCTCTCCCTGCATTCTGTAATCGGTGCTTAAGTCTACGATTTTAGTTTTTTCAGAAAACTGATTTTCCTTCAGAAATTTCACCGAATTCCCGTGTCCCAAACACAGAAAAACCACATCTACATTTTTATTGATCTCTCCTGTAAATTTTAAATCGATCTCACCCAGCAAATCCTGGTGCACGCCGGCCACCGGATTTCCTGGTTTTGAGGTGCTGTAAACAAAATCCAGTTCCACTTTAGGATGATTGATCAAAATCCTGATGAGTTCTCCGGCCGTATAGCCGGCACCGCCAATTATTCCTGCTGTAATCATTTTTCTCCGTTTACGTGATTATAAATCTTCCCCGCATTCGAGAGAATCTTGATAAATCCTTTGGCATCCTGGGCTGTCCAGGCTTTGTTTTCCTCGCCATAATTTCCAAAACCGCTATTCATCAAATCATTTTCAGATTTAATCCCATCTAAGGTGAAGCGATATGGGTGTAAAGTCACAAAAACCTCCCCGCTAACCTGCTGCTGCGAACTCTCCAGAAATGCCTCCAGGTCGCGCATTACAGGATCCAAATATTGGCCTTCGTGCAAATGCGTGCCGTACCAATTCGCCAGATAATCCTTATGCTGCAACTGCCATTTACTCAACGTATGTTTTTCAAGTAGATGATGGGCTTTAATCGTGATGATGGCTGCAGCAGCCTCAAAACCAACCCTGCCCTTAATCCCAATAATCGTGTCGCCCACGTGAATATCCCTTCCAATGGCATATTTAGAAGCTATACTCTCCAGGATTTCAATATTCTTTTCCGGGGAATTTTCTTCTCCATTAATTGCAGTAAGCTCCCCTTTGGTAAAAGTCAAACTAATCTGTTTCAATTCTTTTTCCTGAAGTTGAGATGGGTAAGCACTTTCAGGCAAAGCTTTTTCTGAAGTCAGGGTTTCGGCGCCACCTACACTGGTGCCCCATAAACCTTTGTTCACCGAATATTTCGACTTTTCCCAGTTCATCTCCACCCCGTTTTTTTGCAAATATTCGATCTCTTCCTGCCTGCTGAGTTGCTTATCTCTTATAGGAGTGATTATCTCGATTTCAGGCGCAATGATCTGAAAGATCATATCGAATCTTACCTGGTCATTTCCGGCGCCGGTGCTGCCGTGGGCGATGTATTTTGCGCCTATCTTTTTCGCATAATTCACAATCTCGATGGCCTGCACGATTCGCTCGGCACTTACAGAAAGCGGATAGGTATTATTTTTCAACACATTTCCGAAGATTAAATACTTCACAACCTTCTGGTAAAATGAGGAAATCGCATCTATATTCTTATAGGTCTTCGCCCCTATTTTTTGTGCATTTTCGCCTATTTTCTTAATCTCTTCTTTTGAAAATCCGCCGGTGTTCACGCTCACCGCGTGTACCTCAAAATTCTCTTCCTTAGATAAATATTTTGCGCAGTAAGAAGTATCCAAACCTCCGCTATATGCTATGACTACTTTTTTCATTTTTTAATTTCTGATGTGGTTTTTGGCCACGAATTCACTATTGTTTTTTCTCCTCCCCGAAAGGGAGGCCGGGAGGGGTCTATTTTTCCTTTTTATAAAATAAGGTCTGCTTAATGCTCTTCAACCTTTTAAAAGCTTTATCGTTCAAAGTCTCTTTTTTCTGTTATTTTTTCGTCTCTTTCTTTCGGGATCATACATCATTCCTGTACACAAACACATTTTTCGCTCGGTTCTGGTAAGAATATCGTAATTCTTACAGGTTTGACAACCTTTCCAGAAGGCTTCATCATCGGTAAGTTCAGAAAAAGTCACAGGTTGATAACCCAGCTCGTAATTGATCTTCATCACAGCCAGCCCGGTGGTGATTCCGAAGATCTTTGCCTGCGGATATTTCTTTCTGGAATGCGCAAAGATTACCTCCTTGATCTCTTTCGCCAGGCCCTGATTCCTGTAATCGGGATGCACGATAAGCCCTGAATTAGCCACATACCTGTCGTGGCTCCAGGTCTCGATATAACAGAAACCGGCGAATTTTTCACCATCAAGGGCGATTACCGCATTGCCTTTTTCCATCTTGTTAATGATGTATTCTGGCGTTCTTCGGGCGATCCCGGTACCCCGAACCTTTGCCGACTCTTCAATAGTGTCGCAAATGATCCCGGCATACTGGGAATGAGAAGTATTAGCAATGATTATTTTCACTGACTAAAGTTTTAAAGATGAAATGAATTTTTAATTTTTCGCTGAAGGGGGAACCGGACTCACCTAAGTTCCAATAAATTACATACGCCCGGGGCGGCGACGTGTAAAGCGGGGGTTCCTGGTTGGAACTAAAACATAAGCCGGCTTTTCAGAAAAATTTCTGAAGAGAACTGAAGCTAATATGTTAAAAAGGTTTTTCAAAATGTGATAATCAAATAATATTAAAAAAAGGTCAGAACGGGTTAATCGCCTAGCAGCGGCGGATGCGGCGCAAGCGAATAACGGGGAATATTATTTGTGTCGTTTTTATCACGTTGTAAATGTAATGCAATTTTTTAACCAACAAAAAAATCACACCAAAAATTGAAATAAATTTGGTTTGTCATTCAAATATTCCCCGAAAAAATTCTTCGCTTTCATCCTGGCAACCAGCGGCTCAAAATCGGCCGGGTCGTTTAATTCTATGCCTACCACCGCCGGGCCGTTCTCCCGGTGATGTTTTTTTGAATACTCAAAATGAGTGATATCATCGTTTGGACCTAGCACTTTAGCCACAAATTCCTTTAAAGCTCCTGCCCGCTGCGGGAAACTAATCACAAAATAATGTTTCAGGCCTGCGTACAACAAGGCTCTTTCTTTGATCTCGGCGGTTCGGGTGATGTCGTTGTTGCTTCCGCTCACGATGCACACCACGTTTTTTCCTTTGATCTCTTCAGAAAAATAATCCAGAGCCGAAATAGCCATCGCTCCGGCAGGCTCTACTACTATGGCATCCTGGTTATAAAGATCCAGAATGGTTTGGCATATTTTTCCTTCAGGAATGGTGATCATTTTATCCAGATTTTCTTTGCAGATCGCAAAATTCCGGCTACCTACTTTTTGAACCGCCGCGCCATCTACAAATCTTTCTATGTCGCCCAGTTCCACCACTTTCCCTTTTTCCAAAGAAGAGGTCATTGAAGGAGCGCCTTCGGGTTCTACCCCTATAATTTTGGTTTTTGGCGATAATTCTTTAAACATTGAAGACAGCCCGGCTAGAAGTCCGCCACCGCCAAGAGGTGCAAACACGTAATCTATTGGATCATTGGCTTGCTCCAGGATTTCCAGGCCAATAGTCGCCTGGCCTTCAATAACTTTTTCATCGTCAAAAGGATGAATAAAAACCAAACCAAATTTCTCGCGGTGTTTCATCGCATTTTTAAAGGCATCATCAAAGGTATCGCCTTTTAAAACAACCTCAACCCACTCGCCACCGAACATTTTGGTTTGTTCTACCTTTTGGCGCGGTGTGGTTCCCGGCATATAAATCACGCCCTTTACCTGCAGTTTATTGCAGGCAAAGGCAACACCTTGTGCGTGATTTCCGGCGCTGGCACAAATTACTCCCCTGTCCAGTTGTTCCTGCGATAGACTGGAGATTTTGTTATAAGCCCCCCGAATTTTATAGGATCTTACCTGTTGCAAATCTTCCCGCTTCAGCAAAATATTTGCTCCATAGCGGTTGCTATAAGTGAAAGAAGGCCCCAGCGGAGTTTTCACCACCACTTTCGAAATGCGTTCAGCAGCCTCTTTTACCGCTTCCAGAGAGGGTTTGTATATTTTTGTTTCTGCCAGCAAAGTGCTCATTTTATTCGTGTATTTTCTTCATTGCGGTCATCGCCTTTCTTAAGGTAGCGC
This sequence comes from Salegentibacter haimaensis, assembly GCF_054121495.1. NCBI lineage: Bacteria > Pseudomonadati > Bacteroidota > Flavobacteriia > Flavobacteriales > Flavobacteriaceae > Salegentibacter > Salegentibacter haimaensis. Next base: position 27,020 of record NZ_JBSYGH010000018.1, read on the forward strand.
CTACCTTTTCAACAGGATGTTGTCTTATTGCATCGTTCACTGCAATTAATTCCTGGTTATCAACTCCTGTATATTCAGTCCCGAAGGAATGACCAATTACCTCTTTAGGTAAGGAATTCACATAATCCTTGATCAAAGGCTTAGCCGCGTGGTCGAACAGGTAACAACCGTATTCTGCAGTGTCTGAAATAATCCTGTTCATCTCGTACAATTTCTTTCTCGCGATAGTATTAGCGATAAGCGGCGCCTCGTGCAGCGACTCATAATAAGCCGATTCTTCGATAATTCCGGCTTCCACCATAGTTTCAAAGGCCAGCTCCACACCCGATTTTACAAAAGCAGTGAGCAATATTCCTTTGTCGAAATACTCCTGTTCTTTGATCTCTTCGGAAGTTGCTTCGGTTTTCTCAAAAGCGGTCTGACCGGTTTCTTCGCGCCAGATTAGCAGTTCCTTATCGTCGTTGGCCCAGTCTTTCATCATTCTACTGCTGAAAGCTCCCGAAATAATATCATCCATATGCTTTTGAAAAAGTGGACGCATTTTGACTTTTAATTCTTCAGCAATTTCATTGGCTCTTAATTTCGCCGGATTCGAAAGCCGATCCATCATATTGGTAATACCACCGTGTTTTAAGGCTTCAGTAATGGTTTCCCATCCATATTGAATGAGTTTTGCGGCATATTCAGGCTCGACTCCATCGGCCACCATTTTGTCGAAACTCAGAATAGACCCGGTTTGCAATACCCCACAAAGTATGGTTTGCTCGCCCATTAGATCAGATTTTACTTCAGCAACAAAAGAAGATTCCAAAACTCCGGCACGGTCACCACCGGTGGCAACAGCATAAGCCTTCGCCCATTCAAATCCGATCCCCTGAGGATCGTTTTCAGGATGAACGGCGATCAATGTTGGGACACCAAAACCTCTTTTGTATTCTTCGCGAACCTCACTTCCGGGGCATTTTGGCGCCACCATAATCACGGTAATATCTTCACGGATTTTCATTCCTTCTTCCACAATATTGAAACCGTGGGAATAGGAAAGCACCGCATCTTTTTTGATATGTGGCTGAATGGCATTTATTACCGAAGTATGTTGCTTATCGGGCGTAAGATTAATTACAAGATCGGCCGTTGGGATCAACTCATCGTAAGTGCCAACTTTAAATCCGTTTTCTGAAGCATTTTTATAAGATTGCCGCTTTTCTTTAATCGCTCCTTCCCGAAGCGCATAAGAAATGTCAAGACCGCTGTCGCGCATATTCAGGCCCTGGTTAAGGCCCTGGGCTCCACAGCCAACAATCACTATTTTTTTATTTTTTAAGGCAGCTACACCATCGCTAAATTCGTCGCTTTGCATAAAACGACAGGTCCCTAACTGGGCCAGTTGCTCTCTCAATGGCAGGCTGTTAAAATAATTGGTCATCACTTTTATTTAATTGGTTGTATCAAATTGTTTTAAAATGTTCGAAATCGGCATTTCGTTTTTGGTCACCGCAATGGTTCCCGATCTTACGAATTGCATCAAGCCGTAAGGTTTAAGTTTTTCGTAAAGGCTATCGGTCTCACTGCGTTTGCCGGTCTTTTCGATTACGAAAAATTTGGGGGTTACCGTCACGATGCGCGCGTTGGTTTCCTTGATAAAATCCTGAATGCTCATATCTTCCACAAATTCTTCCGAATTCACCTTATAAAGCGCAGTCTCCTGGTAGATCATTTCTTCATCGGTATGATAAAAAGCCTTGATCACTTCAATTTGTTTTTCGATTTGTTTTACCACCTTTTGCACCTGTTCTTCGGTTACCTCTACTACGATGATAAATCGCATCACGCCTTCCACTTCGCTTTTAGACACGGTCACACTTTCTATGTTGATGTGTCTTTTTAGGAAGATGGCCGCAATTCGGCTCAAAAGCCCCACGTTGTTTTCGGTATAAATCGAAACCGTATAATTTTTCTTTTCCATTATTCCAATAATATTTCTGAAACTGCCGCCCCGGTTGGTACCATCGGGAACACGTTTTCTTCCTGTTCAACTTTTACTTCAAGGAAATAAGCTTCTTTAGACTGCATCATTTCCTTCACCGCATCGGCTAATTGAGCTCTTTCGGTCACCTGATTGGTTTTAATATGATATCCCTTTGCAATGGTCACGAAATCGGGGTTTACCATTTCGGTAGAAGCATAGCGTTTGTCAAAGAAAAGTTGCTGCCACTGGCGCACCATTCCGAGAAAACCATTGTTTAGAATCACGATTTTCACCGGGGTTTGGGTTTGAAAAATTGTTCCCAGTTCCTGTATGGTCATCTGGTATCCACCATCGCCGATTACCGCTACTACCTCGCGATTTGGCGCACCCATTTTTGCTCCTATCGCTGCGGGTAATGCAAAGCCCATAGTTCCCAATCCGCCGGAAGTCACCTTGCTACGGGTTTGGTTGAATTTTGAGTAGCGGCAGGCCACCATCTGGTGCTGCCCTACATCTGAAACGATCACCGCATCGCCTTTGGAGCAGGTATTGATCTCGTCGATCACCTCGGCCATTCCAATTTTGCCGCGTTCGGCATTCAGGTCGTTTTTGATGATTTTTTCATATTCAATTTTATACAGGTCCTTAAATTCCTGATGCCAGGCCTGGTGATTATTTTGCTCTACCAAATCAAGCAATAAAGCCAGGGTTTCCTTTACATTTCCCAGCACGGGGATATCGGCTTTTACATTTTTATCGATTTCGGCAGGGTCTATTTCAAAGTGAATAACCTTCGCCTGTTTGGCATATTTCTCCAGATTTCCGGTTACCCGGTCGTCGAAGCGCATCCCAATGGCAAGCAGCACATCGCACTCATTGGTGAGCATATTCGGCGCGTAATTGCCGTGCATTCCTACCATCCCAACATTAAGCGGATGATCGGTAGGTAGAGCAGAAAGACCAAGAATAGTCCAGGCGGCAGGGATACCGGTTTTTTCCACCAATTGCTTCAGCAGATTTTCGGCACCTCCAAGGATCACACCCTGGCCAAAAACAATAAATGGTTTTTTAGCTGAATTGATCGCTTCCGCAGCCTTTTCCAACTGAAGCAAATTCACTTCAGGAACCGGCTTATAGCTTCGAATTCCCGAGCATTTTTTATAGCTGAATTCCAGGCTTGCAAACTGGGCATCTTTGGTGATATCGATCAACACCGGCCCGGGACGACCAGACCTGGCGATATAAAATGCACGGGCGATGATTTCGGGGATTTCTTCAGCCCTGGTAACCTGGTAATTCCATTTGGTAATTGGAGTTGAAATTCCAACAATATCGGTTTCCTGGAAGGCATCGCTTCCCAGCAAATGAGAACCCACCTGCCCGGTGATGCATACCATAGGGGTAGAATCTATCATCGCATCGGCAATGCCGGTGACCAGGTTAGTCGCTCCAGGGCCTGAGGTAGCCATTGCCACTCCAACCTTTCCCGTCACCCTGGCAAAACCCTGTGCCGCGTGCGTAGCGCCCTGTTCGTGGCGCGTGAGGACGTGGTGAATCTTATCCTGGTACTTGTACAATTCGTCATAAACAGGCATAATCGCTCCTCCCGGATACCCGTAAATGGTTTCCACTCCTTCTTCCAGCAAACACTTTATTACGGCCTCAGCTCCAGAAACCGTTGTGGTGGCAGGGGTGGCAAGCTTTTCGAAACTAGCTGTCTTTACTTCCATAATTCACCTTATTAAAATTCGTCGGTTACGCAGCCCTGTGAGGCCGAGGCAACCGTTCTTGCATATTTGTAAAGCACGCCTTTGCTGAATTTTAGCGCAGGGGCTTTCCAGTTTTTCTTTCTTTCTTGTATTTCTTCTTCGGAAAGGGCTACCTCTATCCTGTTGGTTTCGGCGTTGATGGTGATCTGGTCCCCATCTTTCAATAATGCCAACAAACCACCTTCCTGGGCTTCGGGAGTTATGTGACCTACCACAAAACCGTGGGTGCCGCCGGAAAATCTTCCATCGGTGATCAAAGCCACGTCTTTCCCCAGTTTCGCACCCATAATAGCCGATGTAGGTTTCAGCATCTCGGGCATTCCCGGGCCGCCTTTGGGACCCTCATAGCGAATCACCACTACATCTCCTTTTTTCACTTTCCCTTCCGAAATCCCATCATTCGCGGCATATTCTGAATCAAAAACCTTAGCAGTTCCTGTAAAATGCAATCCTTCTTTCCCGGTGATCTTGGCCACCGAACCCTCTTCTGCCAGGTTTCCGTAGAGAACACGAATATGCCCGGTCTTCTTGATAGGATTTTTCAAATCCCGAATCACATCCTGCCCCGCTTCCAGGTCGGGTACTCCAGCAAGGTTTTCGGCTAAAGTTTTTCCGGTTACAGTAAGGCAGTCGCCGTGTAGCATATCGTTTTGCAGCATATATTTTAATACTGCCGGGATTCCTCCAATTCGGTGAACATCTTCCATCGCGTATTTTCCGCTGGGTTTGAGATCGGCCAGAAACGGCGTGCTGTCGCAGATTCTTTGAAATTCATTCAGACTGAAATCCACCTCAGCAGCTTTAGCGATCGCCAGAAAATGCAGCACCGCATTGGTAGAACCGCCAAGAACAGTTAGCAATCTAACCGCGTTTTCCAGTGATTTTTTAGTTACTATATCCCTTGGTTTGATATCTTTTTCCAGCAATAAACGCATCGCCTTTCCGGCTTCGATACTTTCGGTTTTTTTCTCCTCTCCGGTTGCAGGATTTGAAGAATTATAAGGCAAAGACATTCCCAGGGCCTCAATAGCCGAAGCCATAGTATTCGCGGTGTACATCCCACCGCAGGCACCCGCACCTGGACAGGCTTTTTCAATGATGCTTTCGTATTCCTCCTTATCGATATCGCCGGCGGTCTTTGCACCCCAGGCTTCAAATGCCGAAACCACATCGAGTTTCTTCCCATTATGACAGCCGGAAGAGATGGTCCCCCCATAGACCAAAACCGCCGGACGATTAATGCGTAGCATTGCCATTAGCGCGCCGGGCATATTTTTATCGCAGCCAACAACCGTAACCATCCCGTCGTAAGACATCGCGTGCACCACGGTTTCCATAGAATCGGCTATGATATCCCGGGAAGGAAGAGAATATCTCATCCCCGGGGTTCCCATCGAAAGCCCGTCGCTTACGCCTATGGTATTGAAGATCAGTCCAACAAGATTGGCCTCTGTACACCCTTTTTTTACCAGTTTTGCCAGATCGTTTAGGTGCATATTGCAGGGATTGCCTTCATAACCGGTACTGGCGATCCCCACAAAAGGTTTTTTAAAATCTTCCTTGGTTAAACCTATGGCGTGCAACATCGCCTGAGAAGCGGGTTGCGAATCGCTTTGTGTTAAAATTTTGCTGAATTTATTAGGCATTGCTTTTTTCTTCTTTCACTTAGGAAAGATTAAAAGTAGCCTGATATGTTTTGGTAAGACTTGCTTGTATAAGAGCTTACTTACTGCCAAATAGAAAAATAAGCCTTTAATTATTTGAATTTCAGCATCTTAAAGTCTTTTTAATTACGATAGCTGAAAATCCAGTCCAGCAAGAAAGAATTTCGGGCCAGAAATATTCGAAAAAATTGGTAAAAAGCGACTTTCTGAGGATTTTGTATTTAATTGAGGTTCGGTTAGAGAATTTGGATTTTAAAGGTGAATTTTTAGGGAATCCACAATTTAAATGGCTTTTGAATTCACCACAATAGATTGCTTCGGCCTGCGGCCTGGCAATGACGTCCCAAACTGCAACTCACAACTGAGAACAGAGAACCGAGAACAGAGAACTGATCACTACTTTTTCTTCTTCAACGAATACAAATCCTTCCTGCGGTCTTTCATATTTCGAACGCTACCAAAATTATGGAGCTCTTTAAGCAGATCCAGGTCGATGTCTACCAATAGGGTGCTTTCGGTATTGGGCGTGGCTTCGGCTTTAATCCCGTTCACTGGAAAAGCAAAATCTGAGGGAGTTAATACCGCGCTCTGTGCGTATTGAATATCCATATTATTCACCTTGGGCAAATTCCCCACCGAGCCGGCGATAGCCACATAACATTCGTTTTCTACGGCCCTGGCCTGGGCGCAAATTTTAACGCGGGAATACCCGTTTTGGGTATCGGTCATAAAGGGAACGAAGAGAATATTCATTCCTTCCTCGGCCAGGATTCGGCCTAATTCAGGAAATTCTACGTCGTAGCAGATAAGCACGCCAACTTTACCACAGTCGGTATCGAAAGTTTCCAGTTTTGAACCGCCTTTCATTCCCCAGGCCGATTCTTCAGCCGGGGTGATGTGCAGTTTTTCGTAGCGCTCATAAGTTCCGTCGCGACGACAAAGGAAGCCCACGTTGTACATATGCTCGCCTATAACCATAGGCATACTTCCTGTGACGATATTGATATTGTAGTTTACCGCGAACTCACGAAAAGTCTCCAAAAGGCGATCGGTGTAAGTCGAAAGTCCGCGGATGGCTTCAGGTTCATTCAAATGATTGAACTCGGCCATCAAAGGCGCATTGAAGAGCTCAGGAAAAAGAATAAAGTCACTCTGGTAATCGCTCACCGCATCTACAAAGAATTCTATCTGAGAAACCAGTGCATCATAATCCCTGAAAAGCCTCATCTGCCATTGTACCAGGCCAAGTCTCACCACGGTTTTGGGCGTGTCCAGCAATTTGGTAGATTTGGTGTAATAGATATTATTCCACTCCATCAACACCGCAAATTCCTTGCTTTCAGCATCTCCGGGCAAATAGCCCTTAATTACTTTTCGCACGTGAAAATCGTTCGACAGCTGGAAGGACAAAACAGGATCGTGAATTTCCTGCAATTTCACCTTTTCAATATATTTCTTGGGAGTGAGTTCTTTGGCGTATTTGGCATAATTCGGAATTCTTCCGCCAAAAGCGATCGATTTTAAATTGAGCTGTTCGCAAAGTTCCTTTCGGGCTTCGTAAAGCCTTCGACCCAGTCGCATCCCGCGATATTCGGGGTGGATAAAAACATCAATTCCGTAGAGGATATCTCCGTTTTTGGTGTGGGTAGAAAAATTCTCCCCGCCAATGATTTCCTCGTAGGTATGATTTTCATCAAATTTTTTAGAATCTATAATGATCGCCAGGGCACAACCTGCAATTTTATTGTCGATTTCGATACAAAACTGACCTTCAGGAAATTTGTTTACCAGATTCCGAATTTCGTCTTTGCTCCAATATTCATCGGGCATTTTCTGGTAAGACTTGATCATTGAAACCTTAAGTTCCTGATAATCTTTTAACCTTAAATTTCTTAGTTCAATTTTGGAAGTTTCGCTCACAGGATTGCTTTTTTAGACAATGCGAAGATACAGCAGGAATGGCTGCTTTAAAAGTTAAGAAGTTGCAAAATTAGATTTAAAGCAAGTAGATCTTGTGCTTAATAGCGTATAACACCAGACCAATACGGCTGCGCACGTTTAATTTATGGAACAAAGACTCCCGATATCCATCTATGGTTTTAGGACTTAGATTCATTTTATGAGCCACTTCCTTATAGGTCATTTCGGTACAGGCCAGGCTTAGAAATTCCAGTTCCCGGGGAGTGAGATTCTCAGCATTGGAATCTTCGTGATGTTTGATGGCGTCTGAAACTTCTTCGGTATAATAAAATCCTTCTTCCATGACTTCATTCAGGGCAAACTGAAATTCTTCAGGCTCAATATCCTTCAGCAAATAACCGCGGCATCCCAGTTTAACCATTCTAAAAATGGTGTCCTCATCGTCTTCCATAGTGAGGGCCAAAACTTTTTGATCTGGATGATTGGTTTTGAGCCAGGCCATCGTTTCGGGCCCATCCATTTGTGGCATTCTAATATCGAGTAGAACAAGATCGGGTTTTGGTTGCCCGGCTTCAAAGTGATTTACCAGTTCCCGCCCGTTTTTAAATAGGCCCGAAACCTCAAAATCGTTGTAAGACTCTACCAGATTCTTAAGCGATGTTGCAAATAAATTGTGATCATCTACAATAGCGATCGAATTGCTCATAATTTTTGCCCCTTTGTTGGATAGGTTAAAGATAAAGAAGTTCCCTTACCTATAGAAGAATTAAGGGAAAAGTTCGTGTTTACCAGTAAAGCCCGACTTTCCATATTGAACAGCCCCGAATTTTTATCTACGCTTTCGGGATTAAAACCCTTCCCATCATCAGAGGCTTTGATGAGGATAGCTTCTGAAGAAAAATCGATGTTTACCTCTAGGTGGGAAGCCTGGGCGTGCTTGATCACATTAGAGAAAAATTCCTGAAGTATCCTGAATAAAATAATGCTGTGTTGCTGCGGAATTTCCTGTTTTTCCCCTGTCACTTTTAAATTGGTTTCAATAACGCCCATTCGTTGAAACCTTGACAGTTCATTTTCTACCGAAACCACCAAACCGGCATAACCAATTACCTGGTTGTTAAGTGACTTTGAAAGCGAGCGAACTTCCTGAAGCGAATTGGCCACGGTTTCCTGGATTTCTGAAGCTGAAGATTTTGCTTCTTTAGGTAAAGTTTTTGAGAAAATATTCAACTGCATTTTGGCTACCGAAAGGAGCTGGCCAATGTTATCGTGTAGCTCCCAACCCACATTCTTTAGAGTTTGCTCCTGCATTTCTAAACGCGATTTAGAAATTTCCCGCTCAAAGCGCTGTTTAGCCTCAAATTGCTCCTGAAGCATTTTATTCTTGCGTCTTTGGTAAACCACAAAAAAAACGATTACAAAGGCCGTTAGCAGCAAGATGACTACTATAAAATAAACAATAAGTAAGAGTTCTTCTTTAGAAAGCATTTTTTAAATTCTTAGAAGGTGATTTTTTCTTATTGGCGAGGCTTAAAAAAGCAATGCTATAGAAACTATACATAAAAATATTCAAACCAATTAAAACAGATCTACTTAGTTTAATAAATTCCGGACTCTGAGAAGTATAATATTTATAATAAATCAAAATAGGTGTAGTAGTTAAAAAAAACAGAAGTGCAGGAATGGAAATATAAAAACTGATCTCTCTTTTGATGTTTAGAATTTTAGAACTCAGTAAAATTTCAAAATAATAATAGAAAATCACTCCTAACAGCAAAAAATTTCCTAAGATGTAGGTCACTACAGAATGACTTTTAAAAAATACATCTGAAAAAATCAGATTAATAACACAGATAATAGTGTAAAAGATCAAGCTCGATTTAACCACATGTCTTATTTTTCTATTTGATATATTCCAGGTGAAATATAGAATATAAACTACGAAACTAATAATAAGGTAAGGATTATAAAGCCAGAAATTATTGTAAAGAAAAGTTTCTTTTAGAAAATGTAGAGGCTCATTCCAGTAAATTATTTTGGGAATTGAAGCTAGTGCTTCCACAATGAAAGTAAATAATAAGAAATAGGAAAAAAAACCGACCGCTTTATCAGTCGGCTTTTTTTGAATATAATATTGTCCCGTCCTGAAATAGCGATACACAAACCAGTAGTGTAATGAAAAGTTCAGCAAAGACTGGGTATGTAAAGCGTACCCAAAAAGATTATTCTATTTCTTTTAAACTTCAAGTGGTCCAGGAAATTGAGTCCGGGGCGCTTGGAAGAACTGAAGCCTGTCATAAATATGGCATACAAGCTAAATCTACAGTGAGGGAATGGCTTAGGAAATATGGTAACTTTGATTGGGAAAACCAATCGAAAATAACCGTGGCAAAAACACCTGAACAGAAAATACTTGAACTAGAAGCAAAAGTCAAGCTGCTAGAAAAGCAGAAGGCCAGGGCTGAGCATCTTGCTGAGCGCGCTGATAAGAAGGTAATTATCTTCGATATGCTTGTGGATATGGCCGAAAAGGAATATGATATCCAAATCAGAAAAAATTACGGACCCGAGTTATCAAATGCTACCAAGAAGCCCAAAAAGAGACGATAACCTCTTCCTGTGAATTACTCGGGGTAAATAGACAGGTATATTACAGAGCTATAAAATCCAAAAAACATAGACAGCTGATAGCCAAACAGGTTATTGCCCTAGTACGCTCTATAAGGAACCTGATGCCCAGACTGGGCACCAGAAAACTATACCATATGCTCAGGGCTGAACTCAGCAAAATCAATGTTGGAAGGGATAAATTATTTAGGATACTAAAGGCCAATAAGATGCTTATTGTTCCTAAAAAAAGTTACCAAATAACAACGGACTCCCATCATAGGTTCAGAAAGCATAAAAATATAATAAGCCAAATGGAATTTGAGCGGCCGGAACAAGTGTGGGTAAGCGATTTAACCTATATAGGCGACAGGAAAAACCCATCCTATCTCGCCTTGGTTACCGATGCTTACTCCAAAAAAATAATGGGGTATGATGTCTCGAGCAGTTTAGAGGTAAATGGTTCAGTACGGGCTCTTGAAATGGCCTTAAAAAAAAGAAGTTATAAGGATCAACCTTTGGTACACCATTCAGACAGAGGCTTGCAGTATTGCTCTAATGAATATCAGGGAATCTTAAGTGATAATACTATAAGCACAAGTATGACAGAAAAATACGACCCATATGAAAACGCTATTGCTGAACGGGTAAACGGGATATTGAAACAAGAATTTTCAATAGCTGCTTATACTACAGACCTGGCAACAAAAAAGTTAATGGTCAGAGATGCTATCAATCTCTACAACTCGTTAAGGCCTCATTTATCTAACCATATGTTGACACCAAATAAAATGCACAAGCAAAGCACCTTGAAAAGAAAACAGTATAAATCAAAAAAGCTGAACAATGCTCCCATTGTTCAGCTTTAATTAATAAATTTAATCCTTTAATAATCTGTATCGGTTATTTAGGACTAGACATATAATCCGGAAATGGCCGCAAAACCTACCAGAAGAATTACTAGAAATGTAAGACTTTGCATTAATAATTTCTTGGAGGATCACCACCTTGGATTATATTCATTGGCTCAATTTCATAATTATTAGGGTCAGAATCTTCCCCGGCAGTTTCAGTATCTCCCTGAGCTTGTTTCGTAGGAGCCAGGAACATAGTGGCATAGCCTTTTTTTCCATTAGTTGTAGGATAAGCCCCTAAATAAAACCGAATTCCCGGTTTTTCTACCCCTTGCTCCTTAGATTTCTCGCGAACATAATCCAGGTATTCCTGTAATTCGTCCAGGCTATACCAGAATTCTCGGGTATCTTTATATCCCTGGCCCCGTTCAATATCTTTCCCTCGGGTTTTAACCCATTCGTCCTGTTCTTTACGCGCCTCTTCAACGCTAATGCATTTGGCTGGTTTTTTCATAAAAGTTGATTTTGGTTGGCTTCCTTAAAATTTTGTTAAGATAAATCTATATAAAGTTTTTAAATAAAACAATTCTATAAATTGACGAAAACTAAGATTGATTATCTCTTAATCCAGACTTTCAGATTAGACTTTCTTTAAACCCTGCCTTTCTGTTTTATTCAAAAACACTATTATAAATCCAATGATATATATTCCGTAGAGAAAAATGTTGGCATACCTCAACACATTAGCAAAAAGATTAATAAAATCAGGATTTGCTTCCAAAAAGTAAGCGGAGTAAATATTTATAGGCTGAACAACCAAATAGTAAATAAATATCCCCGTGAAAACGTAGAAAAAAAGGTTATTTTTAAAATATAATATCTTATCACTGGTAAACAAGTCATAAAAATATAGTCCTACACTTAGCGATACCCAAATGGCTCCAACCAGTATAATGGGTACATTATAAGCCTGAAAAATATCACTACCCAAAATGATTAAAACCGCAGAATATATAAGGTATAAAGCAGCGCCACGCCTAATAAAAATTTTAAATTTAGGATTTAGTATTTCAGACTGAATAAAATAGGAATAGCACAGGATAAAATAGATTTGGGCTAAATTAAAATACCAGGTATTTCTTTGGAATGGAGAATCTTTTAAGAAAGGAACGGTTTGATAATTATCGAAATAAGCCCAAAGTGAATAACCTCCTAAAAAATCAATTATGAAAATCGACCAAAGAAAGTATACAAATAATCTTTTATTCTTAGCGACTTTGGAATGCATCAATAAGAATAAACTGCCGGTAAAAGCAGCTAAAAATTCCATTAAGAAGGTTACATAGATTTTCTTTTCTATATAGAAATCAAACAGCTCGTTCAAAAAAATTAGATTTTAGATAAAATTATTCCCCATACACACCGGGAGGCCATAAACCACTACCGGTATTATAAGGTTCGATTTCAGGATTTTCTTCAAAATCATTTTCATCGTTTTCAACTTCTTCTGACTTTTCTTTAGTTGCTGAAAGGAACACAGTACTTAGGCCGGGTTTTCCATTCTCAGGAGCATAAGATCCCATCCAAATACAAATTCCGGGATCCTGGATGCCTTCAGATTTTTCTTTTACGTATTGAAGATATTCCTCCAATTCGGCTACACTGAATTTTACTGCACATACATCTTTATGCTTTTCCGAAGTCTCTATAGCTTTTCCTCTGGTTTTCCACCATCTAAGTTGCAGATCTTTAGCTGCTTCCCTGGTAATACATTTGGCTGGTTTTTTCATAAAGTTGATTTTGTTGGTTTCCTTAAAATTTTGTTAAGCTAAATGTAGATAAAAAATAGAAATATTTAAAATCAACGGAATATGGCAAGTAACTTAAGCAGTATAAAATAAAAAAGTGCCGTTGCGGTATATCGAAAAACCAACTACCCTACCAATTAGTTTTTCACCTTAACGACACTCTTTTGCCCCAAAACACTTTAGCTAACTAAAATGACTGATACAAATGTAACCTAAGCTATTCCTGCATACAAGGGGAAAAATCCCCTTTTTAACATATCTTGCTGATTTCGCTTCTCGACTGCGACAGCTTCTCGACTCCGACAGCTTCTCGACTCCGCTCGAAGTGAAAGTTTTAGAAATACTGAATTCGAAAAACAATCTCATCTCCCGTTTTTTTCTGTGCCAGGCAATTGATGGCATCTTCACCCAGCTGAAGCACTCTGGGATAACCACCTGTGGTTTGACAATCGCGCATTAGGATTATAAGATTTCCTCCCGGGGTGAGCTGTATGGTCCCTGGCAATACCGGCCCGGTGATTATAGGTTGCAGTTCATTTTCCAGTTTTTGTTCCAGCTGCACCGCCATCCGGTTGTTGTTTTTACTTATGCTGAATGTGCTTTCCTGCAACTTATGCTTTAATTGCTTTGGAAGTAATTCAAACTCAGGCCCCGGATAAACTTCCAGGTATTTGGATTCGAGATAGGACGTATCGAATTTTATTGAAGTATGGGTCTCGGTTACTTCATCACTAACCTCCCTGAATCTTATTTGCTGCCCCTTTTCCAGTATTTGGTATTCTGTAATGCCATCATACCAACTGCTGCTTTCCAAAACCTTTTCGGTTTGAAAGCCACCGGCTATAGCGAGATAAGCCCTGGAACCCGAAACAGGCCTGCCAAAACTCAACACATCCCCGGCTTCAACTTTTATAACCTCATTATTCTCTATAGTCGAATTATTGAGGTTAGGGCTTAGATATGCTCCGCTAATGGCGATTTTGGCAGGTGCCGAAAATTTAAGTTTAGGCCCCATTTGTGTAATCTCCAAAACCGCGGCATCGGCCTTATTTCGCAAAATTAGATTTGCGGTTTTATGCGCCTTTCTATCCATCGCTCCCGAAAACGGAACCCCGTATTTCTGAAATCCCCGTCTTCCAAAATCCTGGAGGGTGGAAAATAATCCCGGGTGCAAAACCTCAATTTCAGCCATTGTACTTTTCTTTTTTCAATTCAAATTTTCCTGAAGAAATGGCTTCAGAAATTTCAAAAAATTCATCTTTGGTAACAGCATAAAATTTCACCTTATCGCCGGGTGAAATTTCACAGGGTTGATTTGAATTTTTATCAAAAAAATTCACCGGACAATTGCCTAAAATTTGCCAGCCGCCAGGACTGGATTTCGGGTAAATTCCGGTCTGGTTTTCACCTATTCCAACAGCTCCTTTTTCGATCTTTAAACGGGGCTCATTTTTACGTGAAATTTGAAGCTTTTTATCCAGGCCTCCCAGGTATAAAAATCCGGGTAAAAAACCTATAAAATAAACCGTGTAAAGAGGGGCGCTATGCAGGTCTATAATTTGTTTTTTTGTAAGCTTTTTTTCTTCTGAAATATACTCCAGGTCCCAACCAAATTCTTCATCATAACACACCGGAAGATGAAAAATTTGCCGGTTAGATAATTTTGTTATCTTAGCCTCTCTTAAGAGCTCTTTTAAGGCTGAAATCTCTCCATAGACATCTTCTATAGCAAACATATAACTAATTAATAACGAGTTATATGTATTTATCACCTCAACATTTACTTCAGCATAAAAATCTTCAAGCTCATTTTTATAAAAAAGCAACTTTTCGAGCAGGTTTTCCTCGATTACCGGTTCGAATTGAACCAGAATTGCCCGCTCTCCCATCGCAGATATTTTTGGAAATTCAGCCATTAAGTGTTCCTGATTTTAATATTTTTTTCGGCCAGTTTTTCGTGAAGATATTTCAAAATTTCAACCGAATTTGGAGTGTCACTATGCAGGCAAAAAGTGCTTGCCTTACAATTTATTTCCACCCCATTTTCACAGCAAATTTTTCCTTCAAAAAACATCGAAAAAAGATGCTCAAAAACGGCCTCCTTTTCGGTGATTAAAGCATTGGGTTTGGAGCGCGATACCAGGCTGTAATTTTCGTTATAATTTCTGTCTGCAAAGGCTTCAAAAATCAGCGGGATTTTTCCCTGAGCCATTTCAGAAATCACCGAATTCTCTGGTACAAAAAGCGGCAGAATTTCATCAAATTCCAACACTGAATCAATCACAATTTTTGCGACTTTTTCATCTTTTGCGGCATCGTTATAAAGAGCCCCGTGTGGTTTTATATGACTTAGTTTTGCGCCTTCGGCTTCCGCGATTTGCTTAAGGCTTAAAATCTGAGCGACCAGCGAAAGCTGTAAATCTTCCGCAGAAATCTCCGGGGATTTTCTTCCGAAGTTTTCCTTATCGGGATAGGAAGGATGGGCTCCAATTTCTGTATTATTTTCTATCGCAAGAGCCACACTGTGGTGCATAGTTTCCAGGGTACCGGCGTGGCCCCCACAGGCAATATTACAGGCCGAAATAAGCGGCATAAGTACCTCATCGTACTCACCACCCTCACCCAGGTCACAATTTATATGTATTTCTTTCATAATTTAAGATTAAATGCTCGCTATGACGCTTAGAATGGCTTTTACTCCTAAAAAGATGGACAAAGCGATCACCAGAAGTCCCAGTATATTCTGCCATTTGCTATTACGACGCGAACCCAGGACTGAAGCCCGATTTACTACCCAAAATAAGAAAATCGCGATGACGGGCAATAGAATTCCGTTGGCAATTTGCGCGAAGCGAATAATTTCTATGGGGTTTATTTGCAGAGAGGAGAAGAAAACACCTAAGATTAAGACTAATGCCCAAACCAGTTTAAACTTTTTAGACTTCATCCCTTTCTGCCAGCCCAGAGAGCCCTGTACCACATAGGCAGCGGCCAAAGGTGCGGTGATAGAAGAGGTAATGCCGGCGGCTAATAATCCCAGCGCCATAAACCAGGTGGCGAATTTTCCAAAAAGCGGCTGCAGGCTTGCGGCCATATCGGCTGCGGAATTTACATCGCTAATCCCGGCCGATGCAGCCGAAATGAGTATAGCCATAGAAACCGAGCCACCCAGAAATATCGAGACGACCAATTCTTTTCGGGCCACAGGAAGAAAAGAGGCATTTTTCCATTTTTCACTAACCAAAGAGGCGTGTAGAAAAAGGTTATAGGGTACCACGGTTGTGCCCACGATAGCCATTACTGTTAATAAGCCGGCTGCATTGGTGGTGGGAATAAAACCTTTTAAAATTTCAGTTAAATCGGGTTTGGTGAGAACGGCGGTAAGAACAAAGCTAATGCTCATAAGCAGTACCAGCCCTATGAATACTTTTTCAAGGGTTTTATAGCTTCCGGAGAAAAGCAAAAGGAAAGCGATGAATCCAATAAGTAAACTCCAGAGATTAAGTTGAAAATCCCCGAATTGCAAGCTCTGATTTCCGAAGATGGCCTCGGCTCCCAAAACAGCTCCTGTGATATTACCTGCTTCATAGGCAGCATTGCCAATCACTATTGCCGAAAATATCAAAGCAATAGCCAAAACCTTTGAAACCGGTCTTTGAATTTCTTCACGAATTACCTCACTCAGGCCTTTTTGGGAAACCACTCCCAACCGGGCCGCCATTTCCTGTAGAATAATACACGAAAATACAGAGATTAAAAGTGCCCAAAGCAGGCTATAACCGAATTCAACCCCGGCCAGGGTACACACCGTTACCGTTCCCGGGCCGATGAATGCCGCAGAAACCAGGATTCCCGGCCCAAGATTTTTTAAAAAGTTTCTCACCTGCCCTTTCGGGTTTCATTAAGAGCATAAATGGCAAAGCTGCCTAACCAGTGCCCTCCTTCGTAGTTGTCTCCTACCAGGTTAGGAAAAGAATAGGATAAATGTTGATTGGCAATTGGCTTTAAATGCCCGAAATAATCGGGGTATTGGTTGGCGAGCCCGAGTAAAACCCAGGCGCGGCTAAAATTAAGCCCGTCGAGATGCACGAGTTTTCCGTCACTTCTATCGGAAACTTCTCCTACTTGAAGTTCGAAACTATCCTTACGAAGTTGTGGCATAAAATCGTCTACCCACATAAAAAATGCATTTCTGGGAAGCACTCTTCGCATGATATCGACTTCTTCGAGACAGGGCGACAAAAAGTCAAATCCGCCCGGTTCCCAGGTTATGGGGCAATCGTCATCGCTTAAATAAAAATCCCTGGCTCGTTTAGAAATGAGTTTTTGAAATTCAGAATTTTCTGCGGCTTTAGCGTAATCCCAGGCGAAAGCCAGCCCAAAGGCGGTATTGTCGTGCTCGCCAACTCTTATGGGGTAATTCAACTTTGGTAAAAATTCTATATACAGGCTAACGATAAGTTCGGTTAGAGGTTGCAGGTTTTCTTCGAGATCCCTGGCTAGCGGGTCATCCCAGGTTTTAAGTTCTTCGGCAAGTTTAAGCAACCAGGCCCAGCCATAAGTACGCTCATAGGCGTAAGATTGTTCACGTTTAAAATAGGCTACCTCGCCTTCAATATTTTCTGCGGAAAGTGATTCCTGTAAGGCCTGCCTGATCTCTTCACGCTTTTCCAACTTCGGAAACTGCTTCAGCAAACTCACCAACGACCAATGCGCGTGTACAGCCGAATGCCAGTCGAAACAACCATAAAAGGCAGGATGCAGCTCGCTGGGCTCCCCCATTGCTTCAGCATTTTCAAGGGTTTGTCCCAGTTTATTAGGGTATTCTACCTTAAGACAGGAGAGCGGAAGTTCAGCCAGGCGATTGGCCTCTTCGAGATCAAGATCCACGGGCTCGGCCTGGCTAAGGCCATTGCTGAAAATGTCAATATTTATAGAATCAGATTTTTCTGCAGCAGAGCCATTGGCATCTTCAGCTCGATCTCCTTTACAGCTCAAGAAGAAAACTGCAATTAACAGGATAATGTAATTTTTCATTGGTAATTCGGGTTGTGATAGGGTAAAGATAAAAGATTAGTGTTAAACCCTTTAGAAATTTAGAATCATTTAATAATCAACCCAACCAGCCGTCGCGATCCAGGCTTCGGTATTGTATGGCCTCACTTATATGCGCGCCTTTTATTTTTTCTGAAGCTTCTAAATCGGCGATGGTTCTTGAGACTTTTAAAATCCGGTCATAGGCCCGGGCTGAAAGGTTCAGTTTTTCCATCGCAGTTTTCAGCAATTGTTTGGAAGCCTCGTCTAAATCGCAAAATTCGCGAATTTGTTTTACGCTCATTTGAGCGTTGTAATGAATCTTCTCATTATCTGAAAATCGCTCACTCTGAATTTCCCTTGCCGCAATTACCCGATTTCTAATTTCAAGGCTGGATTCCCCATTTCTTTCTTCACTCAATTTTTCGAAAGGCACCGGCGTTACTTCTATATGAATATCGATGCGGTCTAATAAAGGACCGCTAATTTTGCTCAGATAACGCTGCATTTCGGCCGGGCTTGAAGTAACCGGGGCATCGGGATCATTAAAATATCCGCTGGGGCTGGGATTCATACTGGCTACCAGCATAAAACTGGAAGGATAGGTGACGGTAAATTTTGCGCGTGAAATAGTTACCTCGCGATCTTCCAGGGGCTGGCGCATCACTTCTAAAACGCCGCGTTTAAACTCGGGCAATTCATCCAGAAATAAAACTCCGTTATGGGAAAGGGAAATTTCACCCGGCTGCGGGTAGGCCCCGCCGCCAACCAAAGCAACATCTGAAATCGTATGATGAGGGCTTCTAAAGGGCCGCCGGGTCATTAACCCTACCTGGTCTTTAATTCTACCGGCTACGCTATGAATTTTTGTGGTTTCCAGGGCTTCGTGTAAAGTCATAGGAGGCAAGATTCCCGGCAAACGTTTAGCCAACATCGTTTTTCCTGCACCGGGTGGGCCAATTAAAATTATGTTGTGACCACCGGCTGCAGCGATCTCCATACACCGCTTAATCGATTCCTGGCCTTTTACATCAGCAAAGTCGTGATCGGAGTCGTCATAATGAGTGTAAAATTCTTCGCGGGTATTCACAATACAACGCTCAGGCTGAATTCCCTTATGAAAGAAATCTACTACTTCTTTAATGTTTTCTACTCCGTAAACTTCAAGATCTTTTACAATTGCCGCCTCTTTAGCGTTTTGTTTGGGAAGTATAAAACCTTTAAAGCCCTCTTCACGGGCCTTTATAGCAATGGGAAGTGCACCTCTTATAGGTTGCAGGCCACCATCAAGCGAGAGTTCTCCCATAATGATATAATCCTGAAGTCCTGCCGCTTTCATCTGGCCGGTAGCCGCCATTATGCCTAATGCAAAACTAAGATCATAAGCCGAACCTTCCTTGCGAAGATCGGCAGGGGCCATATTTACTATGATCTTTTTACCTGGGAAGTTGTAGCCCGAATTTTGCAGGGCCGCGGCGATGCGGTAACTGCTTTCACGTACCGCATTATCGGGCAGGCCTACCAAATGGTAGCCAATACCGGTGGCCACATTCACCTCTATAGTGATCGTGGTGGCTTCTACGCCAAATACCGCGCTACCATATACTTTTACCAACATTTAAGAAGTAGTTTTTCTTAAATGTAGCAAATAAGATTTTTAAAAATTTGAAAATCAGTTGTTCAGCACGTTTTCTCGATAATAGTCAATAAGGGCATCGATAGGCCTTCTAACTATATTACCAATTTCAATTCCGTAGGGCTGAGCAACGGCACGAATAATATCTTCGCTAAAGTAGGCTATGCTACCTATAAAGTGCACCGGTACATTTTGAGCCTGTTTGTAACATAATACCCTGGAATGTATAAAATCGGTCAAACCTTCGTGCACGAGTTTATAGAAATACCCGTTACGCTCGTTGGTGAAAATGAATTCAGCAAAATTGGCGAGGTAAGTATTGGGATTTTCTTTGCGGTAAAGATTTTTCTTGATCTCATCGCTTTCCAGGTCATACTTCTGCCCAAAAATCTCGGCCAGTTCCGGAGGCATTCTTTTGTAATAATAATCTCTTATAAGGCGTTTTCCGAAGTAATTTCCGCTGGCTTCATCCATTAAGATATATCCCAGGGAATGTACTGCCTGGTGAATATTTTCACCATCATAAAAACAGGAGTTGGAACCAGTACCTAAGATACAAACGATTCCTGGCTCGGTAGTGGCAGCGTAAACTGCAGCTACCATATCTTCTTTTACGATTACCTCGTCTACATTGGTAAAAAAGTTAGCGAGTATGCCTTGCAAAAGTTTATTGGGAGTAGGAGTTCCGCAACCGGCACCATAAAAATGCACTCGCTTCACCTTATCCTTTACTTCCTGAAGATCTGAATTTTCTTCTATGCGTTGTTCGAGAATGAGCTCGGGAAAAACTGCAGGATTCAATCCCTTAGTACGGGTTTTTAACAACTGTTCTCCCTGATCGCTAAGAAGAATCCAGTCACATTTAGTCGAGCCACCGTCCGCTATTAATATCATTGAATAAGAATATGGTTAGTATAAAGCCTGAAGAAATCAGGGAGTTAAGTCCAAAACGATTCCAGATTTCTTCAGGCTCTAAATTAAGGCTTTTTTTTAAAGTGAATTAACGTGTGCAGCCAATTCTACCAATTTAGCAGAATAACCATATTCGTTATCATACCAGGCCACCAATTTGAAGAAATTGTCGTTAAGAGCAATTCCTGCTTCGGCATCAAAATTACAGGTATGCGCATCGGAAACATAGTCTTGAGAAACCACCATTTCTTCAGTGTAAGAAATGATTCCTTTGTATTTTCCTTCTGAAGCTTTCTTGAAAGCGGCTTTTACCTCATCGTAAGAAACAGACTTCTCGGTACGCACGGTAAGATCTACTGCAGATACATCGGCAGTTGGTACTCTAAAGGCCATCCCGGTAAGTTTGCCATTTAATTTTGGAATTACTTTTCCTACAGCTACTGCAGCTCCGGTTGAAGCAGGGATAATGTTAAGAAGCGCACTTCTTCCACCTCTAAAATCTTTGGCAGAAGGACCGTCTACAGTCAACTGGGTTGCAGTAGTAGCGTGTACAGTTGTCATTAAACCTTCTACGATTCCAAACTCATCATCAATTACTTTAGCCAAAGGAGCTAAACAGTTGGTAGTACAGGATGCATTAGAAACAATAGTATCTTCCGGTTTTACCTGGTCGTGGTTTACTCCCATCACAAACATTGGAGCGGTTTTAGAAGGAGCCGAGATCACTACTTTCCTGGCGCCGGCATCAAGGTGAGCCTGGGCCGAATCTTTTTCCTTAAAAATTCCGGTACAGTCAAGTACCACGTCTACATTTACGTCTCCCCACTTAAGGTCGGCCGGATTCTTCTCGGCGGTTACTCTAATGGTATTCCCGTTTACTACAAGATTTCCATCCTTAACCTCTACCTCTCCTTTGAATTTTCCGTGTACAGAATCGTATTTTAGCAAATACGCCAGGTGATCTACCTCAAGCAGGTCATTGATCGCCACTACTTCCACATCTTTACTTTCAGCCGCAATTCTAAAGGCGATTCGCCCAATTCGGCCAAAACCGTTAATTCCAATCTTTGTACTCATAATTTAAATTTTTAATTGTTGTTACACTGAAGTGATGTTTGCCACCCTTCTTAATTCGTTATCAAAAGGCCTTTCGTCTTTGATAGCACTTTCCAGGGGCACGTGCACCACTTTCTGGTGATGAACCCCAACCATAATATTCGACTTCCCGTCGGTTAACGCCTCTACGGCACCAACGCCAAGCTTACTGGCCAGTACACGGTCAAAACAACTGGGAGAGCCTCCCCGCTGAATATGCCCCAGTACCGACACCCGAATATCGTACTCCTCGTGGGTTTGAGATATAAATTCGGCAAGCTGGAAGATATTTTTTCCACTTTTTTCACCTTCAGCCACCACGATAATGCTGGAGGTTTTACCCGACTTTTTACTTTTTTCAAGAGAATCCATCATTCGCTGAACTCCCTCGCCTTCTTCCGGAAGCAGAATCTCCTCGGCACCGGCACCAATCCCGCTGTTTAGCGCGATATCTCCTGCATCACGACCCATAACCTCGATTAAAAAAAGACGGTTATGAGAACTTGCCGTATCGCGAATTTTATCGATAGCTTCTACTACAGTATTCAGAGCTGTGTCGTACCCGAGGGTATAATCGGTACCGCTAATGTCATTATCTATAGTTGCGGGAATACCCACTACCGGAAAATCAAATTCCTGATTAAAAAGTAGCCCCCCGGTAAAGGTACCATCACCTCCAATTACCACCAGAGCATCTACCCCGGCTTTGGTAAGATTATCGTGGGCTTTTTTGCGGCCCTCGGGAGTTTTGAACTCCAGGGAACGGCTGGATTTTAAAAAAGTCCCTCCTTTATTGATGATATTTCGAACCGACCGGGCATCGAGCTTTTCGAAGTCTGCTTCGATTAGGCCCTGGTAGCCCCGGTAAATTCCGGTACAATTTATATGATAATAAGAACAAGCTCTAACAACGGCGCGAATCGCGGCGTTCATTCCGGGGGCATCGCCACCCGAGGTTAGTACTGCAATGTTGGTAATTTTTTTTGCCATCAGGCCAAATCTAATTTTATTAAACAATATAACCTAATTTACAGAAAATCTCAATCGTTTTCGGTTAATAACTAACGAGGCTGTCTGAAAAGGCAGTCTCTTTTTTATTGGAAATAATTCAGGATAGTATTATTTTCATGGTATGAAAGCTAA
>NZ_JBSYGH010000019.1:0-33433 GCF_054121495.1 Salegentibacter haimaensis
AATAACATTGTAAAACTGCCTAAAGCACGAATAAAAAAAGACCGTCTAAAAATAGCTTTTAAGACGGCCTCTTTTTTAATGGTATTTTAGTGAGATTCGACTTAGGCTTGGGGAGCCTTGCAAACCCCAATGTTGATGTTGTTCCCTAAATTAGAAGTTATCTGTAAGAGCATTTTTGTTAACTTTGCTTCAAGATGAAATTTTTTGGCAGTTTATTTCTTTCCCTACTAATTTTCCTACCCTCGCTGGGCTCTGGAATAGATTGGTGTTGTGAACTTCCGAAAGTAGATAATTTACTGGAGCATTTTCAGAAGCACAATCAAGAGGAAGGTATAAGTTTTCTGCAGTTTCTGGATAAGCATTACGGCACTACCCCTAATGACGATGGCGATAATCACGAAGACCTTCCCTTCCACGGAAATCACAGCTGCAACCACATTCACCTGGTAATTACCACGCCAGAATTCACTTATTTTTTCTCTCCCATACCTCAGGTTTCAGAATCTCCTTCTTTTTATAGTCTGGAGCCAAAATCTGAATTTTCCTACTCTATTTTTCAGCCGCCCCGGCAGGTTTAACAATTCAATTTTTTATGCCATCACTGCCCACCGGGCAAAGACAGGCCTATTCGTTTTGTTAAATCTAAATCATTCTAAATGTTAGATAAAATCATTGATTTTTCAATCAATAATAAATTTATCATTGGGCTGGGTACCATCGTTCTTATTGGGTTAGGAATTTGGAGTATGACCCAGGTGCCCTTTGATGCCCAACCCGATATTACCAATAACCAGGTACAGGTGATCACTCAGGCGCCTAATTTAAGCACCACCGATATTGAACAATTCGTAACCTACCCCGTAGAGGTTTCGATGAGTAACCTGCCTGGCGTACAGGAAATAAGGTCAATTTCGAGATTCGGCCTTTCGGTTGTTACCATTGTTTTCAATGATGACCTGGAAACCTATTTGCCGCGCCAACTCGTGGCCGAGAAGCTATCAGAGGTGGAGTCGGAAATTCCTCAGGGTTTTGGCACCCCATCAATGGGGCCCATCTCTACAGGATTGGGAGAAATCTACCAGTACACCCTCGAAGTAGATAAAGCCTATAAACACAAATACGATCTCACCGAATTGCGCAGCATTCAGGATTGGATAGTTAAACGTCAACTGGCAATGGTGCCGGGAGTTGTTGAAGTTAACGGGGTTGGGGGAAATATCAAGCAATACGAAATAGCCGTGAAGCCCGATGAATTAAAGGCGATGGGAATTAGCATTGCTGAAATCTTCAATGCCCTTGAAAAAAACAATCAGAATACCGGGGGTGCTTATATTGAGCGCAATCACCAGGCTAATTTCATTAGGGGTGAAGGTTTGGCCAGGTCGAAAGAAGATCTGGAAAATATCGTCGTTAAGAATTCAGAAGGAATTCCCATAAGCATAAAAGATGTGGCCCGGGTAAATATAGGCTCGGCAGTTCGCTATGGAGCTCTCACCAAAAACGGAGAAGGCGAAGCCGTGGGTGGAATGATCATGATGCTTAAAGGAGCCAATTCGAATGAGGTGATAAGCCACGTCAAAGAACGCATCGATGAAATGCAAAAATCTCTGCCAGAGGGAGTTCATATAAATCCCTTTTTAGATCGCAGCCGACTCATAAAAGACACCACGAGCACCATTGCTGAAAACCTTATTTTAGGTGGTCTCATTGTGATTTTTGTGCTGGTAATTTTATTGGGCAATTGGCGCGGCGGCCTTATTGTGGCTTCCACCATCCCACTGTCGCTGCTTTTTGCCTTTATTATGATGAATTTTTTCGGGGTATGGGCCAATCTTATGAGCCTGGGAGCTATAGACTTCGGAATCATCGTAGATGGGGCAGTGATCATCGTAGAAAGCACCGTATTCCTAATTCATCAAAGAATCAGGAAAAAACAGATTTTTCACGAGAAAACTATGGATGAGATCGCTTCGACTTCAGCCAAAAAAATGATGAACTCGGCATTTTTTGGCCAGTTCATTATTCTTATCGTGTTTCTGCCTATTCTGGCTTTGGAAGGCGTGGAAGGTAAAATGTTCAAACCAATGGCCCTCACCTTTATTTTCGCGATGATGGGTGCCATGTTACTTTGCCTTACCTATGTGCCCATGATTTCTTCGCTCTTTCTCAAACCCATTGGAAATGATAAAAAATCGAAAGGCGACCAATTTATTGTCTGGCTGGAGAAAAAATATCATCCCACTCTTGATTTCAGCTTGCGAAATTCGAAACTGGTAATCGGGATTACATTATTGATGTTTGGTCTTGCAATTTTCCTGTTCACCCGTATGGGCGGCGAGTTTGTACCTCAGCTCGATGAAGGAGATATCGCATTTCACATCATCTTAAAACCCGGAAGTTCCCTTGAGGAAGGTATAAAAACTTCTACCAGAATCGAAGGCATTTTGCTGGATGAATTCCCTGAAATTCTTCAGATCGTAACAAAATTCGGGGTTTCAGATGTGCCTACAGATCCTATGCCTATGGATATGGGCGATAGTTTTGTGATTCTAAAGCCCAAAAGCGAATGGGAAAGCGCTGAAACCAAGGAGGAACTCATTGAAAAAATCAGAAACCGAATCTCGCATATTCCCGGGGTTTCTTATGAGTTTTCTCAACCGGTAGAAATGCGTTTCAATGAATTGCTTACCGGGGTTCGCGAAGATGTGGCCGTAAAACTCTATGGCGAAGACCTGGAGGTGCTGGCCGTTAAAGCAGAAGAAATAGGCAAGATCATTTCTGGAATTGAAGGGGTTGCCGATTTAAAAGTTGAAGCCACCGCAGGCTTACCGCAGATCACCATAAATTATAACAGAAATAAATTAGCGCAATATGGCCTGCATATCTCTGAATTAAACAACCTCATTGAAACTGCCTTTGCCGGCGGAAAAGCAGGGGTGATTTTTGAAGGGGAGCGAAAATTTGATCTGGTAGTTCGCCTGGAGGAATCGGAAAGAAGGAATATTGATAATCTTAGAAATCTATATGTAAACCTGGAATCTGGCGCGCAAATCCCTCTTAGAGAAGTGGCTGATATAAGTTTTAAACCCGGCCCCATGCAAATAAGCCGCGATAACACAAATCGCCGCACCTATGTGGGGATAAACATTCGAAATCGCGATGTGAAATCGGTGGTAGAAGACATACAAACCCGCCTGGATGCTCAACTGGAATTACCTGCGGGCTATTACATTCGTTACGGCGGGGCCTTTGAAAACCTGGAACGGGCCAGTAAACGGTTAAAAATCGTGGTGCCCATAGCCCTTATTTTAATCTTTATTCTCATCTATTTCGCCCTCAAATCTTTTAAACAAACCGCGATGATCTATATGGCGATTCCTATGGCGGCCATAGGTGGGGTTTTTGCCCTCTGGCTGCGCGATATGCCGTTTAGCATATCGGCCGGGGTTGGTTTTATCGTATTATTTGGGGTGGCGGTGCTCAATGGCCTGGTATTGATTAGCAGTCTTAATGAATTAAAGGAAGAAGGAGAAACCAATTTAAGAAACAGAATTTTCAGAGGTTCCAAACGCAGGATTAGGCCCATCCTGCTTACCGCACTAACCGATGTACTGGGGTTTTTACCGATGGCCGTTTCGGCTTCTGCCGGGGCCGAGGTGCAGCGGCCTTTAGCCACAGTAGTAATTGGGGGAATGATCTCCTCTACCCTGCTCACCTTAATTATTTTACCAATTTTATATCAATGGATGGAAACACGATCGGGGCAACAGCTCAAACCTAAGTCTGGTTTTGCCGTTTTCGCACTTATATTTTTTCTGGCAATTCCACTAAATGCCCAGGATAACAGTCCCGATAAAGGGCTAAGTCAGGAGCAGGCGGTACAAATGGCATTAGAAAATTATAAAGCTATTGAAATTCGGAAACTGCAAATAGAGCAGGCCGAGTCTTTGAAAAAAACCGCCTGGGACCTGGGGAATACCCAAATCTTTACCGCAGGGGAAGAGATTAGCCGGGACCGCGGGGTATATACCCCAATCGGGTTTCAACAGCAGAATATCGCGGTTTTCAGTGTATCTCCCGCACTTCAGCTTCAGAAGAAAAAAATCGAATACCAAAAAATGTTGCTGGAATTGTCGCAAATGGAACTAACCCGGGAAGTAGAGAGATCCTGGTCTGAAGTTTTTATCGCGCAAAGACGCCTGAAGCGATTGCAAAAACTCGATTCGGTTTACGGGGAATTTGAGCGGGCGATAGATCTAAGATTTGAAACTGAAGCCATTTCTGAACTCGAAGCCATAACCGCACGAAATAAGTCGAGGCAGGTTCAAACCAGGCTGCGCGAGGCCGAAGCCGATTTAAAAAATGCCCTGTCCAGATTTAATCTTTGGCTGGGCAGCGGGCAAAACTATACGGCCGAAGAAAAGCTGGAAATTTCAGCAGCTGTTTTAATTCATTTGGAAGATTCAGCAGAGATAACTCATCCCCGCCTTAGCCTAAGCGAATTGCAAACCGGGATCGCCGAGAAAGAATGGAAGGCGGCAAAATCCAGATTGCTTCCGCAGCTCAACCTGCAATATGGCTTCCAGGAAATTAACGGGGAGTCGGGTTATTACAGTTACCAGGCCGGGATTTCTCTGCCCGTTTTTTCCGGAAAAACCTACGGCGAAAACCAGGCTGCAAAAATTGAACGCAGCATTGCAGACCACCAGGCTCAACTCACCGAACAAAATTTTAAAGCCGAATTTAAGCAGGCCGTTGAAAATTTCAGGAAATGGCAAACCTCCTGGAGTTTCTATGAAGAGGAGGCTTTAAAGGTTTCTGAAAAACAACAGCGCGGGGCTTTGCTGGCCTTTAAAGAAGGAGCAATGGAGTATACCGGGTTTATTCAAATTCTGGATAATGTGATTGAAACCGAGTTAAATGCCCTTGAAGTTCTTGAAAATTACTTAAAAGCTCTCGCAGAGCTGAAATTTTACCTAAATAACTAAACATGAAAAATTATATATCCCTCCTCCTCGCTTTTTTCCTAATTCTTGGCAGCTGCAAAAATTCTGAAAAAACAGAAGAAAAGAATACGACAGAAATTCCGGGAGATCCCACTGAAGCGATGCTAACCCGAAAGCAGTTTGAGGACCTTAACATGAAGGTAGATAGTCTTCAAAAAAGAAACATCAATGCCTTTGTAGAAACCAATGGAATACTGGAAGTCCCCCCTCAAAATAAGGCAAGTGTGAGTGCCGTGATTGGCGGAAATATTAGCTCGATTAAAGTAATTAAGGGAGATATTGTGAAAAAAGGCGAGGTACTGGCCTATATCTCCCACCCCGATATCATCAACCTGCAAACCGATTATTTGAACGCAGTTAATGAACTGAAGTTTCAGGAGCAGGAATTTGCCAGGCAAAAAAGATTATATGAAGAAGGTGTGGGCTCTGGCGCCAGCTACCAAAAGGTAGAGGCCTCGATCAATACGGCTAAAAGCAAACTGGCAGGTTTAAAATCCAATCTCCGGCTATTGAATATAAATCCCGCCAGCTTATCGGCCGAAAATGTACAGCGAGATATTCCTATTCTAAGTCCCATTTCTGGAACCGTAGAAGAGATCAACGCCAACACGGGAGCTTATGTGGCCGCGCAGGCAGCGCTTTTCGAGATCGTAAATACCGAACATATACATATAGAATTTACAATTTTCGAAAAGGAAATTTCGCAGATTAAGGTAGGCCAGGAAATAGAATTTACGGTAGAATCAAATCCCGGTTCACAGTTACAGGCGAAGGTGATTTCTATAGGAAAAACCTTCAGGCAGCAGCCCAAGGCTGTTCATATTCACGCTGAAATTATTGAGGAGCCCGGGAATTTAATTCCTGGAATGTATGTGCGTGGCAGGATATTTTTAGGAGAATTGGAATTTTATGCCCTGCCCGAAGATGCAATTTTTGAAAAAGAAGATATACATTATGCCTTCACCGCCGAACCTGAAGGGGACGACTGGAGTTTTAAGCCTGTAAAGATTGAAATAGGACAAAGCGTAGACGGCTGGGTACCTGTTTATCCAACAGAAGAAATTCAAAAAGCTACGTTATTCGCATATAATAACGCCTATTATCTCGATGCTGAAATGAATAAAGGAGAAGGAGATCACGGGCACTAGGCTATTATGGAGGAACAGGCAACGCAAAATTCCTGAAAAATTCCAGGCCCGGTTACAAAAAGAAATCTTTGTAAGTTCGAGTAGCTCTTCATAAGCGTCAGCGTTGGAAGGGCGTATCGAGAACAACTATCTAAGATATAATCCCGAAGGTTTTCGGGACTGGCTGAATGCCGGGCCGCTCGAAGGGACAGTTGCGGGCCACTGGAAGTACCTCCTTTTCAGTTCGGTTAGAGCTTCATAAGCGATAGCGTTTGAAGGTCATATCGGGACCGACCAAAGCTTACTGAATCTTCTTTCTCTTCATTTTCTCAAAGTTATAATTAGCGAGTTTTATCAATCTCCCCTTTTCATTTTCGGTTTTGGACACCGGTTTATCGTCCTTAGCGGATTTATATGTTTTTCTATAATTCCTGAAAATGACAATCGCCAGTATGAACACCACAAATAACATCATCCCAAAAATCATTAAAACGATATTATAAATCTCCACCAAATCCATTACTACAAACATTACTGTTATTGTTGTGGTACAAAAAAAGCCCGTTTACCAAATCAAAGTAAAACGGACCTACCTATACCTAATTAAGCGGGGAAAGTAAGTTTTAAATCAGCAGCAGACTACCAATAAAAGATTAAAGTTTCATTTATTTTACATCAGGTCAGATATTTAAGAAGTTGCAGGTTTCCGGCCTCAGTTTCAGGGCTTTGTTGAAAATATAAGGCAGTAATTACCCAGGAAATTCAGGCTTTATTAGAAAGGTTTCCCTTCAGAAAAAGAAAAATTCGATCTATGAAGCCCGGTTTAACTTTCTATAGCTCCTAAAACGTAGAGTTGATCTAAATTTGGAACCGCACTTCCTCCGGCAGGTTCAAGCGTAATCCCGAAACCTTCGCTTTCAGACCTCGCATTGAGGTAGAAAATCTTTTCGGCATTGGCGGCAAAGTCTTCCAACAGCCCCATACTGATTGGAGTTAAAGGATCAAATTGTAGGGACCATACCTGGTACACCATACCTTCAGGCGGTTCCGGAAGTTCTTTGGCATCTAATATCAGCTGATTTTTTTCAGAAGAGATATAGCCAACGGCATAAGCCTGGGGGGCTACCTGCTGCGGCTCTAATTTTACCCTCTTAATGTCCCGCGATCGCAGGTCGACTAATAAAGTTCGGGTTTTATCCAGGTCGTTTCTGGCGCTTATTATTTGCTGTTCTAAAACTCTGTTTTCTTCATTTAAATCGGTGATCGAATTTTCCAGCTGTCGGTTCTGGTAAAATAAGATAGAAGAGAAAACGATTAAAAACAAGGCCGCTATAGAGGCAACCCAGCTATAGATTTTATAATTTCTAAATTGATCCTTTTGTTTTAATATTGGTCTTAAACCTGCGGTATCTTTCGGGTAATAATCGGCAGATAATCGCATCACCGCACGCTCTATCTCCTCCACTTCTTTAAGCAATTCGGGATGTTGCTGAAGCATTTCACTAACTTCCCTGCTTTGCTCTACAGATAAAAGTCCATAAACATACAGTTCAAGTATCCCTGAATCCTTATATTTTTGTAGACTATCCATTTAACTGAGATCTAATCTGGTTAATACAATTCCTGTTTTTGGTTTTTAGGGTTCCCAGGGGCATTTCTAGTTTTTCTGCACTTTCCCGTTGAGTTAAACCCTTAAAGAACAATAATTCAATAATTTTTCGGCATACCGGGGTAAGTATATCTATATACTTTTGCAGCCCTATACTATCGTGATTTACCTGAGCCTGAGCTTCAAAAATATGATGTATTTCAGACAGGGAAATATGTGGTTCAGAATTTCTGGATCGCAATTCATCTATTGCCTTATTACGGGCTATATTCAAAATCCAGGTGAAAAACCTACCCTTTTTTGGATCATAAGTATCTGCTTTCTCCCAGATTTTCAGAAATACATCCTGCAGCAATTCCTGCGATATTTTCTCATCCTGAGTAATGCTGAAAATTATTCCCATTAAACTCTGGGAGTAAAGATCATAGATTTTAGCAAAAGCCTTTTCATCGCCATTTTGTAAACGTATGATGAGTAAATCTGGCTGCATAGAGGTTAGGTTATTGGTTAAATTTAGGCAAACAAATGCTTGGTAAACAAGAAAAATCGCCAAAAACTTCTGGCGATCTTTCTGCTAACCAACAAACAATCTGAATTAAGAGACGATAAAAAGTGAAGCTATGGCCGTGGCGGTTTCGCCATCCATTGGCTCATCATAGGCCTGGGAGACAGCGATAGCGTCAAACTCGGTGGCCTGTTCCAGGTTTACCCCGCCCTGGGTTAAATTTTCCTCTCCGTCATAAACGGCCTGGGTAGCTTCAGGCATTCCGGGGCCGCGTTGGTTAAGCGTGATCCAACCCAGCGCGCTTTGGTCGGTATTGGCATTTAACACATCGGCACGTAGCCTGCGAATTTCAGCCGCATGTCTCGCCTCTACCGAGTGTATCTGCAAAGCAGGGGTTAAAAACGGAGTTCCCATAAGATTCCCGGCCTGCCCCTTGTAGGCTCTTACACCGGTATCTTCAAAGGCCTGGGCCAGCGCCAGAATCTGAGCATAGGCAACTTCCTGCCCGGCTCCATTTTCATTAAAAGGATCAAAAGCTCCTCCCGCGGTAAAATCGAATTGAGGCGATTCGATAGAGTTTTCGCCTAAGCCGTCCTGCAGGAAAGTAACGTGAGCCGATTCGTGTTTCGAAATTTGCTCATATACCGCCTCTGCTCTTGCGCCTTGCAGCACGCCCGAGTCGAGGGCTTTGATATAAAATTCGGCTTCCAGGTATTCAAGAGTTAGGGCGAGTTGCAGGGCTCCAATTGCAGCATTTTGATCCTGCACTATGGCTGCCCGGGATTTGGTAGTGCCCAATCCGAAGGGAATAGCAACCAAAGCGGCCTTTTTCCCAAGATTTCCAAACGTATTAAAAACATCTCTTCTCGAGGAAGTCTTTTTCAATAATTTATCGGTAGTGAATTCTTCTATAAAATTTATAATATTCATAATCCTGGTTTTAAGAAGTTGGTAATTGGTTTGCAGTAAACTGAGTTTTGATAAAGCCGGTATCTCCTACTGCTGAAAGAATTTCTGAAGGGCTCATCGCCAAATCGAGGCCGTTGGCATCTATGATATCATCGCCGGCAAAGGATTTTAGGTCATCATCGAAAATGGAACGAATCGCCGAGGCGTGTCTGGCCTCGACTGAAACAATTTTCCCTGCGATGATCAGATAATCGGGTGTTTGCAATAACTGTCCCGCTCCATTATATGCGGCAACCCCGGTATCCTCCAAAGTTTTCGCGGTTTGCAGAACCGAACTTCTACTGCTGAAGTCTACTGAAGAAAAATCGAATTCAAGTTCGGGCAAAACCTTTGAGGTATCCCCGTTTACGGCTCCGGTTATCGCTGCTTTAAAAAATTCGCGGTGTATAGCCTCGTGTTTATACAGATCTTCCAAAACCAGCCTTTCTTCGGCGCTGGCGTTCATCCAATACGAACCATCCAAAACGTTCCGATAAAATGCGGCCTCGAGTTGTTCGAGGGCATAAGCATAATTTAGTATCCCCAGATCGCCACTGCCCAGGTCGAAGACTTCGCCCGGGGGCATTAGCATATCATCATCGTCATCGCTACAGGATAACATCAAACTGGTTCCAACCATAGCAAGGCTTCCTATCTTTAGAAAATTCCTTCTCGAATTGGAAATTTTAAGGTTTTTGTTCGGAAGCTTCTCATCCGTTAAAATCTCTCGTTTCATACTTTTAAGATTAATTGGTTTAAGATACTTACGAGAGAAAAGGCCTGCCGGTTTTCCAATAAAGGTTAAATTGAAGTTAAAGATATTTAAACAACAGGCTCCTGATACCTATCGGAGGGGAAACCCGAGTTCGAATCCCAACCTTGAATTTTGAATATTGAACCCTGAATTTTTAAACCGGCAACACTTAACAGGAAGCATCCCGCAACACGAAACCCGCAACACGAAACACGAAACACGAACAACCTTGAATTTTTGAACCTTAAATCCTGAATTTTAGAAATAAGCTAGTTGAAAGAATTTTCAAGGATTTCCTACAGATTTTCAATAGAATTCCTATATTGTTAAAAATTTAACAGGCAGGATCAAAATGAAATCGATGCTGCTGTGACGGACTTCCCTACAATGCCGTCTTTTTAATAAGCACAAGCCCATTTCTGCGTGACAGAGCAAGGAATTAATTCCATCAACCTATGATTTTATTCAACTTCAAAGAATTAGAAAAACTTCTGATAAGCGGAAGGCTTTCTGACAGGCTCACTTTCAAATATCTGTTTGTGAATCTTATCATTTTAAACCTTGTGGGTTATCTGCCTTATGAATCCGACAGACCCTGGTGGAGTATACTGATGCATATTTCGATTAGTCTGGTGGCGATAATTTGGGGAGTGAGAAAAACTTTTGAAATCAACCATGATGGCGACAACAGCGATTACTTTAGAAGGTATATTTCAATCTCCTTTGTAGCGGGAGTGCACACTTTGGTTTTTGGCTTCCTTATAGTACTGGTATTAACTATTATTGAGAAAATAGTGGCGCATTTTATAAGCGATTCAATTTTGCATTTATACCTGGAATCCTCAAACCTGCTGGGTTTTACCTTATTAAATATCATATACTACTATATTTTAATTGAATTCTTTAAACGGGTGAATTCCGGGAATGAAGAGGGATCAATGGCGGAAGCCGTCAATGCATAGTCACTTTTGAAGGCTTAGGTATGAGTTAGGGTTTGACGGAGCGGAATTATTTGAAGTTTTAAAAAGGGTTAAGGTGAGGAACCTGGTTTTTATACCGGGTAAAATATAGGTAAAGAGATATAAAAAAGATTATAAAAGGAGTTGGCTTTAATGCCAGACAAGGCAAAAAAATATTAATAAATAATAAATTAAAAGCAGAAAAAGATGAATTATTTGGTTATCGAATTATCTGGGAGAACATGGATGATTCTTGGAGGTTTATCAACAATCATAATTATTTTAATCGCTGTTTGGTTAGCAAAACTCTATAACAAGAAAAAAAATGGTTAAAAAAAACGGATAATTTCTATGTAATAACTGACCTGAGCATCGATTACTGATTGGAAAAAGCACTAAAAACCAACAACATTTAAAAACAATGCTTAACCTGGCCTTGATTCGAAACATTGTGCTTGCTTGCTTAGCGGATTGTCCTTTCCCCTTCGCTAAAGCAACGGGGAACGAGACGGACAATCACGCGCGCCAGTTCGCACTGTTTTTATACGGGACTTTGTGGATAATCTTTTATTAAGTGAAGAAGAAAACAGGAAAAAAATTCGAGAAGTTAGCTGAGTCAATATTTCAAAAATTGGTTAAAAATCCAGAGTTTGAAAAAGTTGAACACAATGTTATGCTTGACGGTTCTGATGGAAAAAGACAAATTGATGTTTTAGTAAGAAGTGAAACTTGCGGATTAAATCTGACTACTGTAATTGAATGTAAAGATTATAATAAGAAAATTCCAGTTTCCGTTATTGATGGGTTTCATTCAAAATTAATGGATGTCAAGGCTAATAAAGGAATTATAATTTCAAGAAAAGGTTTTTCCTCAAAGACAATTTCAAAAGCTAAAAGACTGGGGATAACGCTATGTACTGCTGATGAAACAGAGGATGAAAATTGGAAATCGATAATTGACTTACCAGTAATTTTAGAAGAATTACATTTAATTGATTTCAATATAAATCTTAAATATAGTAGTGCTTTCGAGACGAAAATAAATATTGATAGCGTTCTACAAATCAATGGAATAAATTTAGTAGAACTTGTAAAAGAAAAATGGAGAAAAGATAAATTTGAAGAAGCTTATGACATCAAATCAAACACATTTAAGTTTCCTGAACTTCAAGAACCATTCTCTTCAAAAACTATAGAAAATAAAGAATTTCCAATTTTATCTGTAGATATAACTTCTAAGATCAGAAGAGATCTTTTCTTAACTACTACTTCAAAATTGAAGAACACTCAAATTTTAGATAATATAACTGATGGGAAAAAGCATATTTTTATAGATGTTAATTCCGTGACAGATAAAAATTTACAAGTTCGAAGAATAACAAGAGGTCATTTAAAGAATTTCCCTAACTGGCCGATGATAAGATTATTACCACATTTAGATATTACAAAGGAAAATTTCCAATATGTAGAAGCCGAGGAAAAAGATTAATCACAACAACATTTCATCGCCAATAAACGCCACCGTTAATAAGAAAATAATTAATTTGACCAGCAACAAAATACTAAGCCGACAACTCCGAGTCCCTTACTCCGCCAACTGGCGATAACCGAAACCGTTAGCTTGCATAATATCAGAAAATCGTGACTACAACAGAAAATTGTCTGAATTATTTGAAAGATCAAAAATGGATGGAATTAAATAAAGTTTTGTCCAGTGAAGAAAACTGTAAAGAATTATCTTCCGATCCCATTTTCCAAGTATTTCAAAAATATCTTGTTGAGGAAGTTAAAAGACACGAAAACGAAAGTAATCAGAAATTTACTTTAGTCTTAGCTAGAATTCTTCAAATAAATCAAAAAGAGAATTCAATTTTAAAATTAACTGATGAATGTATTCAAAATATCGCTGAATATTTATTTGAACAAACTAACCAGGAACATTATGCCAAGTTATTGCCTAATAACGAAGCTGCTAAATCCTTTCTTAAGCAAAAACACAAAGACAGAAAAGAACAAAGTGAAAAGGCAGTTTTAGCAAGTAATTTAGGTGTCAAAATTGGTTCTAATGGGGAACTTGATTTTTCCAAATCTATCTTTAATTCTCCTCAAGAAGAAGAATTGTATTTAGCAGCTAAAAACGTTTTGAAAAATGTATTATTATTACCTAATATAGCTTTGAGTACTATAATCAATTCCAAAATCACTGAGTTAATAGATGGTAGAGAAACAAGATTTTTTTATGCTTCGACTATAGACTTATGTATTGTAGACCAAGAAACTTATAAACCTACTTTTTATATAGAATTAGATAGTAGTTGGCACGATAAACCTCGACAAGTTGAAAAGGACAAATTAAAAGATAAAATTTTTGAAACTGCTGGTTTCAACTTACACAGGATTAGAAAGAAAAATAATAGACCAATGAAAGAGGTATTTGAACTATACCTAAATAAATATTACGCAAGCTAACTACGGTTAATCGTCAATAGACGGCACCGTTAGAAAGAAAATAATTAATTTGACCAACAGACCAATACTAAGCCGACATCCCGATAGCTATCGGGACGCGTCCCCTTCCTCAACTTGCGATAGCCGTAAACCGTGACCATAATTATTATGAAGTATTTAATAACAGTAACTTTAATATTAATTCTCCACCAAATTCAGGCACAGGAGTTTTTCGATTACGAAAAAGAAATTCCAAACATTAAAAATTATTCAAATCAAGAAATAAACTTTAAGAATGAGTTAGAAAATATCACTTTGTCGGGAACTTTATTAGAACCTCAAAATACATATTTCAATAAGCTTGTGATTATAGTTCCAGGATCAGGTTTAGATACTCGTCACAGTCATTATTTACTTACTGAGAATCTTTTAAAAAATAATATTGCCGTTTTCAGGTATGATGAAAGAGGTGTAAATAAATCTGAAGGAAATAATTCAAATGTAAATTATGGTGTTACACAAATCACTAATGATTTAATGGCTGCCATACAAGTACTTGAATCTAAATATAATAATTCAGATGTAAAAATCGGTTTGATTGGGCATAGCCAGGGAGGAATGGCGGCGATTAATACTATACAGGGAAATGCTAATATTGATTTCCTTGTGCAATGGGCTGTTCCCGTACAAAAACATGGTGAATTCCTCAAATATCAAATCCAAACTGGTGCAAACACTTTTGACAGAGAATTGATTTTTGATAGCAATAAAGAAAAATTCGAAATAATATATATAGTTCAGGATGTTATAAGCAAAAATCCAGAAATGGATGACATAAAACTTTCTAAAACGCTTAAAAAAGCTACAAGAAAACACGGTTACAAAAGAGAGAACTATGATAGATTTACATTCTGGACATTTCCCTCAAGAAAAGATTTACTCAGACAGAATAATGAAAAAACATATGAAAACCTGGATGTTCCAATGCTTTATATAATAGGATCAAAGGATATTTTTGTAGACCCCAAAGCAAATATTGATTTTTTAAATAGTTTGAATAACAATATTATCGAAACATTGCAACTTGAAAATTTAAATCATTACCTGACAAGTGAGGATATTGATCCCGGTAATCTAAAAATGTCAAGTTCTTATTATGAAATAGATCAAAAAGCTCTTAATCAAATTACAAGTTGGATTATTGCACAATAACTATTGCCAATAGCGGTTCATCTCAAATTACGGGTGTTTTTGAAAAAAGATTAATTTAGATTTTGAACAAGGCAAAGCGTTAGCCGGCAAATCTGCATCCAAAATTCCACGCCACTTCTCGTTAACCGGGACCGTTGGCACCAAGTGAAAAACCTTATAAAACCGAACTAGACAAAGATGTCCTAATAATGTCATATTTTGACTGCTATCAAATAGCTCAATTCGGCAATAAATTTGGCTAAACGTACATCATTAAAAAGATAAAAAAATGAAAAAGTTAGAAAACATACATCCTGGGGAGGTTTTAAAAGAAGAGTTTTTGGATCCACTGGAAATTACAGCTTACCGACTTTCCAAAGAAACTTTTATTCCTCAAACCCGGATTAGCGAAATCATTAAAAAGAAAAGAAGAATTACAGCAGATACAGCACTAAGACTTTCAAAATATTTTGGAACAACTGCTAAATTCTGGCTGGGCTTACAGGATGATTATGATTTGGAAAAAGAAAAGAAATTAAAAGAGGCAGAATTCAATAACATAAAACCCCTGGAAAATAACGCTGCCTAATAAATAACCAGGCAACTTCCAGGCAATTTAGCCTAATTTTGAGACATAATTTTCATCATAGCTCCCGCGCGTTTGTATCGCTGTCTCCCAAAAATTTTAATTAAGTTTTTTCTATTTCAAGCCCCGCTACTTCATTAACTAACACTCCTGGCAGCAGCATAAAATGAATAAAATCGAAATTAAATCTGAAAATTTGACGAAGGATACTAAATTTTACTCTGCAAGAACCATAGGTGGCGCCACATTTTTAGGCGGACCCCTCGCAGCAGGTTATATGATTGGCAAAAACTTCACGGCAATAGGGAAGCCTGATCAAGCAAGAAATTCCTTAATTATTGGATTTGTGTCGACGCTATTATTATTTACAGGCATATATCTTACTCCAGAAGATATAATCGATAAAATCCCAGGCCAATTAATTCCGTTGGCGTATACGGGCATAATTTGGGGAATTGTTGAATGGAAGCAGGGAGCAATTCTCAAAATACATAAGGCAAAAGGAAATTCATTTTTTTCAGGTTGGAAGGCAGCAGGTGTCGGGTTTATTTCACTGATATTAATCTTGATAGGAATATTTGCTTTGGCATTTTTCGACCTGAATAATTAAGTCTACGAAAAATATGATGCGGAATTAAGTGTGTTTTCAAAAAATGAAGAAGTAACCTTAGTTTTTTTTATGAGCACTTAAATTTAATTTGAAAATCACTTTTTGCGAAATTAGAGAATTTAAGCATTCCAAATGGAGAGGAAATATGACCTTCGACAAAAACCGGGACCATCATTGAATGGCAAATAAATGGTTTTATCAAAGCTTCTCCCCCTTCCACCTACCCCGGCTAAAAAGCCAGAGCTTGAAAATCCCGGTGGTGGTTTCAGAGAGAGACTTCGCCAATTTGAGATAAACGCATACCGTAATGAATAGCTTATAAAAAACGTGTTAAACAAATAAAATTTACACGTATAAAACCGCTTTCTTATTTATATTTGTAAGCATAGCCTTCAATTGAAAAATGATGAATACAAAACTCACATTGACCATAGAACAGGAGATCATTAAAAGGGCAAAAGAATATGCGAAAGATAAAAATCGTAGTCTTTCCGATATTATTGAGAATTATTTAAAAGCTCTCACCACAGAGGAAGAAAAACAGAAAGATAGATCATTAAATCCCGTAATAAAATCTTTGAAAGGTTCTTTTAAAATGTCCGGGGAGATGGATTATAAAAAGGAACTGAGAACCCGTTTAGAGAAAAAATATCTTTAATGGAAAATGTTCTTATTGATACCGATGTCATTTTAGATTTCTTCTTTGACAGAGAACCCTATGCTGAATTTGCCACCGACATTTTCAATCTTTGTGCAGAAAATAAATTAAAAGGATTTACAGCTCCTGTAATTATTTGCAATGTTTATTATCTACTCCGGAAAACTGCAAAGCACGAACTCGTCGTTGAAAAATTAAAACAACTCCTCACCATACTCGATGTACTAAATATGAATAAAGAAATAGTTCTTGATTCTTTAAATTCTCCCTTTAAAGATTTTGAAGATGCCCTGCAAAATTATTCGGCTGTAAAAAATGGTAAAATCAGTGTTGTACTTACCAGAAACATTAAAGACTATAAAAAAAGTGAATTGGCAGTGATGACTCCCGAAACATATTTAAAGGGGATTGCCAGAAGCTAATCAGAAAGATGATTTTGCGTCATAATTTTTGCGTCTTCCACCTACCCCGGCTAAAAAGCCAGAGCGTGAAAATGCCGGCGCTGGTTTCAGAAAAAAATACCGCCCAGAAAACGCCTGAATAGCCCCAATCGAAATAGATGGCCAGGAAATAAGCCAGGGGAATTTGGAGCAGCCAGAAAAACACAAAATTGATTTTGGTAGGGGTTCGGGTATCTCCCGAGCCGTTAAAAGCCTGGGTGGCGACCATCCACCAGCCATAAATAAAGAAGGAATACGATAGAATTTCAAGCCACTTCGCTCCTACTTCGATCACTGCTTCTGCAGTTGAAAATAAGCCTACCAGGTTTTTGCTAAACACGAAAAAGATCAGCGAGACCATCAGCAAAAAAATCATATTGTACTTTCCGGTTTTCCAGATCGCGGCTTCGGCCCTGCCGGGATCTTTGGCGCCTAAATTTTGACCCACCAGGGTGGCTGCAGCATTGGAGAGCCCCCAGGCCGGCATCATACAAAACAACATAATGCGTAGGGCAATGGTGGCACCCGCTACGGCTTCACTCCCTATATCGGCCAGAATACGCATCAGGAAAATCCAGGAGGTCATCCCAATAATCATTTGCCCAATTCCCCCCAAAGAGGTTTTTAGGATAGAGAACATGGCTTTGGCATCATAAACGAGTTGCGACCAGGCAATTTTAATATGTTTCCCTCCTTTGAATAACAACCAGAGTTGAAGCAGCACGCCACAGCCCCTTCCGATATTGGTTGCGATAGCAGCTCCTTCCAGCCCCATTGCCGGGATGGGACCCCACCCAAAAATCAGCAACGGATCCAGGATTATATTAAGGCCATTGGCCACGGCCAGGACCCACATAGCAATGGCCGCATCTCCAGCCCCGCGAAAAACCGCATTGATCACAAACAGCAGCATAATGATAAGGTTCCCTCCCAGCATCCACCGCGTGTAAGAGCTGCCGTGGGTTAAGGTCCAGGCATCGGCGCCCATAAGGCTTAATAATTCTTCAGCATAAAAGATTCCGGCCAACGCAAATGGAATCGAAGCCAGAATGGCCAAAAAAACCGACTGCACCGCGGCGACTGCGGCATTAGATTCCTTTTTCTCGCCGATGCGCCGGGCGATGATGGCAGTGACCGCGGTGGCCAAACCCATTGCGATAGAGTACAGAAGAAAGAGATAGGTTTCGGTAAGGCCCACCGTGGCAACGGCTGAGGCACCCAGTTTTCCAACAAAATAAATGTCTACCAGCGCAAAGGTAGATTCCATAATCAATTCAAGAATCATAGGAACGGCCAAAAGGAAGATGGCCCGCTTTAAACTAATGCGGGTATAATCTACTTCGGTGCCCTTAATGGCCTCCAGCAAGGCTTTCCTGAAGTTCTTTTTTGGAGGTTTCACAGGTACAGAGGAGGTTTGATACTCCATATACTGCCGATTTAAAGAATCAAATTTCAGCGGAAGATACTTCAAATTTAGATGGAATCAGTGGCCCGGCTTCAGGAAAACACCAATGGAAAACCCCTATTTTCAGAAATAAAAATTTAAAATTTCAGGAAGTTGTGCAACCTGCATTCTGAACAAACCCATCGCAGAACTAAATAGGATTTGTGATCTAAAACCGACAAATTTTTAACCGGAACATTTTGTACCAGCGGTACGATTTACCCCGGTGCTGAATTGTAACTAAATTTATTATTGGAC
Source organism: Salegentibacter haimaensis (assembly GCF_054121495.1). Taxonomy (NCBI): domain Bacteria; kingdom Pseudomonadati; phylum Bacteroidota; class Flavobacteriia; order Flavobacteriales; family Flavobacteriaceae; genus Salegentibacter; species Salegentibacter haimaensis. The sequence goes on from NZ_JBSYGH010000019.1 coordinate 18,544, forward strand.
ATTAAATTACTGAATATCAGTTTTTTAAAAAACAGGCACTTGAGATATTCCCCCGCCGGGCATAAAAATTGACCCTGGGAACGCAGAATTTCTCAGGAAAATATTATGCTCAAAAGATTCTTCAAAGTTCTCTTGCTGTTCATCTTGCTGGCTATAAGCGCTTCAATATATCTACATCAGGAATTTTATTATTCCATTTGGACAGAAAATCAAATCACCCTGGGATTCCTATTCTTCATTATTGTGCTGCTGGCCGTTGGCGGGCTTAAATTAAAAAACAGTTTTAAAAATAATTAAAACTTCCACACCTGGGATTATCCGCTTAGTTTGGGAAAACCGGGAAAAGTTTTAAAGCAGATATCTTCAGAAGATTTTATTTTAATTCTCAATCCCCGGCCAAGGATATTCCAGGGCCAATATAATTTATGAAACTTTAGTGTAATTGCCGGTTTCCGGCTTAATTCTTAACAGGTTCTTACGAGAAACAGGAAGGATTTCTGCGTAATTTTCATTTTAAAAAATTGCTAAAAGAAAAATTATGTCGGAAGAAAAATTAACCACCGTAAATCCCGCAACGGGTAAAGAGATTAAAAGCTATGAATTTTTCAGTGATGATGAAATGCAAACTGCAATTCAAAACTGTCACGAGGCATTTCTGAACTGGAAAAGTAAACCTGCCGAAGAGCGGGCGAAAATAATTAAGGCTATTGGTGTTGAGCTTGACAAGCGAAAAGAGGAGCTGGTAGAATTGATGACCCGGGAGATGGGAAAATTACTGAAGCAGGGAGAACAGGAAGTAGAACTCTGTTCGGCCATTTGTGATTATACCGCGAAAAACGGCCCCGAAAGCCTAAAAGATGAAGAAAGGGAATTGCCTGAAGGTGGCAAAGGCCTTATCACTTACTCACCAATTGGGGTGATCTACGGAATTCAACCCTGGAATTTTCCAACTTACCAGGTGGTTCGCTACAGTATTGCCAATTTGATGGCCGGGAATGGAGTATTACTAAAACACGCCGGGAACGTAACCGGCAGTGCTTTGTTACTGGAAGAAATCTACAAGGATGCCGGCCTTCCGGAGAATCTTTTTAAGGTACTTGTAATAAATCACGACCAGAGTGATAAAGTAATAGAAAATGAGCTGGTACGGGGAGTTACGCTAACCGGAAGCTCGGGTGCAGGTAAAGCCATAGCAGAAAAAGCCGGTGGTCTGCTCAAAAAAACAGTGCTGGAATTGGGGAGTAACGATGCCTATATTGTTCTGGAAGATGCCGATTTGGATCTGGCCGTAGAAACCTGCGTGCAGGGCCGCATTTATAACAATGGGGAAACCTGTGTTGCAGCCAAACGTTTTATCGTGGTAGATGCGGTTTATGAAAAGTTCAAAAAGGCTTTTGTTGAGCAGATGGAAAATATCAAAACCGGGGATCCCACCGGTGACCAGGCCGATATTGGGCCAATGGCCAGAAAAGACTTAAGGGATGACCTGCACGAGCAGGTAGAGGAAAGCGTACAAAAAGGAGCCAAAATTCTTTGCGGCGGAAAAAAACCCGAAGGCGACGGATTTTACTATCCTGCAACCGTACTTGCCGATTTGAAGCCGGGAATGCCCGCCTATGACGATGAACTTTTTGGACCTGTGGCTTCTCTAATTAAAGCCAAAGATGCTGAAGATGCTATAAAAATCGCCAATAGCAGCAGGTTTGGCCTGGGCGGAGGAATTTTCTCCAAAGATGAAGAGAAAGCTAAAGACTTAGCCAAATATCATTTCGATACAGGAATGGTGTTTATCAATAGTTTTGGCCTGGCCAAACCCAATATGCCCTTTGGAGGAGTAAAAGATTCGGGATATGGACGGGAACACGGTGGCTTTGGACTCCACGAATTTGTGAATGTAAAAGCCGTGATGTTATCTAATTAATTTCAGAAAATCAGCTAAGACCGGGACAATGATCCCGGTTTTTTATTATTATACTGTGTTTTCTGTTAATTTGGCTCACAAAAGTCAGAATTTTTAACCTTTGAGTAAATGGATTATTATTTGCTAAATCATTCAACTAATCTGATGGAAATAGGAAAATTTCCTCAGGCAGAGGATGCCGAATTTCCAACTCCTATAGATAATAACCCCAAACAATTAGCAAATATACAGTTTGAAAAAGTTATTTCTGAACCTGAAATTGCAATTCCAATTCTAGATAAAAAAGCAATAAAAACAGATTTAATAAGCTCACCTTCAAGGGGGTTTTACAGGAAGCTAATTATTAGCGAAAGATTAAATAATATAATTAGACCATTTTTCGAAGAAAACTTCCAATCGTTTAAATCTGGTATTTATATCAAAAATATCTTTTTTGATGACTATTTTATTCTTCATCCCGTTCAGGCAAAAATGGATAATATAGATTATAAAGCATCTACTTTTGTCTATCGCAAAAGAAGACCTGAGGGAGGTTCATATTTAGAGAAAACGAACATACAGTCCTTAATTAATTTTAATGAAGTATTGGAAAATCTAAAGCATAGTACAACACGGCTGTATATAGACCAGGTTAAAGTCAAGGTTGGCACAAAAGACCATATTTTTGTTATTGAAAACACTAAATCAGGTATGGTTTTCATAGTTTCTGATTACTTAAAAAATCAAATCGAGATGAGAAATTGTACTGGTATAAAATTTGAAAATTTGTAAGGGAGGCTTTTCCCATAACTTCTAAAATTTCCCAGCTCCCTCGCGATATTGTATCGCGTGGCACCCAGCAAATAGGCAGACAAAAAGTGATTTTTATTTAATAAAAAGCTTAGATTATTAAAGAAAGATTTAGAAAGGAACCGAAAAGAACGTGATACAATCGCGAAACATCGGGGCAGTATGGGATTGGCCTTTGGAGGCGTGATAATTTTAAATTTGGGAATCAAGGTTTAAAGTTTAGGTCTGCGATGTCAGTTCGAGAACCGAGATAAAAAAATGCATCCAGAAAAGGTTGAAAGTTCCTTACCGAAAAAGGGAACGCGATGCAATCAGAACCAGCGCAGTTTAAAGAAGGAGAAAAAGAAGAGCTTTAAATCCTAATCTACTTTTGCCTAAATTTAAAAGGAAATTAAAAATCAATATTTCCTTATGAGTTTACTTAATAAAATACTTGGCAACGCTTCAAATGTTTCAGTAGAAGAACTTAGCTCGAAATACGGCCGGCTATTAACCGATAATGAAAACATCGAGCTGGGATTTTCCCTGCTTCGTGACGTATTTATGTTTACCAATAAGAGGCTGGTGTTAATCGATATTCAGGGCTTAACCGGAAAAAAGCAGGAATATCTTTTCCTACCCTACAAACATATTTCAAGGTTCTCCCTGGAGACTGCCGGTACCTTCGACCTGGATGCCGAACTTAAAATCTGGATTTCCAGTGAAAATACCCCCACCGTGAGTAAACGCTTTAATAAGAGTATCGATATTTACGAGGTTCAAAAGTATTTGGCGGGGAAGGTGCTTTAATTTTATTATTTAGAATCCTATCATAATTTTTCCAATGAAAGCAGGAGGGAATACAGTAGAAGAAATTTTAAAAAATCTGCCGGAAGACAGGTTTGAACCCTTTAACCGGCTTCACCAGGTAATTGTAAAAAACCTGCCTAAAGGATTTGAACCGGCTATCAGTTATGGCGGATTGGGCTACGTGGTGCCGCATTCCCTTTACCCCGCCGGGTACCATTGCAAACCGACTGAACCCCTCCCATTTGCCGGCATAGCTTCTCAAAAACATTCTATCAATTTTTACCATATGGGCCTATATACCGATCCTGATCTTTTAGGCTGGTTTATTTCTGAATATCCAAAATATTCAAAACAAAAACTGGATATGGGAAAAAGTTGTGTTCGCTTTAAAAAGATGGATCAAATCCCCTATGAGCTTATTGGGAAACTGATGCAAAAAATATCTGTAGCGAATTGGATCGAAATATATGAAAGACGATTAAAAAGATAATTTATCAGTTTCTGAAGAAAAATTAATTGGAGAGAGATTTGTTTGAAAATAAAAAAGGGTGAATGATCACCCCTTTTTGCCCCAAATCTACCATGAACTTAACCTACTTATGTTATGGTCCTGTAAATGTAATTCAGAATTTCTTTCATAGTTCAAGTATTCGATAAAAGGTATAAATTTCCCTATGAAAGGCTTGTTTTTTATAAAAACAGCGACGCGGGCGGCTAACCAAGCCTTCCTTTTCTCTGGAAATCAGATAATTCCCATTTAAATTTGATCATTAGATATAAGTTGAATATTCTTAAAATTTTACTTCAGAAATTCTCTTTATTTCAGGATTGATTCTAAAAACTCTATCTTTCCCTTATCAAATACGACCTCCATGGAGAAGACCATTTTAATCCCTACCAACTTTTCTAAACCTGCCTGGAATGCCCTGGTGTATGCTATAGAACTATTTCAACAAAGCAAAGTAGAATTCTATATTTTAAACACCTATAAAAAAGATCTTTTAAATCTAAACAGCGAAGAAGCCAAAAGTAAATCGGAAACCGGGTTGCAAAAAATATTAAACGGTATTCAGTTCAGAGATCGTAATACTTCACATTCCTTCCATACCATTTCTACGTCTAAAAAATTAGAGCAGGCCATCGAAGAAGTGATACGTGAGAAAAATATCAACATGATTGTCCTGGGGTCGAAAGGTAAGTATGCAGGAATCAATAGTGCCTACGATTCTACAGTATCCTCCATATCTCAAAATATTAATGACTGTCCTGTTTTAGTAATCCCTGAAACCCTGGGTTTCGAATTGAAAAATTTCACTGAAATTGTTTTTCCAACCAGCCTGTTAAATAAATTTTTGAAAAAGGACCTACAAATTCTAATTGACCTTGCAAAGAAACTTAAAGCTCCTATCAGAATTGTAAACGTGGAGGAAAGCAAGGAGGAGGGAGAGATTGATATGGAAATGAAAAATCAGCTAATGGATATCTTTAAGGAACTAAAGATTTCATTTCATACCTTAACTCAAACTACTGTATCTACAGGGGTGCATATCTTTATACAGAGTAGGAATAGCAGTATGCTGGCACTTTATAAACGCCGCCAGGGATTTTTCTCCAGGTTGTTTATGCAGAATTTCAAGAAAGACATCGATTTCGACCCGATGATCCCTGTATTATTAATTCCTGAACTGGAGAATAAAAATTGATTAGAAACTCAAAGCATTCAGCCTTCCGAGCCATTGGCCGCAACCTACTTCACCCGGAATTGCAATTAACCAAATACCCGGTTTTACTACTTAAAATTTCAAAATAATTAGAAATGCCCAACAGCCCCTCCAGACTTTCTCTACGCTATCACTCCTGATCGCAACAGCCTACACCCCATTGGTCTACCCTTCAAAAAATCTCTTTTTATAGGGCTTGATACTAATCTTAAATAATTGAATTTCAGTAAATTAATACCATAAATACAGGAAAACCTGCAGTTCCAGTTTTATGGCCTGGTGGTATCTTTAAAGATATTTTTAAGCGAGAGGTTATGAAGAGGGGTATGAAAAGTTTGGTATGGGCATTTACTGCTATCATTCTTTGCTGGGGATGCAGCAATGACGATGATTTCAGCGGCGAAGAGGAATTCTTGCTCGCTAAAGTAAATGGGGAAAATTTCAATGCATCTATAGATGGAGATGATCTGTATTTCAAAAAGGAAATTAATTCCAACGGAACTATAGATTTAATTGTGCACGGACGTTCCCGGGATCAAAAAAATATTCAGTTTGCAATTAGAAATTACATGGGAAGTAAACGTTATATAATGGGAAATAAAAGCTCCTTGCACAGGGATCATTTCTTAAATGGAAACTGGTGTGATTTTTCTGAAGAAACTACCGGTCTGGTTTGGAGCACAAAAAATTTACCGGTAGTTGGTAATTTATCTCAGAGCTATGTCGAGATTGATAGTGATAACGGAGAAACGATTTCAGGAGCATTTTTATTTGATGCTTATGATAATGGAGGAAATGATCGAAAAAGTGTTTCTGAAGGTGTTTTTCAGGTAGAAATTAGACCTTAAACACGATAAGCCCGCGAGGCCTACCAGCTAAAATAAAACAATCCTGATCTTTAATTGCGATCCTTCATCCTGCGCTTCAACTCCGAAAACTTATTTTCAAAAGCTTTCGAATACAGGCACCTGTCTTTTCAGGTACCAGCTTGACAAAATTCAGGCTATGCCTGTAATCGTATTCAGTTTAGGCAAGCTTCTCAAACTGCGTTTGCAGCTTTTTATTTTTCTGAAAAGGGATTTACTGTATTGATCCCAGGGAGGGAAACCAACAAAGCTTTACATGCTTCAGGCTGCGCCTGTGATCATTTTTGTTTTACTCCAGCTCCTCAAACCGCGTTTGAAGCTGGAGTAAAACAAAAATGCTTCCCCTTTCAGGGAAGCATTTAAAGCTTTGCGGAGGAAGAGGAACTATCCAAAAATGGCTAAACACCACTATTACTGGCACTTCAGAGAGATCGAAATTCTGGTGTATCCGAATTTGACACCTTTAACCTTATTTTAACTAAAACAACCCTATTTTCAACTTTTAACCTTTCTAGTTTATTGGGAACAAGTCTTACCAAAAACAAATTATCTTTACCGTTAGATGAGGCAGTGATGAAATTTTAATATTTGGCTACCAGGGAAGCCCCTTAGAAAGTGGTCAATGCCTATCAGAAACTGGGACATACCTTAAGTTAGTTCCTTAGGATATATAAAAAAGAGGGGCAGACTTTAAAAAAGTCCAACCCCTGTTATTTTAACTTTACACACTTTGCAGGAGTATATTATATTTTTAAATCCAGCTTTTCGAATTCTGAATTTTCTCGATTAAAAATTAAACCACTCAATTGAATGGTTCCCTCTTCAATTTTATTTCCGATAAATGCCACATCCATTAATTCATAAGCTTGCCGGTAAATATTGAGTTTTGCAAGAAATTTCTGTTGTTGCGGTGCCTTTAATGATTCAAATTTATCTTTGTTGTTTATTTTAAGTTCAATCAATTTTTTTTCAGCATCCGTTCCATGATTTTCGTGCTCATAGACGGTATTTTTTATAAATGTACAATGAATATCATTTACAATTACAATCTCTGAAATTGTGGCATTATTGATTAATTGATTTACATCTTCTGCATATTCGAATTCTGATATATCAAATACAGAACCTAACGCGGTTAAAAAATAAACATCACTTCCAAATTCTTTTCTTATTGTCTGCTCAATATGACATTCGGGACATACAAGGTACAACGTTTTTTTTTCCATACGCTTATAAGTCTAGATGGTAAATTTTCCTGATTTCATCCAGTTTCGTTGAAAAATCTATCTCCAAATCAATTAATTTTCCGGTATAAATATCAAAAACCCACCCATTTACAGTAATCCGTCTGTCTTTATATGCTTTTTGAACTTCTGCAGTTTTAAGAACATTAATACATTGCTCTTGAACATTTAATTCAACAAGTCTTTTATATTTTTTTTCTTCATCTGTGATTTCATCTAATTCATCCTGGTGGATTCGATACACATCGCGAATATTTCTTAACCATGGGTTTAATGCACCTAAATCTTTACTTAACATTGCAGCCTTTACACCGCCACAATAGTAATGGCCGCATACTACCACATGATTAACCTTTAAGTGTGTAACTGCAAAATCTATTACGGACATAACACTTAAGTCAGTGTTTGAGACCAAATTAGCAATATTTCTGTGCACAAATGCGTCACCAGGACCAATTCCCATAATTTCTTCAGCTGTTACTCTACTATCTGAACAACCAATGTAAAGAATTTCTGGACTTTGTCCAGTCGAAAGATTTTTGAAATAATTTGAATCGACATCCAATTTTTCCTGAATCCATTTTTGATTGTTTTTAAAAATTTTCTTTATTTCCATTTAATTATAGCTTTTTGCATTCAGTTTATATATAACTACTTTTATTTAAGACTTTGTGAAGTTTAGGAATGGGGTCATTTTTACACTCAAAAAATTGCTCATTTAAATATATTATTAACATATCCGACTAGGTTCTGAGATATCCTCATTACCTCTAAGTTAATTTTCCATTATTGATTAAACTAATATGTAAATTCGCGATGTTCTAATGCGAAATACTCATATTTCTAGTGCAAAATACAAATAATGTTAGAATTAATAGCTACCACCTCTTTTAAGTTATTTTTCTATCTAGAAATACTTAAAATAATTAAAAGACATCTAAGATTAATAAGCTTAGGTTGTAGATAGTAAATTTTGGTAGTGGAGGATAATCGCAAAACCTAAACCTAACTGGATAAGGTAGGGCCGGTCACCCTTTATAGCTCATCTCCACTTCTTAGAAGTAATAATAAAAGGACTCTTATTTTTCTTAAGAAATACCCATAGTGCAAGAAAAATTTCTTCAGCCTCTTCCTATAGAATTTTCAAACCATTTCTTTGAGTGAGATCTTCGAAGAAAATCTCTTTAACGAGAATATATTCCCTATCTTTCTTTTTCTTCTTGATTCACTATTAAACTTTTTCGACCTTTTTTAATAATCTCTTTTCATTTCAAACATTCTTTACAGCATAATTAGTCACGATTTTGAATATTTTGATGTATCGAAATTAATCAAAAATTGATCGAATATTTTTTTAATCGTACATTCTCATCAAGAGACAATAATTGCCATGTAAATTGGCATACCAAAAGTTATATTGAATGGAAAAGTTACAGCCAATGCCATCGGAAGGTATAAACCGGGATTGGCCTTGGGAACTGCCATTTTCATAGCTGCAGGCACGGCAATATAAGAAGCACTGGCCGCTAATATTGCAAGCATAAACCTGTCTCCAATATTACCCGTCACTAAACTGCTCATCCAGGCTACAGCACACCCATTTATAACCGGGATCACTACAGCAAAAAGGGAGGTAAACCAGCCACTTTTTATAAAATCAGTTAACTTTCTCCCACTAATAATTCCCATATCCAAAAGAAAAATAGCCAAAAAACCTTTAAAAATATCAGTTGTAAAAGGAGCAATACCCAAGGCTTGACTTTCACTTGCCATAAAACCAATAATTAAACTGCCCAGGATCATCAAAACACTTCCATTAGTAAAAGAATGGCCAATTAAATTGCTGATCTTTGGTGAGTTCTGGTCTTTTTTTCCGTAGAAGGAAATTAGGGCTACCCCTACAATAATGGCAGGGGCTTCCATTAACGCCATTAAAGCAACCATATGGCCACTATAAGGTATTTGCTGAATTTCCAGAAAAGAAACAGCGGTCACAAAAGTAACAGCACTTATTGATCCGTAGGCTGCTGCTATCGCTCCTGAATTTTCAATACTGAGCTTTTTCTTAAGAAGAAAAAAGGAATAAATAGGAATTACAATCGCACTAACCACCCCAAATAATACTGTCCATATTATTTCCATAGAAAATTGACTATGTGCCAATTCCCGCCCTCCATTAAAACCAATGGAAAATAAAAGATAAAGAGAAATAAATTTGGAGGAACTTTTCGGGATTTCCAGGTCACTTTTTAATTGAACTGCCAATATTCCCATTACGAAAAAAAGTAAAGCCGGGCTCGTTAAGTTATCAAGTAGTAAATTCAGATTCATTTTTCAATTTTTATTGCTTAGGTTTAATAATAAATATTCAAGAAGAAGAAGAAGAAATGCGCTATGTTATATTTCTAGAGCAGCTTATCTTATCTTTTCGAAAAGTAGCCTTTGCCCCTTTTTCTTATCAATTAGATTTCCATGTTCATAAACCAGGTTTCCATTTACGAAAGTGTGAGTCACCTTGCTTTGGAACTCCTGGCCAATAAATGGAGACCATCTGCATTTGTACAGAAGATTGTTTGTGGTAACTTTCCAGGGTGACTGTAAATCAACTAGTACCAAGTCTGCAAAATATCCCTCACGGATGTAGCCCCTTTCTTTTATCCTATAAATTTCTGCCACGTGGTGACTCATTTTCTCCACTAGTTTTTCCAGGCTGATCTTGCCCTGATGGAAAAGTTCCAGCATAGCGACCAAAGCGTGCTGCACCAAAGCCCCTCCTGATTTGGCTTCAAAATAATTTCCCATTTTCTCCTTAATAGTATGGGGAGCATGATCCGTAGCTATGATGTCCAGCCTATTTTCATTAAGCGCTTGAAGAAGGCCAATTGCATCACTTTCTTTTTTAATAGCGGGATTCCACTTAATTCTGGAACCAAGATTTTCATAATCTTTTTCAGAAAACCAAAGGTGATGAACACAGGCTTCAGCTGTTATACGTTTATCCCTGATGTCTATATTTCTTTCAAAAAGATTCGCTTCTGCAAGGGTAGAAATATGAAAGAGGTGTAGGCGGTTATTATGCTTCCGTGCAATTTCCAGTACACGCTTAGTGGCAACTAAACAAGCTTCCTCACTTCTGATCTTGGGATGGAAAGAAAAAGGAATATCTTTCCCATACATGGACCTGTACTCCGCGAGATTTCTATTAATTATCTCATCATCTTCAGAATGCAGTGCAACAAGGGTTTCGGCACGGGAAAACAGCTTCTCCAAAAAACCAGCATTGTTAGCTAAAATTCCTTCCTCGTCCTGAAAATAAAGGCCATCATCTGTAATTCCACAAACTTTTTCTGTGTCCGTCTTTAAAGCTTCCTCCAAATTGTCTTTTCTTATCCCCATAAAAAAGGAATAATTCGCTAAAGACCTGCTTTTGGCTAAAAGATACTTCTCTTCTAGAAGTTCCTGAGTAAGCGTATTGGGGATTGTATTGGGCATATCCATAAAAGAGGTAATGCCGCCTGCAACAGCTGCCCTGGATTCGGTTAAAATATCAGCTTTATGAGTGAGACCAGGCTCGCGAAAATGTACCTGATCATCTATTACCCCTGGAAATAGGTACAAACCCTCGGCATTTATCTCCCGGAAAGAGGATTGCGAAGTAAGCGATGTTCCTATTTTTTCGATTCTGCCATTTGAGATTAAAAGATCTGAAATAAATCTTTTTCCTTCATTGACAACTGTGGCATTCCTTACTATTGTTGTAGACATTTTTGTTTATTAGAGGATTTATTTTCAATTAATTGGTGGCCAATAAATAGCTAATGGAGAGTTATAGAAATGATTAGCTGCCTTCATTTTTTAGCGGCTCTTCTAAGTTTATCGTTTATAGTGAGACCAATACCCCTCGCGGGAAGCTGCTGAAAAATAATGACATCAGGTCTTTTTTGGTCGAGACGGTGCATTGCAGAATACAGGTTCTTTGCAGCCTCTTCAAAATCTCCTGTTTCAGATAATATTTCTTGATGGACCAGGAGGTCATCTGTCACTTTTTCTTTGAAAAGAAGAAGCCCAATTCTTTTACCCGGAAATAATCTCATCATACCGGGTACATCTTCTATTAAAAAACTTTCTGTTACCGGTGCATAATGTCTGGAGAGCATACCTGGAGCATTGGGTTTGACGTCTTCATTATTATATATTTTTATTTGTCCTGTGACACTTTCAATCTCCTCTAATGAAATTGCGCCATACCTATATAGAATGGGATGTTTGTTATCATCAAAACCAATAATAGTAGATTCAACACCTCTTTCACATTCTCCCCCATCCAGAATATTTTCCAGTTTTGCTCCAAAGTAGGAAAAAACATGGGCTGCTGTAGTAGGGCTAATAGAACCAAAAGGATTTGCACTAGGAGCTGCTAAAGGAAAATCCAATCTTTCCAGAAGATCTAGAGCAATTAGATGATTAGGCATTCTTACAGCAACAGTTTCCAGCCCAGCGGTAACAGCATTAGCGACAGAATTCCTCTTTTTTAAGATTAGAGTTAGTGGCCCCGGCCAAAATTTAGTGGCAAGTTTATAAGCTAAATCCGGTATTTCCCGTGCTACATTATCCAGGTCATTCACAGATTTAATATGAACAATCAATGGATTATGCGAAGGCCTATTTTTTAGCTTAAATATCTTTCTTACGGCTTTTTCACTAAAAGCATTGCCGGCCAATCCGTAAACTGTTTCAGTGGGTATCGCCACAATTCCACCTTTATTTAATTCCAATACTGCTTGCTCTATCCCCTTCATTAGCTCAAAGAAATTTAGGGATTGCATATATCACAGTACATAGGATCTTCATGTTGTTTCCCATTTGGAAATTTTTCTTCTGAAGTAAAAGAACATTTTTGACATTCATAAATGTAGCTTAGAGTAGATCTTGTTGCTATACCACATAATTTACAGGGAAGCCCTTTATTCGCAGCGGTAACACCAAACCCTGGTGTATTACATTGGGGGCAACGGGATTTTATTTTTTCTATAAGTTTTTTACCTGCCTTTTCAATAACTTTCATTCTTGATGGATTATATAAGGCGCGCATATCTGTTTCCACAATGACTGAATTTCCCTCCTTCACTAATTTCTTATAGGAAGATCTTAAAACATCCCAGTCAGTTATACCTTTGACGATTTGAGAGGTAGTAATTTCTGAATTCCGAAGGATGAGTCCGTGAGAGGGAAATTGAACCCGATCGGCAAAATGAACTAAGTCTTCCATGGAGTTTATCTCTTCGTTGGCAAAATTAGTATCCATCTCCACAACCCTTCCTATAATTTCAAGATCATTCTGTTTGTCAATAAAGATCACAAACTCTTCATTTACAGGCACAAAAGGGATAAAAGGATGGGAACCGAAAGAACCTTCACTGGCAACACCAAGATCACAGCCATAGAATTTCATAGCCTCAAGACATTTGTTGCGTACCGTCTGCACCGGCCCCTCTTTCCTTTCTACCTCCCCTGTAAAAGTCCCAAGAAGATCAGTATCAAAATTTGTAGAAACAAAAGATTTTACTCCCAGGCCATTCTCAATTAAAGGGCCTAGAACCGCCTCCTTTTTATGCTTTGTAGCAATCAATAATTGTCTGTTCTTAAACATTATACCTTCTCAGTCCTGCTTTCTGCCCTACAGGAAATATTAATAGTTGATTGGATCTCAACTACAAGGTTATTCTTTTGAGCATCATCTAATAAGGTGATAATCCTCTCTCTTGTTTCCCCAAGTTCTTTCATTCTCTTTTGAGAGTTATTCTCAGGTTCACCTGTACGTATTTCAGAACTGAAATCTTTAATGGTGTGAAATTGGATCTTACTGCTAATCATATTCAGCAAGATCTCTTTTGCTTCATTTGCACTGAATTTACCGTCAATTAATTTTATGTTGTCCATTTTCTTGTTATTTAAAGATTATTAGAATTAGGTTTTATAAATCGAAACAAACTTAGTAGGGTGATAATTAAAATAGCCTTAGAAAGCTCCTCTAGGAGTACCTCTCCAGATAGCAAGAAGAGGGCTAAAAACATTCCTCCAATGAAAAGAGTTATAAGTAGTTCTAGGTTAAGTTGTTCAACACTTTCTTTAATTGATTTTGATGAAAAATTGGTCTTTTTACTGTTGCTTGGGATCATTTCGAGTTTTTTTGATACAGCAAAATTGAAAAATTTCAGGTATAAATAAATATATATATATTTGATATAAATTATAATAAAATCTTATGAATTACACCTTACATCAGCTAAAGATCTTTCTCAAAGTTACTCAAACACGGAGTGTAACAAAAGCTTCAGAGGAGCTACACCTCTCTCAACCAGCGGTTTCCATGCAACTCAAAAATTTTCAGGATCAATTCGAGATACCTTTAACGGAAGTTATAGGTAGAAAAATCTATATAACCGATTTCGGTAAAGAAATAGCTATTGCATCAGAGAACATTTTAAAAGAAGTTGACACAATCAACATGATGAATTACGCTTATCGGGGTCAGCTTGTAGGTCATTTGAAAGTTGCTGTTGTTTCAACCGGAAAGTATGTCATGCCCTACTTTCTTTCTGCTTTTATCCGAGAGCACCCTGGAGTAAACCTTTCATTAGATGTAACTAACAAAGCTTCTGTAATCGAAAATCTAGAAAACAATGAAATTGACTTCGCTCTTGTTTCAGTGCTCCCCGAACATTTACAAATTGAAAGCATTGAACTTATGGAAAATAAATTGTTCCTAGTGGGAGGTAGAGAGCAGGATTTAAAATTAGAGCATCATAGTAGGGAAATTTTTAAAGAGATTTCTCTCATTTACCGAGAACTCGGATCTGGAACCAGACACGTAATGGAGAGTTTTATGAAACAATACAATCTACCTCTTCTCAAAAAAATGGAATTGACCTCAAATGAGGCTGTAAAACAAGCGGTTATTGCCGGATTAGGCTATTCGGTGATGCCGATTATTGGGATAAAAAATGAACTTAAAAATGGAGATCTTGAAATCATTCCTGTTGGGGGTTTTCCAATTAAATCAAACTGGCAAATTATTTGGATGAAAGGAAAAAAATTTTCACCTGCTGCTACTTCTTATCTGGAATATCTAAAAAAGGAAAGAAACAGGATAATAAGAGACAAATTCGGATGGTTTGAAAAATATTAGGAAAACCCACTTCCATAAATATTTAAAGTATATTCTTATATTCATTATAAGTTTCACTTATTGGTAATAATTTATTTTTCCTTTTTAAACCACTAAAATTAGTCTCTCCTAATGAAAAAATACTCCTCTTACATTATATGCTCCTATTGTAAAGGTCACAAAAAAAGTAATCTGAAGGTCGAGAACAAAAATGAAATTACTGCAGATTTGCAGGTAAAAAGATTTAGATTCAAATAAGATATTAGTTAAGAATCCGACTTGAAACCTGGATAATTCAATTTAATAGTTATTCTGGAGGGTGTAAAATAAACTCTGTCTGAATAGAATTATTTATTAATTTAATTCAGATAGAATTATGACAACAAAAGAAC
>NZ_JBSYGH010000020.1:0-33067 GCF_054121495.1 Salegentibacter haimaensis
TTCTAAGAACTCCCGCCTACAGCTTAACTCCCGTTATCCCTGAAAGCGGATGCAAAGATACGCCTAGTTTTGAGTTGGGCAAGGGGGAAAGTGAAAAAATCTAAAAAAAATAAGCCCTCAATTGCAGGAACCTATTTACCAGCCTATTAAATTCTAAATAAAATTATAAATTAATTAGCACGGCTACTCCTTCGACTCCATTTATCGGTAAGTTCTACATATTTAAAGTCTAAAGCCGTACCCTGAGGCTCCAATTCTTCATTGATAAATGAGCGCTGTAAAATATCTTCAATCAAATAATCTTCCTGATTATTCTCGGGATCGTATACCTCTTTCAAGGAGATATCAAACATACTTGCGGTAGTATTATACCAGAAGGCCCGCCAGCCGCTTTTCAGGTTTTTCACCAAATTAAATGCCGTAGTTCCGGTTTGGCGGTGAATTAGCTTTACTAAAATCTGGCCTTCGGTTCGGGTTAATTTCTTTAATTCTGCAGAAAACTCTTTTTCAATATAATTCTGCACCATATTGGTATACCTCTTTCTGTCCCTGTTAGACTTAATATCATCTAACCTGCTATTGAGAGTAATCAACCTTTCTGAAGCAAGTTTTGCATAAGGATAAACCTTTTTGGTTTTTCTCCTTAATATAAGGTAACGCTTTCGATCTTCAGAAGAATCAAATTTTAGTTTCTTCAGCAACACCACTTCATCCAAATCTATAGCCTCTCGTGCAATAGTGTCACCCGCGATAATCATATAGCGTTTTTCAATGGTATCTGATTCCGGGAAATTTTCCTGTGAAAACCCCAGTGAACCTATTAGCAACATTATTAAAAGGAGACTTCTATTCATAAACTGTAATTTCAGCAATGATTTATCGAAAACCATTCCAAAATTAATCAATAAGCAATTGCTATGCATTTAAAACTTATTAAATTCGTCTAAATTCAATTTTATATGAAACACAAAAAAATACTTGATAAAAAGTCACTGGATTTCCTTGAAAAATACCTCAACAATCCTTCGCCTACAGGCTATGAAGCTGAAGGCCAGAAAATCTGGATGGATTATCTGAAACCTTATGTAGATGAATTTATAACCGACACCTATGGCACTGCTGTAGGAGTGATTAATCCTGAAGCAGAGTATAAGGTAGTGATTGAGGGCCACGCCGATGAAATTTCCTGGTATGTAAATTATATTACCGACGACGGACTTATCTATGTTATTCGAAATGGCGGAAGCGATCATCAAATCGCTGCCTCCAAACGCGTAAATATTCATACCAGCAAAGGAATCGTTCAGGGGGTGTTTGGATGGCCGGCCATTCACACCCGAAGCAAGGAAAAGGAAGAAAGCCCCAAGATGGAAAATATTTGCATTGATGTAGGCTGTACTTCGAAAGAGGAAGTAGAAAAGCTCGGCGTTCATGTAGGCTGCGTGATCACATATCCTGATGAATTTTTTATTCTGAACAATGACAAATTTGTGTGCCGGGCACTTGACAATCGTATTGGCGGATTTATGATCGCCCAGGTAGCCCGCCTGCTGAAGGAGAATAAAAAGAAATTACCTTTTGGTTTATATATCACCAATTCGGTGCAGGAAGAAATCGGGCTTCGGGGTGCAGAAATGATTACTCATAGAATTAAGCCCAATGTGGCTATAGTGACAGATGTAACCCACGACACCACCACTCCTATGATCGAGAAAAAGACCAATGGTTTGACGAAAATTGGAGAGGGACCGGTAATCGCCTATGCTCCTGCTGTACAAAATAAATTGAGGGAATACCTTATTAATACTGCTGAAAAAAATAAAATCCCTTTTCAGCGGCTGGCAAATTCAAGGTTTACCGGAACCGATACCGATGCTTTTGCCTATAGCAATGGCGGGGTGCCATCGGCTTTGATCTCCTTACCTTTACGATATATGCATACCACTGTAGAGATGGTGCATCAAAACGATGTGGAGAACGTGATCAGGTTGATTTATGAAAGCGTGTTGGGCCTCAAAGAAGGAGAAAATTTCAGCTATTTTCAATAAAAAAATTCAGGTTTAAATCAAACTCCCTTTCCAAAGGGAGTTTTTCTTGCCTATTATCCTGCCATATTTTACCTTTTTATTAGAGCAACTTTCACAAATCCTTATCAGGGATACTTCAGGCAAAAACCTAATTTTAGCAAAAGCTAAAAAATGACCATTTCTCCTGAAGAGATAAATTCAATTATCACCAATCCATACGAAGCCATAGATTTGGCTAATTTACGATACGTTTCTGAAGAACATTTAAGTATTAGGCGTCAGCGTAGGGGTCGCGGTTTTACTTATCTTTTTAACGGTAATAGAGTGGAAAAACCCACAACCTTAGATAGAATTAAAAAACTGGTTATTCCCCCGGCCTGGAAAGAGGTACGAATTTCAAAGCACGAAGACGGACATTTACAGGTAGTGGGCCGAGATGAAAAAAACCGGAAACAATATATGTATCATCCGCTTTGGATGAGAATTCGAAATGAGTCAAAATTCTTTAAAATGGCTGCTTTTGGTGAAAAACTCCCGGAAATTCGTAAACGGGTAAACCGGGATCTTCAGAAAAGAAGTATGAGCAGGGAAAAGGTTTTGGCGCTGGTTATTCGCTTAATGGAAGAAACTCATATTAGAATTGGAAACCACTACTACGCCAAAAACAACAAGACTTATGGACTTTCCACATTTAGAACCCGGCACGTTAAAACCTTTAAAAATAAGATCAAATTTGAATTTATCGGGAAAAAGGGGAAAGAACATTCGGTAACGGTGCGTAACAAAAAACTGATTAAACTGGTAAACCAATGCGAAGAAATCCCCGGCTGGGAACTGTTTAAATTCTATGACGAAAACGGCCAAAAACAGGCCATTGATAGCGGGATGATAAACGAATATATCCAGGAAATTTGTGGTGAAATTTTTTCAGCCAAAGATTTCAGGACATGGAGCGCTTCCAAAATTTTCTTTGAAACCTTACGGGAGCTCGGGTATACAGAGGATGAAAAACAAAACAAAAAAAATATCCTGGAAGCTTTTGACGCTGCGGCCACAGGATTGGGCAATACCAGAGCGGTTTGCCGAAGTTACTACGTACATCCAAGAATAGTTAACGCCTACGAAACCGGTGAAATCACTCCATATTTTGAGAATGTAAAAGAGGAAAGCGATAAAGACTACGCCTCCCTCTCTGAGACTGAAAAGTGTATTTTGGAATTGATAAAAGATTACCAAATAGAATTATAAAAAATGCCTCCGGATTTGGGAGGCATTTTTCTAATCCAGAAATGTATTTTAAACCTTTGAAGTTTCATTAATAATTTCCTCTACTATCTCAGGATTCAGCAATGTTGAAGTATCGCCTAAATCGGAAGTGTCTCCTGAAGCTATTTTTCTTAAAATTCTTCGCATAATTTTTCCGCTTCGGGTTTTTGGCAGGCCGCTTACAAACTGAATTTTCTCTGGTTTGGCTATGGGTCCTACCCTATCTGAAATCTGTTGATTGATTTCTTTTCTCAAATTATTCCGGTCTCTACTCTCCCCGGTTTCTTTTAAAATTACGAATCCGTAGAGCGCATTTCCTTTAATTTCATGCGGATATCCCACCACGGCCGATTCAGCCACCGCCGGATGTTCATTAATGGCATCTTCAATCGGCGCAGTTCCCAGGTTATGCCCCGATACAATAATGACATCGTCTACTCTACCGGTGATTCGATAATAACCAACCTCATCGCGCAGGGCTCCGTCGCCGGTAAAATACATATTTTCAAAACTTGAAAAATACGTGTTTTTATATCGCTGATGATCTCCCCAAATGCTTCTTGCCATTCCCGGCCAGGGGAATTTAATACATAATCGTCCCTCTACCTGGTTCCCCTTAATTTCCTGCCCCTGTTCATTCATAAGAGCAGGTTGCACCCCCGGAAAAGGCAGGGTGGCATAAGTAGGTTTGGCAGGTGTTACATAGGGAATCGGCGAAATCATTATCCCACCGGTTTCGGTTTGCCACCAGGTATCAACAATAGGACTTTTCTTCTTTCCAACGTGGTCATTATACCAGTGCCAGGCTTCTTCATTAATGGGTTCTCCTACAGAACCAAGCACTTTTAGAGAAGACAGATCGTATTTTTCAACAAATTCAATGTTTTTCTTTGCCAAGGCTCTTATAGCTGTGGGAGCAGTATAAAATTGGTTCACCTTATGTTTTTCAACGATTTCCCAAAACCTTCCATAATCGGGGTAAGACGGAACTCCTTCAAACATCACTGTAGTGGCACCATTGGCAAGCGGGCCGTATAGAATATAACTATGCCCGGTAATCCAGCCGATATCGGCGGTACACCAATATACATCGTGTTCTCTGTACTGAAAAACATTTTTAAAGGTATAGGCCGTATACACCATATAACCAGCGGTGGTGTGCATCATCCCTTTGGGTTTTCCTGTAGATCCTGAAGTATATAAAATAAACAAGGGGTCTTCGGCATCCACGATTTCAGGCAGGCATTCTTCAGAAGCATCATCAAGTAATGGCTGAAGCCATTCATCGCGACCTTCTTTCATCGAAATTTCAGAATTCAACCGCTTTACCACCAAAACATTTTCTACCCCCGGGCAATCCTCGAGCGCAGCATCGGCAATAGCTTTAAGATCGATGGTTTTGCTTCCGCGGTACGAACCATCGGCCGTAATCATCATTTTACAATCGGCATCGTTAGTACGGGTAGCCAGTGCTTTAGAAGAAAAACCTGCAAACACCACCGAATGTATGGCACCAATCCTTGCACAAGCCAGCATAGCTATGGCTAACTCAGGAATCATTGGCAGGTAAATACAAACCCGATCACCCTTAGCAATCCCTTTTGACTTAAGCACATTGGCAAATTTATTTACCTCTTTGTGAAGTTGAGTATAAGTTATTTTTTTAGACTCTTCTTCGGGCCCATTCGGCTCCCAGATAATCGCCGTTTGATCGCCACGGGTAAACAAATGCCTGTCTATACAATTTTCAGTAATATTTAATTTGGCATCCTGAAACCATTTAATTTCCGGTTTGGAAAAATCCCAGTCCAATACTTTATTCCAACGTTTTCGCCAGGTGAAATGCTCTTCGGCTACTTCTTCCCAAAAGTTTTCTGGCTCTCTTACCGATTTTCTATATATCTGAAAATATTCTTCAAGATTCTTGATGTGATAATTACTCATAATTTAAATAAACAGGTTAATTCTAAAATTTGTGGTTAAACCAGCAATTTAAAGAATTGTATCGAGATTTGCGAGGAATAAGCTGTCCCTGCGGGGCTTTTATCAATTTAACAACAGAAATTAATTTCTGTTCAGAAAATAAAAAAGCAGAGTCGATAAGTTTCGCTCCGCTTTTTTATTAAAAATTTCTTCTGAAGTTATTCCTTTTTCAAATAATCTTCGACATTCTTCTGAATTCTGTCTTCCAGCTTTGAAACATCGGCTTTCTCAAATTTTTCACCGGTGATTTTCTCAAACAATTCTATATATCGTTCTGAAACCGAATCGATATACTCATCGCTCATCTCTGGCAGTTTTTGGCCTTCTTTCCCCTGAAAGCCTTCAGAAATAAGCCATTGCCTTACAAATTCTTTGGAAAGTTGCTTTTGAGGCTCGCCTTTTTCCTGTCGCTCCTGGTAACCTTCAGCATAAAAATACCGGGAAGAATCGGGGGTGTGAATCTCATCGATGAGAACAATTTCTCCTTCGGGTGTTTTTCCGAATTCATACTTGGTATCTACCAAAATAAGACCCTGTTTAGCCGCAATTTCGGCACCTCTCCTGAAGAGTTTATGCGTATAATCTTCCAGGATCCTATAATCTTCGGCTGAAACAATATTTCTGCTAATAATCATTTCCCGTGAGATATCCTCATCGTGCTCGCCCTGTTCGGCTTTGGTGGCCGGAGTAATGATGGGCATAGGCAACTTATCGTTTTCCTTTAAACCTTCGGGCAGAGCAACTCCGCACAAGCTTCTTTTTCCTGCATTATATTCCCGGGCGGCGTGACCGGCCAGATACCCGCGAATCACCATTTCCACTTTAAAAGGCTCACATTTAGCACCAATAGCCACATTGGGATCGGGTGTAGCTTCAAGCCAGTTGGGCACCAGGTCGCGGGTGGCTTCCATCATTTTGGTTGCGATCTGATTTAGGATTTGACCTTTATAGGGAATGCCTTTAGGCATTACCACATCAAAAGCCGAAAGCCTGTCGGTGGCAACGATAACCAGTTTTTTGTTTTCAAGACTATACACATCCCGAACTTTTCCTTTGTAAACTGAAATTTGTCCCGGAAAATTAAAATTGGTTGTGGTAATTGTATTACTTGGAATTTGCATTGAATAATTTATATTATCTGGTAAAAATTTGGATTTTAAAGGAATCTTCTCAAACGCCTATTTTGATATTTAATCATTATGCTCTATTTCTTTATATGCGGCAATGATCTTTTTCACCAGCTTATGTCGAATCACATCTTTATCATCGAGATAAACCATACCTACGCCTTTAACATCTTTCAAAATCAGCAAAGCTTCTTTTAAACCTGAAATCACACGTCTTGGTAAGTCGATTTGTCCCGGGTCGCCGGTTATGATGAATTTTGCGTTTTTCCCCATTCGGGTAAGAAACATCTTCATTTGAGCGTGAGTAGTGTTCTGGGCTTCATCGAGGATAACAAATGCATTATCGAGGGTACGCCCCCGCATAAATGCCAAAGGTGCAATTTGTATCACTCCTTTTTCTATAAAACTTTCCAGTTTTTCGTGCGGAATCATATCCCGAAGGGCATCGTAGAGCGGCTGCATATAGGGGTCGAGCTTTTCTTTAAGATCCCCAGGCAAAAATCCGAGATTCTCACCGGCCTCTACAGCCGGCCTGGTAAGAATAATTCTTCTAACCTGCTTATCTTTTAAGGCTTTCACAGCCAGGGCGACCCCTGTATAAGTTTTTCCTGTTCCTGCAGGGCCAATGGCGAATACCAAATCATTTTTTTTGGAAAGCTCTACCATCTTTCGTTGGTTCACGGTTTGGGCTTTTATCAATCTACCGCTAACGCCGTGTACCAGTACTTCTCCACTTTCAGCTGAAGTTTGGTAATCTTCCTCATCCCCACTGGTGAGCACCCTTTCTATTACATTTTCATCGAGCTTATTGTATTTCCCGAACTGGTCCATAAGCATTGAAAATCGTTTATCGAACTCTTCCAGCATTTCCTCGTCTCCAAATACTTTGATGCGGCTTCCCCTGGCCACAATCTTTAACTTGGGAAAGTATTTTTTGAGCAATTCTATATGCTCATTATTCTGACCAAAAAATTCCCGGGGGTTGATCTCTGAAAGTTCAATAACAATTTCGTTCAAAGGCTTATGGGTTTAAGTAGGTTGATATTTCAGGTTTTTCAGACTTTATTTTTTAGGTTATTCGCTATTAAAATGCCTAAAATAAATTTATCTTCGCTTTCTATACAAACTTACACAAAATAAGCCGCTTCAGGTTAAAAAAATATTAACAATCATCTATGGCCATAATCACCTTAACTACCGATTTTGGGGAGAAAGATCATTTTGCAGGAACGGTTAAAGGGGCGATTTATACAGAATTAGATGATGTGAAAATTGTTGATATTTCACATAGCATCTCCCCATTTCATATTAGTGAAGCTGCCTATATCATTAAAAATGCCTACAAGAGTTTCCCCCCGGGAAGCATTCATATTATTGGGATAGATTCTGAACTCACCCCCGAAAATAAACATCTCGCGGTTTTACTCGATGAGCATTATTTTATCTGCGCCAATAACGGGATTTTGGGATTGATCGCTTCAGAAATAAATCCTACAAAAATCGTGGAAATCAATATTCACGATAAGGTTGGAAAAAATTTTCCCGTGCTCAATGTTTTTGTAAAAGTTGCGGCTCATTTGGCCCGTGGCGGCACTCTGGAAGTAATTGGTAAAAGCATCGCTCAAATTAAAGATATGAAAGAGTTTGAGCCGATTATCAATGCAGAAAAAAACCAGATTATCGGCTATGTGATCTATGTCGATAACTACGGAAATGTGGTAACCAATGTTTCGCGAAAACTTTTTGAAAATGTAGGAAAAGGAAGAGAATTTAATCTCAGTGCCCGTTCGGTGAATTTTACTGAAATCTACGAATCCTATTCAGACTGGATTAATTTTGATCTCGAAAAAGATAAACGAGGTGAGGAAGACGGAAGAAAACTTGCCCTTTTCAACTCGGCCGGGTATATTGAACTTGCGATTTACAAAAGCAATCCGTCTACTGTGGGGAGCGCTTCCAGTTTGTTTGGCTTACAACACAGAGACACCATCACCATAAATTTCAGGTAAATGCTTATACGAATAGTAAAAATGGGCTTCGACCCAAATCAAATTCCTCAATTTCTCGAAAATTTCGAAAAGAAAAAAGAAAAAATCAGGGGTTTTGAAGGATGCCAGCACCTGGAATTACTACGCGATAAAGATCATCCACACAGGTTTTTCACCTACAGTTACTGGGAAGATGAAACTGCTCTTGAAAATTACCGGAATTCAGAATTATTTAAAGGAATCTGGAATACCACCAAAAAGATGTTCAACGAAAAGCCTGAGGCCTGGAGCGTGGATTCAGTAGACAAACTTAAGTAGGTAGAAGGCAGGCTATTTGATTAAAAATTTAGATTATTTGAAAAACCCTGGATCGCGGCTTAAATTAGTATCTTTATAATTCAATATTTGTAGAATGAGTACCCAGGAAATTTTAAAATGTATTGAAGAGCTCCCATTAGGAGAAAAAATACGGGTAATTGAGGAGACTTTACGAAGCATTCGTTTAGCAGAAACCAGCAAAGGTTTAAACCTGGCCAGTGAAGAATTATTCGATGAGTATAGCCAAAACAAAGAATTAACTGCTTTTACAAAATTAGATTTTGAGGAATTTTATGAAGCAAAATGAAATTTGGCTAATAAATCTTGATCCAACGCAGGGTGCAGAAATCAAAAAAACACGGCCGGCCATTATCGTTAATGATAACGGCCTGGGGAAACTTCCTTTAAAAATTATTATTCCGGTTACAGACTGGAAAGCGAAATATAAAATTGCAGCCTGGATGATCCCATTAACCCCGACACAACAAAATGGGCTTTCTAAAAGATCATCGGCCGATTGTTTCCAAATTCGATCGGTATCCGAGAATCGATTTATTAAAAAAATCGGCGAAGTAAGTCCCGAAATTTCCGATAAAATAAAGTTAGGTTTGTCAAAAGTTTTAAGTCTGGGACAGGCATAATTTTTATCAAAGTAGATGTTTGCAATTTTCACAAAAGAAATCACCTCATTTTTTTCAACTTTAACCGGTTACCTGGTAATTGGAATCTTCCTTATACTTTGCGGACTTTTTCTTTTCGTATTTCCGGGAGAGTACAATATTCTGGACAATGGTTTTGCCGATTTAAAACCATTTTTCAACCTGGCGCCCTGGATCTTTATCTTCCTGATCCCGGCTATCACGATGAAGAGTTTTGCTGAAGAACAAAAACAAGGTACTCTTGAATTGCTTTTCACCAAACCTATAAGCCTTTGGCAGTTGATTCTGGGCAAATTCACCGCCAGCCTGGTTTTGGTGATTTTAGCGCTAATTCCCAGCCTGATCTATGTATTTACCATTTCAGAACTTGGAAACCCACCCGGGAATTTTGATATGGGTGCCAGCCTGGGATCTTATTTCGGCTTAATTTTTCTTGGAGCCTGCTATACCGCGATTGGGATCTTCGCATCCAGCCTAACCCGCAATCAGATCGTAGCCTTTATTCTAGCAGTTTTCTTATGTTTTCTGGCTTATTTCGCTTTTGACGGATTAAGCGATATGCGAATTTCTGGCAGTGAAAATTTCGGCCTGGAATACTTCGGAATTAATTATCATTACCAAAGCATAAGCCGCGGGGTTGTTGACACCCGCAACCTTATCTATTTTTTGAGTGTGGTTATCCTCTTTCTCAAATTAAGCGAGCTGAAGTTGAATGCCTCTAAAAAAAATTCCTGAAGCTTGAAAAATTTAAAAACATACCAAAACCTGCTGCTTTGGCTTATTGCGCTACTGCTCATCAACTGGTTGGCCGCGAGTTTCTTTACCCGAATAGATCTTACCGCCGATAAGCGATACACGCTTTCCCCTGCAACAAAAGAACTTATTTCAGAAGCCCGGGAACCCATAATAATAGATGTTTTTCTCGAAGGTGCCTTCCCGCCCGAATTCAGAAGGCTTAGAAATGAGACCAGGCAATTGCTCGAGGAATTTTCGGCTTATAATTCCAATATCAAGTTCAATTTCAATAATCCTTTAGAGGATGGAGAAGACGCCCAGACTGTAGCCCAGGAATTTCTAAAAATGGGAATGGAACCGGCCAGGCTTAGTGTGATGGAAAACGGTAGGAACACCGAAGCTATTATCTTTCCCTGGGCCATCGCCAATCGCGGGAATAAAAGCGTAAAAATTCCCTTGCTAAAGAATCAGTTGGGAAGCAGCGATGAGGAGAGGGTAACAAATTCTGTACAGCATTTGGAATATGCTTTTGCAGATGCTTTAATGAGGTTACTTAAACCCAGAGAAAAAAAGATTGCGGTAATGCGCGGAAACGGCGAACTTCCCGATGTACAGATCGCCGATTTTATACGCCGGCTTCAGGATTATTATTTGCTGGCGCCTTTCACTTTAGATTCAGCAGCGGTAAATCCGCAGAAAACACTGGAACAATTAAAAGAATACGATCTCATTATCGAGGCCAAACCCACTCAGCCTTATTCCGAAGAAGAGAAATATATACTCGATCAATACACGATGAACGGCGGGAAAAGTCTATGGCTTACTGAAAATGTGGTGATGGAAACCGACAGCCTGCTGAATCCGCAAGGTACTGCCCTGGCTTATCCCCGCGACCTGAACCTGGGGGATTTTTTCTTTAGTTATGGAATAAGAATTAACCCGAGCCTGGTAAACGATATTTATTCAGCGCCCATCATCCTGGCCACCGGTTCTGGGAACAATACGCGCTATAACCCTTACCCCTGGTTTTATTCGCCCTTAACTGTTTCGCCAGATTCCCACCCCATTGTGAACAATATCGAAGCGGTAAAATTCGAATATGCCAACCCTATCGACACGCTTAAAAATGAGGTGCAGAAAACCATTTTGTTAAGCAGTTCGCCACGCACAAAGGTAGAAGGCGCCCCCTTGCCTATTAGCCTTGAAATGGTAAGCCGGGAGCCCGATATGGCTGCTTATACTTCAGGGGAACAGCCACTGGCAGTGCTTCTGGAAGGAAATTTCACTTCGGTTTATAAAAACAGGGTCAAACCCTTCGGCATAGAAAACCCAAGAGATGAAAGCAAATCTACCCAAATGCTGGTAATTTCAGACGGAGATGTCATTAAAAACGAGGTGCAGCAAGGCCAACCGCTGGAACTCGGTTTTCAGCGTTTTACCGGCAATACTTATGGAAATAAAGAATTTCTGCTTAATGCGGTGAATTATATGTTAGATGATACCGGGCTTATGAATATTCGCAGTAAGGAGATTCGTCTGGCCTTTCTGGATGCTGAAAAAACCGCTGAAGAACGTTTGCAATGGCAGCTCATAAACCTCGCTCTACCCCTGCTTTTACTTGGTATTTTCGGATTTGTCTTTCAATTTTTCCGCAAAAAACGTTATCAGAGATAGAAGAGACTTTTTAATGCCTGTATTTCTTATTAACAATTTAGCTGCAAGAGATTCAAATAACTTATTGGAAACAAATATATTAACGAGCTTTTCTTCTGAAAATCTGTTAATAAAAAGCCGGTAGAATCCCCCAAACTTTTGAAGGATTCAAATATATTTGTAACTGATTC
Organism: Salegentibacter haimaensis; assembly: GCF_054121495.1. NCBI lineage: Bacteria > Pseudomonadati > Bacteroidota > Flavobacteriia > Flavobacteriales > Flavobacteriaceae > Salegentibacter > Salegentibacter haimaensis. Next base: position 11,948 of record NZ_JBSYGH010000020.1, read on the forward strand.
AAACAAATCAACAACAAGCCGATGAAATTTATCGTAAGCAGCAGTTACCTGCTGAAACAGCTTCAAATACTGGGCGGAGTAATTAACAATACCAACACCCTGCCCATCTTAGACAATTTTCTTTTCGATCTAAAACAGGGGGAACTCACGGTTTCAGCTTCAGATTTGGAAACCACAATGTCTGCTAAACTCAGTGTGGAATCAGATTCTGAAGGGAAAATCGCCGTTCCGGCAAAACTGCTTTTGGAAACGCTAAAAACCTTTCCCGAGCAACCCCTAACCTTTGTTGCTGAAGATAACAATACTATAGAACTAAGTTCAAACCACGGAAAATACGCGCTGGCCTATGCCGATGGCGAAGAATTTCCGAAGCCTGTAGAACTCGAAGATCCCAGCAGCACCGTAATTGAAGGTGATATCCTGGCTACTGCGATTAGCAAAACCATTTTTGCCTCAGGAAATGATGACTTACGCCCGGTGATGAGCGGGGTTTTCTTTCAGTTTTCAACCGATGGTTTAACCTTTGTAGCCACCGATGCTCACAAATTGGTGAAATATTCGCGCGAAGATGTTACCGCTTCCCAGGCTGCCGAGTTCATTATGCCTAAAAAGCCGCTTACTTTGCTTAAAAACATACTTGCCGGCAGTGAAAGCGAAGTTTTAATAGAATACAACGAGTCTAACGCCAAGTTCATTTTTGATGACACGCAACTGGTGTGTAGACTAATAGACGGGAAGTATCCTAACTACGAGGCGGTAATTCCACGGGAAAATCCTAACAAACTGGTGATTGAGAGAAATCAGTTTTTGAGTTCTGTGCGCAGGGTTTCTATATTCTCCAACAAAACCACGCACCAGGTGAGACTTAAAATTGCCGGTGCTGAATTAAATATTTCAGCCGAAGATGTAGATTACAGCAATAAAGCCGAAGAAAGACTTACCTGTGCCTACCAGGGAGACGATATGCAAATTGGCTTCAACTCGCGTTTCCTAACCGAAATGTTGAATAATTTAACTTCAGATGAAGTGCAACTGGAAATGAGCCTGCCAAACCGTGCCGGAATTTTAACCCCGGCCGACGGACTCGATCCGGGAGAGAAAATCACGATGCTGGTAATGCCGGTAATGCTTAATAATTAAGCCAAAGGCTTTTGAAGAGGGGAATTACAAGTCTTTTCTTCTTCTTAGAATTATAGATTAAACCTCACAGGTTACAAAACCTGTGAGGTTTTTTATTATTAAAAAATTTTGATACTTAGCGGATAGTCGGGCATTTGACCGTTACTTACCCGAATCGCATTGATGATAGGAAAGATAATCACCAAAATCGCAATAGCGATCAAAACAAAGATTCCCAGCCCGAATAAGAGAATGAGCGGAATAGCCAAAATTGAATAAATAAACATACTTATTTGAAAGTTGAGGATCATTCTCCCGTGATAGTCCATCCCTGCGACCTTATCTTTTTGTGTAAGCCAAAGTATAAGGGGCACAATAAATCCGCCGATCCCGGTTACCAGGTCCAGTAACTGGCTTAGATGCGTAAGCATTAGCATTTGATTGTCTTCTCTCATAGCCCCCGCCCGGCCTCCCCCTTCAGGGGAGTAGTTATATTTGTTCATATTTACGAATTTACGATAAAATGATAATCTCCTTAAATATAAGACCTTAATCGGTGAAATTTGTTACAAATGGCCTGTATATTATATTGTCATATACATTTTTGGAAGGGGCTCGGGGGTGGCTTATCTTTGCGCTATGAAATTGAATGATACCATTGTCGCTCTTGCCACGCCTTCGGGAGCGGGAGCTATCGCCATAATTCGGGTTTCGGGCCCAAAGGCCATAGAGATCGTTGCTCCTCTTTTTAAGGCGAAAAGCAGAAAACCTTTGGAAAAACAGGAAACTCATACCTTGCATTTGGGGAATCTTGTGGATGCTGAAAGAACGCTGGACGAAGTCCTGGTTTCGGTATTTCGTGCGCCGCGATCTTATACCGGCGAGGAAACCATAGAGATTTCCTGCCACGGAAGCCCTTATATCCAGCAGGAGATCATTCAATTACTAATTAGAAAAGGTTGCCGTTCGGCTGAAGCCGGAGAATTCACTATGCGCGCCTTTTTAAACGGAAAAATGGACCTAAGCCAGGCCGAAGCCGTAGCCGACCTTATTTCTTCTGAAAACCAGGCCAGCCACCAAATGGCGATGCAGCAAATGCGCGGTGGCTTTTCGAATGAGATTCAGCGGTTACGACAGGAATTACTGGATTTTGCTTCTCTGATAGAACTGGAACTCGATTTCTCAGAAGAAGATGTGGAATTTGCCAACCGGGATCAGTTCAAAGACCTGGTAGCGCGAATTCAGCAGGTTCTAAAAAGGCTTATCGATTCCTTTGCCACCGGGAATGTTTTGAAAAATGGAATTCCCGTAGCCATTGTGGGTGAGCCCAATGTGGGAAAATCTACCCTGCTCAATGCTTTACTCAACGAAGAGCGCGCCATAGTATCTGATATCGCAGGTACTACCAGAGACAGTATTGAGGACGAAATGAGTATAGGCGGAGTTGGTTTCAGGTTTATCGATACCGCCGGAATTCGTGAAACCCAGGATGTGGTTGAAAGCATAGGAATTAAAAGGACTTTTGAGAAGATAAGTCAGGCGCAGGTGGTTATTTTTCTAAGCCCCCTAAATTCCGAAGGGGGAATAATGGAGTCTGCAATTCCAGAGATCGAAAAAATAAAAAATCGCTTTCCGCAAAAGCCACTTCTAATTCTGGTAAATAAGATCGACCTTTTAGACGAAGAGCAAAGAAGAAACCTGAAGGATCAACTCAAAGTTATTGAGGGAGCGAATCTACATATGCTTTCCGCTAAAACCGGGGAGGGCGTGGAAGAGCTCAAGATGAAGCTGCTGGAATTCGTAAATACCGGGGCTCTTAGAAATAATAATACTATTGTAACCAACAGTAGACATTACAACGCCCTTCTCCAGGCTCTGGAAGAGATCAATAAAGTAGAAGACGGGTTAAACCACAATCTTTCGGGCGACCTGTTGGCGATAGACATACGCGAGGCCCTGCATTATTTTGGGGAGATCACCGGCGAGGTCACTAACGACGAGTTGCTGGGGAATATATTTTCTAATTTTTGTATTGGAAAATAAAAAGGAAATTTTATTTGATGTCATTTGATATTAAATACTACAAAAACTCAATAGAATAGGGGCCTTAAAGCCTCTTTTTTATTTTTGTGCCTTTCCATTATTATACTAATTTAAACCATTATTTGTATCTTTTTTGTATCTCGTTGTTAAATTTTAAATACGAGATACAAATTTTGTATCTCGTATTATATTTTGCATTATCTTTATGGAAATAAGATAGTTATGAAAATAAAACTGAGAAAAAAGAAGCTGGCCTCCGGGAAGTATAGTCTTTACCTTGATTATTATAAAGGAACCACCGTAGATGAACAAGGAAAAACAAAGGGTATAAGAGAAACTGAATATTTAAAAGAGTACCTACACATTTCGCCAAAAACCCCTTCCGAAAAGAGAGAAAATGAGGAAACACTCTTAAGAGCTGAACAAATTCTATCTATCCGTAGAGCGGAATATGCCCAAGGAAAATATGGTATTAAAGATCGGTCAAAAGATAAATTATTGTTCCTTACTTATTATGACAAACTCAAAGAAGAAAGATATGAAAGTAAAGGCAATTATGATAATTGGGATGCTGCTCAGAATCATATAGCTGCTTATGTTGGCAGAAAAAAAATAACCTTTGAAGACATAGATGAAGATTTTGTACTTGGCTTTAAAAAATATTTAAATAAAAAGGCAAAAACAAAATCCAATACCTCTCTATCTCAGAACTCTAAATATACCTACTATAATAAATTTAAGGCTGCTTTACGACAGGCCTTTGACGATGGTTATACCAGAAGAAATTATGCCACTACCGTAAAAGGTTTTGCACAGGGGGAAACTACAAGAGAATATCTTACCCAGGAGGAGCTTCAGGCAATGGCTAAAGCTTACTGCAAATACCAGGTTCTTAAAAATGCTTTTTTGTTTAGCTGTCTTACCGGGCTACGTTGGAGTGATATAAATAAGCTTACCTGGCTGGAGGTTCGAGATGAAGACGAGGGTTCTCGATTAATTTTTAAACAAATGAAAACTTCGGGTCAGGAATACCAGTATATCTCCAATCAGGCCAGACAACTACTGGGCAAAAGACAGCCAGAAAGTAACCGCGTTTTTCAAGGATTGAAATATGGAGCCCATTTTAATGCAGAAATATTGCGCTGGTGTATGCGCGCCGGAATTACCAAACATATCACATTCCATAGTGCCAGGCACACACACGCTGTATTACTTCTGGAATATGGAGCAGATATTTATACCGTTTCTAAAGTTTTAGGTCATAAAGAAATTAGGACGACTCAGGTCTATGCCAAGATTGTAGATAAGAAAAAGAAGGAAGCAGCTAACCTGATTCCTGAGCTTGAAATGGATTATGAGTTTTGATTTAATCGAATATATCACCACTCTAGGGTTCATATTTATTTATGGGAAGCTTCTATTACATTATTCACCGTTATTCCTAAATTTTATGTTAGACCTGGCCTCAACCTGGAAAGCAAATATTGAAAAACCAAGGTTGCTTTTTCTTGGTTTGGGATTGGGGCTGATGCATCTTATGGTATATTCCCTGAATTCCATTCAAACTGAACATTCTTTCTTACCGATTATGATTATAATCGTTTTCATCCTTGGCTTTTACCTCTCGATTATTCCCTGGACCGATAAATTCAAAAAGTGTATCCGGCATCAAAATGCAACTAATTTTTCAGAAACAAAAAGTTGCTTTAATCTGGGTATTCCAGATGTGCAACTCCAAATATTATATCACGACCTAATAAGGTATGATCTTCTTAATTCCAAAAAAACCAGTCTTCAGGATTTTAAAAATGTACTCACTAAAAATTGGGATGAACACCAGTCTAAAATCCATTTAAATATGGATGGGCCAAGCACCCGGGAATTCTATGACCATCTTTCTAGTGCCTTCCCTAATAATACAATGACTATGAAAGATCTATTTATTAATTCAAAATTGATATTACGTACAGATGGTAAAAGGTATAACTACAATACCCTGAAAAATGCTCCTACCAGAACCCCTGTTTCGAAAAATAATGAAGTACTAATTTCAATTTTTGAAAAACTAAAGTAAGCCTGATCTTTACAAGAGATGATATTTGGGGATTACAATCCCTAAAAATATCAATATTTGGGGATTATAATCCCTGAAAATAGTTATATTTGGGGATTACAATCCCTGATTATGATAAAAAGAATTTTAGAAGATAAAATAATAGATCGTTTTGGAACTGGAAAAGTAATCCTGCTTATTGGCCCAAGACAGGTTGGAAAAACCACTCTTTTCAATAAACTATTGGAAGAAAAAGATTATTTATTTTTAAATGGAGACGATCCAACAGTTAGAAAGCTACTTTCAAATCCTAACCTGGAGCAGCTCAGAAATATTATAGGTAAGCATTCTATAGTATTTATTGATGAAGCTCAACGAATAGAGAATATTGGGATTACTCTTAAAATAATTACTGATCAATTAAAATCTGTACAATTACAAGTGAGTGGGTCCTCCGCTTTCGAATTAAATAACCAAACTCAGGAACCACTGACAGGAAGAAAATGGGAGTATCACCTTTATCCAATTTCCTGGTCAGAATTCGAGATGGATGTCGGTTATATAAAAGCCGAACAACAATTAGAATTAAGAATTATTTACGGTATGTATCCGGATGTAATTAATAATCTGGGAGAAGAAAAAGAAATTTTAAAGCAATTGACCGATAGCTATTTATATAAAGATATTTTAAGCTACGGTGGGATTAGAAAACCAGAAGTATTAGAGAAACTTTTAAGAGCCTTAGCATTTCAAATTGGTAGTGAGGTTAGCTACAATGAATTATCCCAAATGCTGGGAATTGATAAGAAAACTGTAGCTGCATATATTGATCTACTCTGCCAGGCTTTCGTAATTTACAAACTTCCGAGCTTTAGCAAAAATCTGAGAAACGAAATTAAAACTAACCAGAAAATATACTTTTACGATACCGGGGTCAGGAATATGATTATTGGTAACCTAAATCCACTGCAGACCAGACAGGACAAAGGTAATCTCTGGGAAAACTTTTTAATTACCGAAAGGCTAAAAACCATGGCTTACAACTCTTCTTTGGCCAAAGGTTATTTTTGGAGAACGGTTAGCCAGCAGGAAATCGATTATGTAGAAGAAGACGCGGGATTAATAAAAGGCTATGAGATAAAATGGAATTCAAAAAACAAAGTGAAAATTCCGAAAATTTTCTCAGATACATACAAAGCTGAGGTCCAGATAATAAATCAGGAAAATTTTAGAGATTTTTTGAAATAGTGTCTAATAATCTCTCCATCATACTAACCTCTTTCTGGCTTTTTTTTAAAATATTTAAAGCTGATTGAATAAAAACTTATCGATTCGCGAATCGCGAATTGATATATTTCATTTTTAGCTTTGACTTCTATAATAAAATATAATTTTACGTGTTCATTTTTTGTTGTTGTTCAGGTACAAGGAACAAGTCAATTCCCTGAACATGTTTCTGCAATATTCCTGTTTGTGGATTATACCTTTTGTAAGAATAACTTCTAGATAAAACAGGTTTTATATGCTTTAACATATAATAACAGGGCTTACCAGAATTTTGTATGTGACAACAAATAAAATTGAGCTTTTATCTGCAACCTCTAAATTGTATACTTACCATACTATTATACATACCTGGTATTCAAAGCATACATTCTCCTTTGTTTCCATTCTTAAATTGGCGCAAGAATTCAACTAACAAAAGCGCTTTTGTTCATTTTTAATCTTTAATTCTATTAAAATGAACGATTTAAAAATCTTAGAAAAACTTGATCGTATTGAAAATTTAATCCGAACAAGTAAAAATGTATTAACTATTGAAGAGGCTAGTAATTATACAGGTATCTCCAGAAGTTATCTTTACAAGTTAACCGCCAACGGTGAGATCCCCTTTTCCAAACCCAGGGGTAAGAAAATTTATTTTTCAAGAGAGAAACTGGATGAATGGCTGCTTTCCAATCAGAGTAAATCCAAACAAGAAATCAATAATGAGGCTCTTGATTATGCTTTTCGGAATAAAAGATTTACACATTAAATCTGTGAACTATGAAAACCGAAAGGCAAAGTCTATATAATGTGGAGGCACCCAGTAAAAAGACAATCTATGATTCTCTCTTTGAATATACTTCCAGAAAGTATGATTTGAGATTTGATGAAATCGGTCAGGAATTTGAAATATCCCTAAAAGGGACTAACCAATTTGAAATCCTGGATATTAACTCATTATTGATAGAACTAGCTCGATCTAATATAGAAGTTAATCCGGCCAGATTGGATATTTTTCTTCGATCTCATCTTATTGAAAAGTATAATCCAATTGAAACATACTTTTCTTCTCTTCATAAATGGTATGGGGAGGATCATATTAAAAAACTGGCTTCTTACTTACCTTTAAAGGAGCCCGAACTCTTCTTATATCATTTCAAAAAATGGCTGGTAAGAACAGTAAAGTGTGGTATTGAACCTCATTATTTTAATAAACAATGCCTGGTTTTAGTTCATCCTAATCAAAACTCAGGAAAATCTACCTGGTGCAGATTTCTTTGCCCCCCTCCCCTTTCGAAATATTTTGCTGAAGATATGACCACAGATAAGGATGCAAGGATTCAATTATCCAGAAATTTCATCATTAACCTGGACGAATTATCGGTGCTGGCACGTAAAGAAATCAATGCTCTCAAAGCTTATTTTTCAAAGACAATGATTAATGAAAGATTGCCCTATGACAGGAAGAATACCAGCTTATATAGAACCTGCAGTTTTATTGGGTCTACTAACAGATCTACTTTTTTAAATGATGAAACCGGTTCTGTTAGGTGGTTGTGCTTTGAATTAAATGATAAGATTGATTTTGCTTACTCCAGGGAGATTAATATACACGATGTGTGGGCACAAGCTTACCATCTTGCCTATGTAGATGAAGTTTTTACTCCAGAACTCACTATCAAGGATATTAAGGTTAATGAGGAACGAAATAAAGGTTTCCGGCAGGCAAGTATGGAAGAAGAATTACTGCTTAAATATTATGAAAAAAGTGAGGAACCTGAAGATTTTAAAACTGCCTCTGATATAGTTCTACAGCTCAGTTGTATTAATCCAAGGTTAAATATGTACACAATGGGTCGGGCTCTGAAAGCGCTCGATTATGAGAGAATTAAATCTACTGAAAATCGCGTGTATGGATATCTGGTCAAACCAAAATTCAAAACCTCACCTCTGGAGATGTAATTGTAAAATTAGTTACCTAATTACCCAATATTACCAGAGGTCCGGATTTTCAAGGTCCAGGGTGGGTAACCAACTGGAAAATTAAACTACCTCCTATCTACCCTGGGTAATTGTGGGGATTAATGGAAATATTAAAAAATATGCAAGACTTCATTATTAACGGCCTTGGGTAAATGGGTAATTAAAAAAAGAAAAAATGGAAAGCAATACGAATTCGTGGAGAAGCGCCCGTAATATTTGCATCGTTACCACGCTTGCAAAATTAGGTCACTTCCCCACAAGAACAACTGAGAAAGAAGCCTGGTTTCTGAGTCCCCTACGGTCAGAAACGCAGGCATCTTTCAACGTTTCTTTGCATAAAAATCTATGGTATGATTTCGGAAACGGGCAGGGCGGTAATATTATTGACCTTATTATGCTACTAAAGAATTGTTCTAATCGAAAAGCGCTGAATTATCTACATTCTGAAACTATTCTTTCTTTTTGCCCGCCTCGTTCTAGGAAAGTAATTCAGAAACCAAAACTCAAAATTCATAGCATCTCAGATATTTCAAGGCCTGGTCTATTACATTATTTGAAACAACGTTGTATTCCCCACACAATCGCAAATAAATATTGCAGAGAGGTAGCCTATGAAATTGATGGCAAGCGATTTTATTCCATTGGACTCAAAAACAATCTTGGGGGTTGGGAACTAAGAAATAAGTATTGTAAAAATTCCAGCTCACCTAAGTCCTATACCTTTTTCTCTCATTCTTCCTCTACCCTGGTAATTACAGAAGGAATGTTTGATTTTTTATCCCTTGTTGTTTTTGATAGGATCCTGATGCAGCAATCAGATTGTATCGTGCTGAATTCCCTGTCCTTTTTAGATAAAATTGAAAAGTTCCTTCTTCGGTATGAGTGTGTATATCTCTATCTGGATAACGACGCTGCAGGCAAAAAGACAACCGGTTCACTGGTAAACCTTTTTTCTCATATAACCGATTGTAGTGCCGGATATTTAATCTATAAAGATCTTAATGAAAAACTTAGAAATGAAAAAGCCTAAGCACATAACTACAACTTCCAAAAAAATACGAGGTCGAAGTTTTCTGGATCTACTTGCTGATCTGGAGAAAAAGGAAATAACTGAACAGGAAAGCAAAGAACTTCAAATTAAGTTAGAGGTCTTGGAAGGAAGTGCAAGATGTGTGCCTGTGGGCACAATCTTGATTGCTCCCGATGGTCGCAATGAAAAAAAAGAGTCTTTTAAGGGGAAAAGTGAATGGATAAAATTCAGGTGTTCGATTTATGAAAAAAAGATGTTGAAAATTAAAGCTAGGCAAAGCGGAATAACATTAAGTGAGTTTTGTCGGAAATCTATCTATGAAAAGGATATCAAGGAAAGACTTTCAGATGATCATATCGAAATCTATAAAACCCTGGTGAAGTTTCATAATAACTTTAAGTCTATTGGCAATATGTTCCGGAAACGAGATCCAAAACTTTCCAAAACGGTATATGACCTGGCCGATGAAATAAAGGTTCATCTTAAAAAAATACACTAATGATTGGGAAAGGAAAAGCTATTTCACATACCCGGGCAGCTATGTCTTATGGCTGGAACCAGGAAAAGGATGCTCAAATTGTGTTCTCTCAAAACATTACCGGAGAGGACCCCAGGGAAGTAAGTGCTGAATTCAGGTTAACCCAGGATTTAAATAATGATTGTAAAAATAATACCCTTTCTTTTATCATAAGCCCCACCATTGAAGACGGGAAAAAACTTGGGGATAAAGAACTTTCGAAAATATGTGAGCAGTTTTTAAAGGAAATGAACTTAAAGGATCGGCAGGCAATAGCTTTCGTACATAAGGATAAGGAACATAAACATATTCACCTCTATGTAAATCGTGTAAATTTTAAGGGACAGGCCTATAGCGATAGTTTTATTGGAAAGCGCAGTCAGCAAGCAGCGGAAAAAGTTGCTGAGGGAATGAAATTAACAACCGTGAAACAAGTACAATGGGAAAAAGATCACAACCTGCAGGCTATTCGAGCCGAGATTAAAAGACGGCACGAATTGACTTTTAACCAGTTTAAACCGAAAAATTTTAAGGAATATATGGAAGGAATGCAGACCAATGGAGTTAAGGTGATTCCCTGTATCAACAAAAGCAACAAACTCCAGGGCTTTCGCTTTGAATTCGATAAATATAACCTCAAAGGAAGTGAGATTCACAGGTCGATGAGTGGTGGTAATATTGGAAAACGCCTGAGTGCAGAGCAAGGGATATCTCAGTTTTTGAAGGTCAACACCCAGGTAAAGCTAGCCTCTAAAACCGTAGAACTATCATCTGGAATGATAAAAACTATAGCGAAAGAAATTATCAAAAAAGCGATTTCAAAAGGAATGGATATAGGAATTTAAATTCTTGAGGTATGACAAAACTAGAACAATTAAGTGAGCTGCTTGTCTCTGAAATAAGCCAGTTTGAAAAAACAGTACAAAGACTGGAGAAAATTCAAAAGGAACAAATCGGCATTGATAGTAGCAAACTCGAAAATGCACTTCAACAACAGCGGGAGGAAATTGAAAAGACCTTAGACTCTCATAAAAATGAGATGTCCAGTCTTACTGAAGAACTAAAAAATGCTAAAGCCTACCCGGTTTGGGCCATTTGTATTTTTATTGGGTCGATTTTACTAAATGGGATATTAGTGTATGTATTTACCCAAAAATTATTTATAGGAGAATAGAAAATCAAAAAATCATATGTTTAGTTGTTACTCCTTTATAGCAATGATAATAGAGATAAAAGTCGTATTAGTAATTCGGAAATAATACTCTGGAAATGAGTGCTTTTAAATTTGGAGTTCATAATAAAAATCTGCTAATTCTTATCCACGTATATTAAAAATGTAATTTAGTTGCAGGGAATCACTAAAATTTCTGAATGTCATTAAAATACTATTTAAACATCTTCCTTTTATTAATCCTATTTTACCCTGCGAAAGCAGAAAGTCAAAATAATAATACTGAAGCGGCACTATATAATATTGGAGTCGGGGCGATCTTCAGTACAATTGGCGCGGTAATCAATAAGCCTAATGATAAAAAAGTTGGCGAAGTTCTCTTAAAAAGTTTGGCCCAGGGGGCATTGGGAGGTTATTTAGTCTATGAGAGTAAAAGGCATATAGGAAAGATTTCCCGATATGAAAAACTGGAGTACGGATGGACTGGTAAAATTTTAAACTCTACCGGAATATCAATAATTGAAAATGCCGCCCAAAATCGTAATTTTTGGGAACAATGGAATTTAAATATAGGTTTTAACAGAATTGAGTTTGAGTTAGCTGATGGAATTCGCGTTAGATACAAAATTATGCCTGTCGCGTTTTTGCTAACAGCATATACTGCCTCACAATATCATTTTAAAGGTGGATTAAGTTTGAGAACGGGAGAATTTGTATTCTCTGGAAATAATTTAAGAAATAGAGGTCTACCCGTTAATGGACTAACTATTGGAACCTCTATAATATTGGGCAGGGATAACCCAAATGATTTTCAAACAATTTCTCACGAAATCATACACGTATATCAATATCACGACTTTAATGTTTTTAATGCCTATCTTAATAAACCACAAGCTATAGTTGAGCAGAACTCGAAATTTTTAAAGAGAATGGGTGGATTTCTACATTATGACTTCAATTACTTCATTTTTGGCGGACTTTATTTAGCTGAATTTCATCGTGTTGAAATAAATAGTTTAGAAGACTACAATAAGAATTTTTTCGAAAAGGAGGCTGATTTCTATAGCAGGTTTTAAAAATTCCATATTAAGGTTCAATTAAATCCTTTAAAATATATAAGAATACATTCATAATCACATTATCCTGTGATTATGAATGTGAATTTCACTTATTGAGCCTAGAAATACGTTGATTCTCCCATTAAAGTGTGAATTTCAGTGTATTTTTATTTTTTACAAGAGCCTAATTCACTAAGACAAAGGAATTAGTGCCTCCTCAATATCTCGTCGCTTGTAGTATACTCTATGCCCAATCCCGAGTGACTTCAGTTTTCCTTTCCTGGTCCAGTTATGAACGGTAGAAAGGTCGATTTTTAAAAGAGATGCGACTTCGTTTCGGGTTAATAAATCCTCATCGTGAAGAGATCTGGGAAGATCTTTTTTTAATTCTTCCAGTTCCTCTTTTATGATCATTCTTAGACCATCAAAAAGCTCCTCTTTAGTAAGTTTTTCTATTAAAATAGAAGTTTCCATTTTTTTAAAATTTATAGTTATTGAACATTTTTAAAAGTCCCAAATTGTTGATTATCCTCAATCCCAGAAGTACATTGATTGAAAAAAAGATGCCACGCCGCTGTATACGCTAAAGCGCTTAGTGAGTGCTTTATTTCACCTCACCTTATGGGTGTACAGGCACCCACTAATTCCTAATTCTCTTTTTCTAATTTTTTTCATTTCTTGTTTATCCTCAAAAGCAGAAAACTCACGCCGTTGTATATGCGATTCGCATTCAGTGAGAGCGATTTGCAGCCTCACCCTACGGGTATACAGGTACCCTCAAAAATTTTTCCATTAATTTAATTAGACTGTAGAGCTATAATCTCCCTATTGCAATAGGACTTGCTCCACAGGTTCAGGTTTTGCCTACCCGGATTAATTATTTAAATAAGTAGCCCACGCCGTTGTATATGCCCGTTGCATTTAGTGAGTGCGATTTCCCCTCACCTTATGGGTGTACAAGCACCCTCAAATAATTAAAAGGCTCTATTTATTTTCAATGCTTTTGATTACTTAATTTCCCTTATCTCAACTTCAGGCGGACAAACTTTAGAATAAGTGAGCCCACGGTTGTATACGCTAAAACGTTTGGTGAGTGCTGCATTTCCCCTCACCTTATGGGTGTACAAGCACCCTCAAGTAACCTCAATCTGTAATTAATTCAATACCGGCTTTTTCGGCCTTATACTTTATTTTGGTTATTAACTCATAGTAGCTCCAGTTTCTAAGCACAAATTCCTCTTCTTTGGCTATTCCCATTTTATCTTCCTGGTTCACTAAAATTAGGGTCCCGGCCTGGTGTTTAATACAGAAGTCAATTAATCTACGACTGTAGAGGTGCAGCCTATTGGTCACATAGTTTTTTTCCAGTTCGTGAAACCTGTCTACAGCTTTGGTTTTTCGTTTTCGCCCCTTGCCCGATCTGGCATAGGTAACCCCTTCCTGAGCTCTCTTGCGGGCAGCCTGAATGGCAAGTCGGCGATATAAAAACTCCTCTCTGGTGCCAATGGTAAATTTTGCCTGACCAGATTTGACAATAATGGGATATTCCAGCGATAAGGAAGCCTCTGCAATCACTTCGGGTCTTAGCTTGTGCTTTTCCTTTTCAATTTCGAAGGTGGCTAATAAGTAGGTTTTCCCGTTTTTTAATTGGATATGAGAAGTGCATAGTTTAATTTCGCCCTTTATCACCTGCTCCAGTAATTTTCGTTTATCACTATAATCCTTGCCCAAATAGGTTTTTAGGGGAATAGAAAACAGCTTAAAACAAAAGGCTCTTTTCTCTTCATCATAGCATAATCCCTTCACCCCTTCCATATCAAACGGAAAAGCAATATCCCTTCTAAAGTTCATCAAGGAACGCTCTCCCATCCAGTAGGCTGCTTTATTTTTCTGAAAAGTGGTCATCAAATTATGGTTTATATTTCCCAGAATATTGGTAGGTATTTCACCTTTGTACCGATTTGAAACCAGCCTATAGGTAGAATTGATCCGGGAGCGATTTAGTATGCCGTCTTCATTTTTCTTTTCATCGGCCAGTTTATACTTTATCCCCTCAGTTAGATAAAAGAACTCCTGTATCATTTCCTGAACAAACAAATGGCTAATGATAAGATTGGCTGCTTTAAAACTACGGTTTTGCCACTGGTATATTTTATCCAAAGCTTCATTTCGCTCTTCTTTGGTAGGGAGATCTACCAGCAGCTGAATCTTACGGGTTAATTTGATCGTATCCTTTTTCATCGCTAAGCCGACTCTAATTGCTCTTCGTGTTTTGCCTGCATCAATTTGTAGGCTATCATAAACTGCTTATGAACTTCCTTTTGAGAGATATTAAGCTCATTGGCAATATCACCAAAGGAAAACTGTTTTTCTAAACGCAGCTGCAAGACCTTTTCCTGCACCTGGCTCGTTTTGGGCTTTGCTTCCTTAGCCACAGGCGCATCAGATTCCAGGTTAGCCCCCTTATGAATTATATTTTTGAGTTCTTCTATCGCCTTTCTTACTTCATGAACTATTTGTGTGATGCTGGTACCCATAGCCAGGGAAATAGCTTTATACTGAAACCCATACTTGATACAAAGTTCCATTAGGTGTTTGCGCTTAGCAGGCAGCAACGGGAATAGACTTTTAATACTGTCTAAAGCCTTTTGTTCTGCTTCCTGGCTAAGTAGATGTTCATCTATACTTTCGGGATCGTAGCCGTACATAAAATCCTGATAGTTGGGGTAATTTTCTAACCTGAAAATACTTCTGTAGAAATGATTTTTGGGCCGGCAATAGTAGAAAGTGCATTCTCGTTTCATCACATAGCGAAGAAAAAAGTAAATATGCTCTGGCCTCTCTATGGTATCCCTTTTATCCCAAAGTTTAAGAAAAGTATCCTGGAGCAGGCTTTCGATAACAAACTCATCTCTAATCAAATCTTTCCCCAACCAAAAGATCCTGCGATGGTACCTGGCATAAATAAGCTCCAGGGCATCGGGATGGCCTTCCTGTAATAATTTGAAAATGCGCTCTAACATAGGCAGTCGCTTTTATGCCGGAAGTATATACCTCCAGAATTAAACTGAATTTAGCTTAAGCGAATTCTTATAAGAAATAAAGAGAAAAAAGCTTTGAAGACAACTAAGAAGAGTGCCAATTTCTAAAAGAAAAAAGGCGTGGAATCTCAACTTATCGGATTGTGGTACTGGTATACCTTGGAACGACAAGTAAGCCCACGCCCGGGTCGTGAGCATTTACACTTATCATCTCGTTCCTTAAAAATTACCAGTTTTCAATCCGAGATTCAAAGCGAATGCTTCTAATATTTTACTTTAAGAAGTATCGCAAAAATATAAATTAAATCATATTGACCTAACTAATAGCGAAGTAACAAAAAATATCTTTTTGTTACAAGAACTTGTAACATTTTTTAGTGAAAAATTTCTTGTATTTACTTTCCAAGTAAGTATTATGGAAGATTTAGACCTTAAAAGACAACGAATATTCGGGAAGCATATTAAGAAGCTTCGTGAAGAAAAAGGTCTAAGCCAAGATGATGTTGCTGCCAGATGCCGAGTTACAAAAGGTAGCCTAAGTGTTATTGAAAATGGTAATAGAAACTTTTCCTTCACTACATTATTAGCATTAGCAAAAGCCCTGGAAGTTGAACCTAAAACGCTTCTCGATATTGATTTAGAAATATATCCTGAATAAATTCCTTTAATCCTTCTCTATTTACGGCTTTCCGTATTTTTCTCTTATTTTATTCTTTTATATTTAGCGTAACCTGCGTTTATCCCGACATATTTCTGATTAAATAAGTAAATTGTTCGGGATATTACGAGTTGTGCCCAATTATTCACCAAGCTCCAACTAAATATGAATATCGAAGAATTAAGAGAATATCAATTAGAGTTTGAAAAAAGTATTGACAATCATCAATCTGGATTTAAGAAAATAAACAAAAAAAGAAGAAAGTTTATAAAAGACTATTCTATCGAAAATTTGAAAAAATTATCGATAGATGAATACGTGATTGGAAAGAATGACCATAGTACATTTTGTTATAGAATAGAAAATGAATTAAATGAATGGGGTAATATTCACGGCAGTAATGCTAAAAAATTCGGATTATATTTTGGGACTTTAGGAGATGACAAAACTAGGAAATATAGAATTGGAAAGAAAAGTTTTGGAAATTCTCCTAACGAAACTTTTGATAATATAATCAACTCAATTATTCATCTAATTGAAAATAGAAACAATATAAAGCAACTTAAAAAGAATCCTATCTCACCTATGTTCAAAGGTAAAATTTTATCCATTTATTTTCCTGATGAATATTTAAACATTTTTGCCGCCTCTCATTTAGATTACTTTATCAATGCATTAAGCTTAACTAATTTTTCCCGTTCAGAATTGGATAAACAAAATACATTATTAGAATTTAAAAATAATGATCCAGTAATGAGAAATTGGAAAATATATGAGTTTAGTAAATTTCTATATACATCCTTCAAAAAACCTAATGATGATTTAAAAGACAAGGATACACCAGAAGAGTTAAAGAAATTTAAACACAAAGATTTTCCACCTATAGAAAAAGTAAAAGCAGAGTTCATAGATCTGGCTACTGAATCATTTAATTCAAAACCTAAGAATGACAAACCTAGAAAACCCGATTTTATTGAAAAGGGAAAAAGAAATAAAAAAATTGGTGATCGAGGTGAACAAATAGTTCTTCAGGAAGAAATAAGATATCTTAAAAAGAATAAAAGAGAAGATCTTGCTGCACAAGTAGATCCAATTTGTAAAAAAAATGATAATGCAGGATTTGACATTCTTTCATATGATTTAGAAGAAAATGAAAAATACATTGAGGTAAAAACAACTTTAGGTAAACTTGGAAAAAGATCAATTTTTCTAAGTTCGAATGAATTAGAAAAATTAAAAAATAAAAGCAATTATTATTTCTACATCGTATATGAAGCTGGGAGTTCATCTCCCAAAATTTGGAAAATAGAAGGAAAAAAATTACTGAGTGACCAAAACATAAAAAAAGAAGCTGTTCTTTATAAAATTAATTTCAAGACAAAATAACTGGGCACAACGATGGCTATCCAAAAATGGCTTCTTTGAGAACTAATTTACCACATTTATTTCCATAAGAAACCACCGGTTAAACTGAAAGTGCAATCTTCCCTTCTCGCCACTTTTGATAGCCGAGACGTTACCTGCAAGCTGAAAAAAGCTACCGCACGTTCAAGCACATTTTATTTTGCTCGTACCTCACAAAATTCAAAGAGCTTTAACCTCCCCACCGCCACCCGAAAATAATTTGACTGACTTGAGGTAAAAAATGCAAATTATTAATACATTTGCTAAAAATAGGTCAAACCATAATTTGATTAAATTAATAAAATGGCAAGTTTCGGACATTTCATAAAAATTGAAAGAGAAAAGCGAGAATGGACACAAACTGAATTCGGAGCGAAAATCGGAATCAATACGAGTGCCATCAGTCGAATAGAAAACGGAAATCAAAAGTTCAGCAAATCAAAACTGAAAAAACTTTCCGAGTTATTTGAAATAGAATTACAACATATAACAGACTTGTTTTTTGCTGACAAATTTGTCAGAGAAGCTATAAAATATAAATGTTCTGACTCGGTTTTTTCTGTTGCAGAAGATACTGCCAATTATTACCGAAACACGAATGTGAAACAGGGGAAGTTAGAATTTAACAACTAAAAAATATTATCAAAATGCCAATTACGAAGAAATATAAAAGCATTGCTCAAGAAATTGACCTTTTGGAAGATGGTCAAATAAATATTTACGGAGAAGAAGAGCCAGATGTAATTGAAAAAAGTGTATGGGATAAATCTGTTAAGGTTGAAGAGAATGGATATTATTGGCATAAAGAACCAATTTTTAAAAAAGGAACTAATGTAAATTCTGAAAAACCAATAGTAGCGGAGTTATTCTGCGGATGTGGTGGAACTTCATTAGGATTTGAAATGGCAGGTTTTGAAACAGTACTTGGCTGCGATATACACACACCTTCAATACAAACATTTCAAGCTAATCATCCAAATTGTTCTACAATAACTGGCGATATAAAAAAAGTTAATCCTCTCGTTATAAAAGAATTTTTAAATGGCAGACAATTAGATGTTTTAATTGGTGGGATTCCTTGTCAAGGATTTTCACTAAACAACCGAAAAAGACACGAAAATGATTATAGGAATTTTATGTATAAAGAGTTTGCAAGATTCGTAGAAGTTCTTCAGCCTAAAGTTGTTGTTCTCGAAAATGTTTCAGGTATGAAGAGCACAGGTTCTTTCGTTACTGACATAGAAAAACATTTGAGCGATATTGGTGGAATGCAAGTCAAAAGCAAACTACTTTATGCCCCAGATTACGGTGTGCCTCAAAAACGGTCAAGATTAGTATTTGTTGGTATCAAAGGAAATGAGTTTAATTTTGAGGATATAATCAAAACTCACGGTCCAGAGACTGACAAACCCTATGTTACGATTAAAGAAGCTATTGGAGATTTAGCATCACTAAAACCAAAAGAATCAAAGAAAAAATATAAGACTGAACCATTCTCGGACTATCAAAAACTTATGAGAATGAACACCAATGGCTCAGTAGCAAATCATACGGCACCGAATCACCCAAAAGCAACTGTTGAGAAAATTAAAAACACCAAACCTGGCGACCCAATGTACGAACGTTTTAAACAAAGAATTCGTCTGGATTGGGACATTCTAAGTCCAACTCAAGTTTCAGGCGGAATTCGTCCTCAATTTCAATTAGGTCATCCTGAAGATGCAAGAGGGCTTACAATTCGTGAACGTTGCAGAATACAAAGTTTCCCAGATGATTTTATTGTTAAAGGAGGAACAGTTCAAGCAAGGGTGCAAACTGGAAATGCTGTACCACCACTATTGGCAAAGGCTGTCGGTTTAGCAATTAAAAATTACTTATAGATGAATTATAGAATTTGGTATAGCACAGAGTCGTTTGCAGATTTTATTATTGACCACACGGTATTAAAAAACAGAAGTTTTGTAAAGAAAAAAATGTATGAAAGTGATGCTAATAATGCAAAGAACTTTCATACTATGCCTGACCATATAAAAAAAATACTTTATTTGGATGCACCCGATTTAATTGTTGAGATTGACCACGAACCCATTTTTTCTGTAGAAGTATCAACTGAAGCTGGTACAGGACACAATGCTTTTCAACGCTTCGCAAGACTTGCTGCATCTGTAGAAAATAATGTGCCAGCCTTCTACATTTATCCAGAAGCAGCAATAATTACAAGAAAGAACACACCACCCAAATGGGATAAGATTAATCCATTAGTATTCAAGGCTTTAGACGATGTTATGTCAATTTACAACATCCCAGCACTTCTTTACTACTACCCAAGTGATTTTAGGACTCATCCAGATGCCTCTACTTCAACAAATCAGTTATCCAAGGGAATTTTACACGACCCAAACAGGAACTATTCTGGTAGTCCATTAGGTACAGATTCAGAAATGACGAATATGTTTAATGCAATAGATGAAATCATATCTGTTTTTGAAAACAATGGAATTGTAAAAGGACGAGAAAAGCTACTTGGCAAGAGAACCATAATTGCTCGAAGAGCATTTATGAATCAAGAATACTTGAGTAAAGGTGGTAACTTAAATATGTCACCACTTTCTGCGACAATAAAAGTTCCTACAGATTATTTATTAAATCATTTATCGCAATTTGAAAATGCCAAATATTCAATTGGAGAGTTATTAAGAAGTCGTTCAGAAACCATTATATACAAGGTTAATGCTGCTTTTAGAGGCGACCCTTACCCTGGAGCATTAGCTGCGATTGATTACTTACTTTGTCGTGAAGGTAAGTCTTTTGAAGAAAGGAAATACAATTTAGTGCTTGCTTGGTCTGATGTGGTTGTAGATGATAAAAAGAAAACTATCACATTGCCCGGAACAAAAGGTAAAGTTGAAGACTTTGTGAAAGCAGTTCAAGCAAGTGAAAAGAAAAACATCCTTTCCAAGGATTACAAAAACATAGCCAATCACGAAATTCCAAGATATTATATGCAAGTTCGCTATGGCTCGACATATTCAAAGGTTAAACATATCCGTGTGTTCTCATATTTTGCTGATGCAATTTTATTCCCTGATGGTGCATTATGGAGAGACGCATAATTATGAGAGAGGAAAGGGTTACAATAAATATCCTAAACTGGCTAGAAGAAAATGGTTGGCAAATTATCTGTTATGACTTTCCACAAAGCGGCACGGGAATTTTACTTCACCCAAATGGAGATAACAGAACCGAAAAAAATAAAGGCGGAATAATTCCTGATATTATTGCTGTTAAAGATGATATTGCCTTATTCTTTGAAAACAAAGATAGATTCTACCAACCAGATTTTGACAAACTATTGGAAATTAAGGCAATTAACAATTTTTCAGATTCATTAAATCAGCTATTAAGTGGATTTAGCATAAGTAAAATAGTTTACGGAATTGGAATACCAGAAGAAGAGAAACACCTTGAAAAATCACGAACACAATTAGATAAGATTGATTTTCTGATAACAACTGATAACAATAAAAACGTAAAAGTTCATTTTGACGTTGAGAATGTTTTTTAACCCAGCGCGATGTCCAAGCACATTGCAATCCTCGTTCCTGGGGTTGCAAAGAGCTTTCACGCCAATGCTATCAGACTGAAAATGAATAAAGCCAGCAGGTAATCGAGTGGATGGCTTTGCCATTCAATGACGGAGTTGTAATAGCTCCGATCTTGTCTGACAGTTAAGAGTTTTTTTAGGCATTTTGATTCTTGGAATAATTCTGATTTAGG
>NZ_JBSYGH010000021.1:0-31044 GCF_054121495.1 Salegentibacter haimaensis
TTTGCCCATTGGCGGCGCCACCGTTGCCATAGAGGCCACAAACCGCGGTACCATCACCGATATGGATGGTAACTTCAGCCTTCTTGCCCCACCTAATGCGGTCCTGGTAATTTCTTATTTAGGTTTTACCACCCAAAACATCCCGGTAGAAAACCGTGATGAAATTCACATCATCCTCGAAGAAGACATAGATGCCCTGGGTGCAGTAGAGATCAATGCCGGGTACTACAACACCACCGAGCGCGAACGCACGGGGAACATTTCCCGGGTTAAAGGAGAGGAGATAGAACTTCAACCTGTTGTAAGCCCATTGCAGGCCTTGCATGGGAGGATGGCAGGAGTGGAGATTGTGCCCCGGGGAAATTTGCCCGGCCAAGCCTCAACCATTAGAATTAGAGGAACTAATAGCCTTAGAGATGAGGGTAATTTCCCTCTATATATTATAGATGGTGTGCCTGTTAATTCTTCTCCAATTGAAAGCCGGTCTATTGCAGGGTCTGGTTTAAATGGTTTTGATCCATTAAATACACTAAATCTCTCCAATATTGAGAGTATAGAAGTTTTGAAAGATGCCGATGCTACCGCTATCTATGGCTCGAGAGGAGCCAACGGGGTGGTATTAATAACTACAAAGTCCGGCAGACAAAAATATTTTAGTATAGAAGCAGCCGTATATACCGGGGCTTCCAGTTTGCCTAATAAAATGGAATTATTAAATACGCAGCAGTATTTACAAATAAGAAGGCAGGCTTTTGAGAATGACGGTGTAGAGCCTACACAATTTAATGCCTATGATCTTTTAATTTGGGATCAGGATAGATATACCGATTGGCAGGAATTCTTTTATGGAGGTACCGCGCCCGTAACGGATATTAATGTAAGTGCAAGTGCCGGGAATGCCAATACCAGTTTTAGGATTGGTGGGTCTTATCAAAATCAGGGTTCTATTTATCAAGGTGATTATAATTATAATAAGTTAACCACCAGCCTGAACCTAAATCATTTAACTAATGATGAACGCTTTAGGGTAAACTTATCTGTAGATTATGGCATTGATAAAAATATTCTGGCTGGTAGTATAAACTTGTCTACACCAGCTTTTCGATTAGCTCCCAATGCACCAAAGGTATTTAATGAGGATGGCAGTTTACATTGGGAAGAGTGGAGTGCAGCAGGCCAAAATAATCCAATGGCCGGATTCTTTAACCGAAGTGAAACCCAGGTTAATAATTTAATAAGCAGTCTGGGCCTCAATTATAGATTAGCAGATGGTTTAGACCTTAGACTAAATGCGGGTTATACCAACTTAAAGAGTCAGGAATTAGTGAAAATTCCTAAGCGTTCATTTAATCCGGCCTGGAACTTTGAGGATAATTCGCAGCACCTGGACATTAGCAGGGAGTCCTGGATTTTAGAACCTCAAATTCATTTTAATACTTCCTTTTTAGGCGGGGAGATTAGCAGTATTCTCGGAGCAACATTTCAACAAAATAATAATGAAAATTTAGAGCTCCTTGGTTCAGGCTATTTTGCAGAATCTCTTATTGGGAATTTAAATGCTGCCGAAGTTATTACAAGCCCCTTGTATACCGATACCCAATATAACTATAGTGCGGTCTTTGGCCGATTGGCTTATAACTGGAAGAGTAAATATCTCATTAACCTTACCGGGCGTAGGGATGGTTCTTCGCGGTTTGGACCGGGAAAGCGTTTTTCCAATTTTGGCGCAATTGGTACTGCCTGGATTTTTACTGAAGAAGCTTTTATAAAACGTTCCTTGCCCTTTCTAAGCTTTGGAAAGTTGAGAGGGAGTTATGGAACTACCGGAAATGATCAAATAGGAGACTATGGTTACTTAGATGCGTACGAGGTTACATTGGGGCCTGGGGGTTTATATCCTACACAATTATTTAACCCTAATTATTCCTGGGAAGTCAATAAAAAGCTAGAGGCAGGTTTAGAAACAGGGTTTTTTCAGGATCGGTTGAGATTTGGGCTAAGCTGGTATCGTAATAGATCTTCTAATCAATTGGTTGGTTTGCCATTGCCCAGTATCACAGGTTTTAACACGGTACAGGCGAATCTTCCAGCTACAGTAGAAAATACGGGGTGGGAAATAGAGTTAAGTTCAATATGGTTTAAATCCGGAAAATTTAATTGGAGAACCTCTTTCAATCTGAGTATTCCAGAAAACAGATTACTAGCCTATCCAGATTTAGAGAACTCACCTTATGCTACCCGGTATAGAGTGGGAGAACCGCTAAATATATCTATTCTATATAGATATACGGGTCTTGATCCCGAGACAGGAGCCTATACTGTGGAAGATATTAACGAGGACGGTAGAATAGATTTTAATGACCGTGTAGAAATAAAAGATCAAACCAGAAAATACTTTGGGGGCATCAATAATTCTTTGAGCTACAAAAATTTTAGACTCGATTTTCATTGGGAATTTGTAAAGCAAGAAGGTACACTATACTATTTTAATGCTGGTAATTTATCGAATCAACGTGCAGTTACTCTTGATGCATTGGAGCCTTCAAGTCGTTTTCAAAGAGTTTCACAAGCATTTCCAGCCTTATTAGGTTACTCGTATATAGTAAATACTGCGTTTCCTTATACCGATGCGTCTTTTTTAAGATTGCGCACCCTAACCCTGGGGTATGATTTCCCTGATTCCATAATCAACTCAATAGGTTTACAAAAGGCTTCACTCTTCATTAATGGACAAAATCTTTTCACTCTAACCAATTATGAAGGAGTTGATCCTGAAATGCCGGTTGGTGGTATTTCGTTTGGAGCCTTAAAATCAATCACTGGAGGAATTAAACTAAATTTTTAAGCTAAAGACATGAAAAATAACATTTTTAAAAGCATATTGCTTGTCTTCGTACTTTCTTCTCTTGTGTCGTGCGAAGACTTCGTAGAAGTAGATTCTCCAAAACACAGAATTGTTGGGGAGGAAGTATTTAATGATCCAGAAACTGCGCAGAGTGCTATGCGCGGGGTTTATAATCAATTAGTTCGACTGGATTATAGTGGGGGTTGGCAAAACAGTGTTACCGCACTTGCCGGTCTTTCGGGAGATAACCTTGATGCCTTAAGACCAGCGAATATTACATATTTAGAATTTGATCACCACGAAATTTTACCTGAAAATTCCCGGAATCTGGGATTATGGACCAGTGCATATAGTGTAATATATATGGCCAATGCTATTATCGAAGGATTAGAGAATTCATCTTTGGAAGAGGAATTGCGAGTATCATTGATTGGGGAGGCAAAATTTATTCGAGCATTTACCTATTTGTATTTGGTGAATTTATATAATGATGTGCCACTAATAATAACTACAGATTTTGAAGAAAATTCAAGTGCCCGTAGAACATCGAGTAATGAGGTTTATCAACAAATAGAAATGGATCTCAATGATGCTATTGAGTATTTACCCGCAGATTATAGAAATGAAGATCGAACTACGGTTAATCAACATACTGCAAGAGCATTATTAGCCCGTGTAAATTTATATCTCGAAAATTGGAATCAAGCCGAAACCCTAAGTTCCCAGGTGATCTCTGAAACCGGGAAATATGAGATTTTAGATAGCCTGAATCAGGTTTTTTTACCGAATAGCAGGGAAGCCTTATGGCAAATCTCGCCAATTGGGAGGGGGAACAATTTAACCCAAACCAATGAAGGCTCAATCTTTATAATTCATCCTACATTTCCAACCTCTTCAGATTTCAAATTAAATGAATCATTAATCCACCTGTATGAACCTGAAGATTTAAGACTCAATCAATGGATAGCTTTCCACGAAGAATTAAGTGTCTTCTACCCCTATAAATATAAGGATCAGAATAGCACCAATAATCTTACCGAGTATTCCATGGTGATGCGGCTGGCCGAGCAATATTTAATTAGGGCAGAAGCAAGACTTCATCAGGGGAATATTGAAGGAGCTGTTTCAGATGTGAATGTTTTAAGGCAAAGAGCAGGTGTAGCACCAGTTTTAGCGGAAAATTTATCGGTTGATGAATTATTTAAAATTATTCAGGATGAAAGAAGAAGAGAACTCTTTTCAGAATGGGGGCATCGTTGGTTCGATTTAAAACGTACGGGGAGAGCCTCGGAATTTTTTGGGTCTAACCCATTGTGGCAAAATACCGATGTGTGGTATCCCATTCCTGATCAGGAACGAATGAAGAACACTAATCTAACCCAGAACCCCGGCTATTAAACTTTATATAATGAAATTAATACATAATAGAAGCATATTATATATCATCGTTATTCTTACAGTTTTAATATGTCCCAGGATAGAGGCAAGAAATACTAAAAATATTGATTCAACTTTTATTAAAAGCGTTCTGCCAAATGGCTTAACATATTATATTAAAAATTTGCCTGAAGCCGGAGATAAAATTTCTATGCAATTTCTCCTCAATGCTGGGAGTAGGGTAGAGGAAGATGATCAGCAAGATATATCTCATGTTATTGAGCATTTAGCTTTTAGAACTACAAAAAATTTCCCTCAGGGCATATCAAATAATTCCGAGCTTTTGAAAAGTATGGGAATGTTTGGAGTGGGAATTGATATATTAGCCTTCAATGGTTCAGCAGGTACAATTTATATATTTAATGCTAATAACCATTATTCTCAAAGTATTGATACTGGTCTGCTCTGGTTTGGAGATATTTTAGGTGGCCTGGCATTAACGGAAACCGATATAGATATTGAGCGGAAGGAAATTATTCAGGAAAGACTGGGCAAAACCGGAGCAAATAGAAAAGACGTAAATGCACCAGATTACGAACTACATAACAAATTATTTCCTTGCAGTAAAAACCAAAAAGGATATGTCAAAAAAATCCAAAATTTCACTTCAGAAAGATTAAGGGCTTATTATAAAGATTGGTATCAACCTAAAAATGCGGCAATCTTAATTGCCGGGAATATCCCTGATATTCACGAACTGGAAGCCAAAATAAAAAAGAATTTTGCGGAATTTGAAAATAGTGAAAACGCAAAACCATTGCGCAACTGTGACCGAGAATTCTATAAAAGACCTAACCAATTTATCTCAGTAGAGCGATCTTCGAACAATTTATCGGCATTGAATGATGAGGAGGTGGGGTTAAGGCTTTTTTATCGGGATTCATTAATGAAGTCTACCACTGGATTAGAAGGGTTTAAACGTCAAATTTTATGGGAAATAACCCTGAACACACTTCATAATTTTATAGAAAAACAAACTCAATCCTATTCTACAGATTTTGAGGTAAATTTGATCAATACCTTTAAGTATAGAAGGGAAATTCCTCCCGCACGATTATTCTCAATTGATGCAGACTCTTCTTCTCTTCTAAAAAGCGTTTCAGAAGTATACTCGTTAATTAGTGAAATTAAAAAATTTGGTCTAACTGCCAGTGAGTGGGAGAAATTAAAAAACTCCAAATTAAAATCTATACAGGGTGTCGCAGAATTTAAACATACAAACCCTAGATTTTGGCTTGAGGATTTCAAATCTAATTTTTGGTATGGTGAAACTCTGTCTGGTACGAAATATCAGGAGTTAAAACAATGGTTGGAGGGGATCGATGTTGATGAAATGAATCAGGTTATTAATAAATATTTGGAGCAATTACCAGAGGATATTGGATTGATAATACCAGAGAACTCAACTTTCAAAATTTCAGAATCACAAATTAGGAAGCTAATAAGGAATAGTTTGAAAAGACCAGTTTCCAAATCAAGTTTTTCCACACCTAATAGCCTTTTAACTGCGCAGCAGGAATCGGGTTTAACTCCTGGTAGCTTTACCAAAATCGTGACAAAAAATGATACCATACAGGAGTTCAACCTTGAAAATGGAATTCAGGTAATTTTAATAGAGGATCCCAATGCAGACAAAATCAGCATTCGAGGATTTCAGAAGAAAGGATTTATGGATATGGATCAAATTGATAAATATTCAATTTCAAATGCACCAGCCATTATAAAACATGCAGGAATGGGACAATTCGATAAGTTTCAAATCGATAGATTTTTAGATTCAATGAATGTTAATCTCCATTTCGTTCCTTATATAAAAAGTAATGAAAGTGGACTCAAAGGTCATTCAGAAGTTAAAGATTTTGAATATTTACTACAGATGATACATTTATATTTTTCAGAACCTCGTTATGATGTAAATGCTTTTAAACATTGGAAAAAACGGCAGCATCAGAATTACCTACGTGTTGGAGCAGAATCACGAGATGTTAATAATGCTGTTGACCATTTTTTTGGGAAGCCAAAAGCTGGGTTTCATGATGGAACTTTTCATTATCAGGGTACACAAAAAGCTTCTTTATCAGGAGCTCATGAGGCTTTCAATACCATCTTTTCTGACTTTAGTGATTTTAAATTCATCATATACGGTCCAATTGAAAAAGAGAGAGTTTTACCAGTAATATCTATATATCTTGGGAATATAAAATCACAAAATAATTTAATTTCAAAGGTTCCACAGTCCAATGTTCTGGAACCACAAGAAACAGGGCCTAAAAAAATATCGCTGGAATCGCCTGAAAATTATAAAAAGGATTTTATTACCTATTCTATAAGATATATAGAAAGGGATCATTATAATTGGAAGAAGATGTTAATGATTCAATTGTTTTCTCAAGTACTTTTTGAAGCATCTATGAAGATGAGTGGTAAGAATGGATTTGCAGCATACACTGTTTCCGTGGGCGGGAAATATAATTGGGATTTATCTCAGTATGAAATTAATCTTATGTTTAATGCTTTTCCTGAGGATTTGGAAAAAATCAAGGTTGCTTCACACAAGTTATTTAATACAATAAAAAACAGGAATTTAAATCAAGATTCTTTTGACGTAGCCTTTAAGCAGTTTCTTTATTTATACGGAATAAATGGAGTAAAGTATGATAACGAATACAATTATTACTTGCATTATAGATACGGTATTCCCCTAGTAGAGATATGTGAAAAAGAAAAATTTTTAAATAGTCTCACTAAGAAGGACTTTGAAGAATTTGTAGCAGGTTATTTAGATGATAAAAATTTGTTTGAATTCGAAATGAAAGATTAACAATGAAAATTAAAAAATTGGGCACCAATATTTAGGTGCCCATTTTAAACATTATTGGATTACGAGGGGTCTTCCATCTCCTGTTTTCATAGAGCTAAGGTTTTGAGAGTCGTACACGGTGAATGTACCCTCACCTGACTTTTGCACCTCACAAGTAATTTGTCCAGTACCACAATCCTGCTCTGGAATTGCTTCCCAGGCTCCATTGCGCTGGATGTAATCATTGTTAGGATCGGCCTCCACTCCAACAGTGGCAAACGACATACCTACGGCAAATACAAATGCCAATAAGGGTAAAATTAAATTTCTGGTTTTCATAATAATAAATTTTGAAAATTAATAAATGGCCTACTTTTTTAAACAGGTGTTGGCTTATTTTCCTGCTTTCATCGCGATAAAATTTTTATAGATATATAGGGTATAGGCTAAAAGACCAAGATTGAAAATATTAAAGATCAGGTATTGATTCCAGGAGAATTGAGCTATAAAACCTGTGCAGGAACAGGGCATTTCAAACCCGGCCGCCAGGTTCCAAATCACATAAATCAGGTATAGGCATATAACGCTTATAGCTGCGTATAAGGCTACCGGTCTAAATCTGTTTATAGCTAAGGATAAGGCCAGGATTAGTTCAAAAATCGGTATGATCCAGATCAATATAGCAGCTGTTTGAGGCGTAAAGGAAAATGGCTCGTTTAACCAGATTGCAATAAAAGATTGGTCCAGAATTTTACTGAGTCCTGCAAGAGCAAAAAGCCAGATGAAGTAAAAAATTCCGAACTCATAAACTAGATTTCGAACATCAGTCTTCTTAGAAGTTGGGTATGTGATTTCAGATTTCATTTCCGTAAACTTTAGTATTGTAAAGCTCGGAAATAGCTGTTTGTAAAAAAGTTAGCCTTTTTACTCTAAAGCAGATTACCTGCACTGGGAGGGAGAAACCCCGTAGTGCTTTTTGAAAGTTCTGGAGAAATGCGAATCACTTCTAAATCCGCATTGGGCTGCGATAACCCCTTGAGCAGTATCGCTGTCCCGCAGTAGCTCCAGTGCTCTTTCCAGTCGCTTATGCAGATGATATTTAGCAATGGTTTTTCCATAAATCAGGGGGAAGCCACGTTTTATAAAGCTGGGATTGGTTTCAAGTTTTAGCGCTATGCTTTCAATTGACGGAAAGGGTCTATGCAGGTTATTCATTAGGATATGATGAACCCTGTCTATAATTTCCCTGTTTTTAGAGACATCAAATTTAGTTTTGGGAATTTGTGCATTTTCCCGGAGTCTTACTTTTTGCCAATCCAATAGTGGAACTCTACGGATAGCACTGAGAATTAAAAGCTGGTCATTATTCGAAAAATGGCTTATTCTCGAATCCATTGGGAGATTCAGACCCTCGGGAGTAATGAAATTTAATTCCAGGCTTTTATTAAAGTTTCCGGAAGCCAGAATTCTCGATATTTTCTTTATAGATGCTGCATCAAGGATGTGTTTAAGTTTCTCCAAATTCTTCAGTCCAAAAAAATTTCTTCCGGCTGAATTATAATCTACGATGTTCAAATCCTTATCCACCTGAAATATTAAATGTTCCAGGGGAACCTGATCTTGGGTAGCGGTTAAGCCGGGCATTATATTTTTAAGATGATCGGCCAGCATATTGAGTAAGACTGCAATTGTGATATATTTTTCTTTAAAGAAATTGACGTTCATCTTCATTTCATAGTCACCATTTGCCAAAGCAGTGATGAAATGGGCGATTTGGTCTAACTGTTTATCTTTTCGGTAATACATCTAACTCATTATTTTAGGATAGTTACTTAGAAATATTTTTGCGGAATTCACATCCTGAAATGTTTGAGTAGGGGTTGGGGGCTTGCTGGTGGTGATATAAAATCCAGCCGTAACGAATGTATGAGGATAGCTTACCAGTAAAGCAACTGCAGTAGTTTGAAGAGAACCTTCCTTGGCCAGGTAATCCATAGCCTGCTTATCAGCCTGCACCACTTTGCGTAAATCGCATAGTATGGGGTAGGCCCAATGTTTTTGAACAGAAAGTCTAAGTTTAAGGCATTCCTTAGCTATACTTAAACTTAGATTCTCCAGAGGTTTATATTGAAAGTAGAGAATATTGTTTTCAATCTTTACCTCTGCATATTTATTTGATGCTTTGGCAGAAATCATTATTGTTGCGTTAGTTTGTTGAAATTTAATTAATTAAAGTTGATTATTGGATTAAAATTTTTACCCCTAAGAGCAAATAGCCTCAGATTTCGCCAATTCAATATGCCTTTTAAGTTTAATTTTTTACCCTGAAGTTCATTTAATAATAATTGCCCAGATGGATTAATAGCTCTGTCTAAAACTTTAATTAGTTTGAGGCTAAATTTAAATCCGGGGGCAATGGCAAAAATTAAACACAATAATCCGTTAGATACTATAGATGAAATCATTCAGGATGCAACCAACAACGGAATTCTTCATTTGAATGCTGATGACAGGGAGTTTCAGGGGCGGTTTATAAGTATAGATTCAAACAGGCTGTTTCATTTTGGAACTACAAGTTACCTGGGTTTAGGTCACGACCTTAGAATAAAAGAAGCAGCTATAGATGCGATTAAAAGATACGGGACCCAGTTTCCTTTATCGAAAACCTATATCAGCCATCCTTTATATGCACAGCTGGAAGCGCAGGTACAAAGAATCTACAGAAAACCAATAATTATCACCAAGAACAGTACCCTGGGGCATTTAGCTGTAATCCCAACAGCTGTTAACGATAATGATGCAGTAATACTGGATCATCAGGTGCATTGGAGTGTGCAAAATGCATCGCAGGTTCTCAAAACCCGTAATATCCCAGTACGGATGATACGACACAGCGCTATGGAGATGTTAGAGTATCATATAAAAGCTTTAAAGGATAAGGTGACCAATATCTGGTATATGGCCGATGGGGTGTACTCGATGTATGGAGATTATACACCCATTGAAGGACTAAAACAACTTTGTGAAAAGTATCCTCAGCTGCATATTTATTACGATGATGTGCACGGAATGAGCTGGAAAGGGCCCAACGGTGGCGGATATATTCTGGAGCAGTATCCGGATTTACCTGAAAACATAATACTGGTTGGAACCTTGAGTAAATCTTTCGGGGCCAGTGGAGCTGTGGTAGTATGTCCGGATAAAAAATTACACAGAAAAATCAAAAATTACGGTGGTCCGCTTACTTTTTCAGCTCAATTAGAACCGGCATCTGTAGGAGCTGCAATTGCTGCATCAAAAATTCACTTAAGTGAAGAAATCTATGAGATGCAGAAGCAATTAAAAATGCGAATTAATTATTTCAATGAATTACTCTTAAATTCGAATATTCCGCTTATTCATCATAATGATTCTCCAGTATTCTTTATTGGCACCGGTACTCCGCAAACCGGGTACGCCCTGGTGAAGATTTTAATGGAGGAGGGGTTTTTTGTAAATCTTGGTTTATACCCTGCTGTTCCAATTAAAAATACAGGCTTACGAATTACGATTTCTCTCAAAAATGAAATGGAGGATATACTAAATCTATTTCTTTGTCTTCAAAAGAATTATGCGCGAATACTTTCTAAAACCAACAATAGTTTAGACCAGGTAAAAAGCGCCTTCGGGTTGGAAACCTCTAAAGTAGCAGCTTCAAAAAATTCCGAATTTGATATTCAAATTAGTAGGAGCATTTTAAATTTAGATAAAAATGAATGGGATGAAAAATTTAGTGGCTACGGTGTATATGACTATGAAGGCCTAAAGATGTTAGAGAAAAGTTTTTCCGGTAATCCAGACCCGGAAGAAAACTGGGATTTCTACTATATCAGAATTACCAGGAAGGGTAGGCCTGTTTTATTAAGCTTTCTTACCCACAGTTTATGGAAGACCGATATGCTGCTCCCGGAATATATATCCAGGAAGGTAGAGGAAATTCGGGTCAGTGATAAATATTACCAAACCTCAAAAGCCTTAAGTATGGGGTGCCTTATCTCAGAAGGCCCTCATTTATGGATGGATTCCTCACAATCAGGTAAAGTGTTTCATCAATTTTTAAAAGTACTGGATCAAATTAAAGCCGATACTAAGGCTGATACCCTGGTGCTTCGGGATTTTGAACCTGAATTTAAGTTTGAAAATGAGATCAGAAAACAGGGCTATATGCAGTTTCAAATGCCGGATTCCTGCATACACTTCCTGGATTGGGAAGAAGATTTTTCCAGGTCATTAAGCAAAAGAAACCGACGACATTTAAAAAATGATGTTTTAAAGTATACCTCATTAGTAACAGTCAAAAAGGTTGAAAAGCTGACAGAAGAATTATTGCAACAGGCCTACCAGCTCTACAGGAATGTGAAAGAACAGAATCTTGCTTTAAATACTTATTACTATCCTATCAGGTTTTTTCAGCAAATCAATTCGAGTAAGGCCTGGGAATTTTTAATAGCCACCCATCCTGATGATTCCAATAAACTTATTGGGGTGATGTTTATTTATAAAAACAATTCCACCTCTGTCCCTGCGCTGGTAGGCCTGGATTATGGCTATAACGAAGAGTTTTCAATTTACAGACAGCTTTTGTATTATACTATCCTTCAAGCCAAAGCTGAAGGTTATAGGAAGCTGGACTTAGGCTTTAGTGCCAATTTCGAAAAGCAAAAATTAGGAGCCAGGATATTCCCCAAACTTGCCTATATACAAATGGATGATAATTATGCGATGGAGGCTTTACAGGCATTATAATGAAAATTATATATTCTAACTCCCCCCATAATATCTTACCAATTTGAAGATAGCCCACTTACGCAATTATATATTATCTCTTACTTATACTAAGATGTTCAGGAAAATAATGTCAAAATTTTCAGAGGAAATTGAAAGCCTTATTCATGCAGAAAAAACTGAAATGAGAAAGGCCGATCAGGGTATTCGTCTTTGTATAAAAACGCTTTGGGCACTGCATAAGGAGGTTAATAATAAGGGATTTGAAGATGTGGCCGAAGAGATTGAATTCTTCAAGCACGTAAAACCCGTTCCTATGAGCTACCTAATTTATTTTACAGAAGTAAAAACCTGCGAGCTTTCCATTCCTAAAGTTGGAAATTCCCATAAGATTAAATTCCTGCAGAAAGAGATCAAGAAGCTCAATAAATTCTTTACTGCCAATAATAGTTTTGTGAACTATATGGAACAGTGCCATAACTACCTGGACCAGCAATTTTTTCTACGACAGAATCGCACCGATTTCACTTTTATTCTATCTGTAAATTATTATCAGTATCCTGAGTTTTCGACATCTCACGATATGCTTTGGGCAAAAACCCAGGCCTATTATCGTTACATTCACTTTGTGCGCGAAAAATTGGAAAAGCTTCAGCCGGGTAGTCACAGCAACTATCGGGAGCGCCAACCCAACCTTTTGGTGTGGTCGGGTTCAAAGACCGATTTGGTAGAACTTATCTATGCCCTGCATTCTTCCAGTTACATCAATCACGGCACACCCGATATTCATACTATCTCAAGCGCATTTGAGGATTTTTTCAATGTGAAGCTGGAGAATGTATACAAAACCTATTCTGAAATAAAAGCCCGAAAAGCCTCCCGAACCCGACTTTTAGACAACTTAAAAGTAAAATTCGAAGCCCGTATGGCAAAGGATGACCAATAGTTTGAAAATGTAATTTCTCTCCCATAATTATTCGTATTCCGAAGAAACTACGAATAATTAATTCTCCCGAATTACTCCATTAATCTCACCAATCTTTGATTTGCCAAGCCCTTATTTAGGGTGAAACAGCTCCATTTATTGGCTATGTTAAAGTTTTTCGACCTGTGAGAGCTATGGTGAAGGAAACCCGAAAATGCCGGCCAATTTTGTAATTGAAAGTCAAATCCACGGGGCTATCCCTTAAAACCTATAACCTGCGATAGCCCCTTTTTTAAATCACAAAATTATGCCAGCAAACATTCTTACCACCGATGATCTCCATGAGTTTAAATTAGAACTATTCAAGGAGATGGAAGTTCTCTTCAAAAAGCAAAAAAAGGGAGGATTAGAAAAGTACCTGAAATCCTCTGATGTTATGGACCGCCTGCAAATTAGCCCCGGTACACTGCAAAATCTTCGTATTAATGGCAGTTTGCCATATGTAAAAGTAGGCGGACTTATTTTCTACGATTCCCAGGATATTGAAAAATTACTGGAACAGCATAAGGTTCATAATACTTTAAATCACTAGTTATGAATTATATCAAGTTACTTCATGGAGCTTTGACCAAATTCTACCATGATGACAGGCCGGCGGCTATACATCTAAGTTTATATGTAGCGCTTTTTCAGTTATGGAATGCCAATCGTTTCAATCCGGAATTTCGAATCGTAAGAAGAGAGGTGATGCAGTTATCTAAAATCGGGTCTCACTCTGCCTACCACCGCGCTATAAGAGCTCTGGATAAGTGGGGTTATATTCGGTATTACGCCTCTAAAAATGCTTTTGAAGGGAGCAGGATTAAAATGAAATCCTTAATTGCTTTGGAGGAAAATATTGAAGAAAAAAAAGTGGGATACCCCAAAACCGGAAACGAACAAGCTTCGGGATTCCCCAATCCTTCAGGAACTGCCTTGGCATTGCACACTCCCGAATATGCCCGTGAATTGGAGGTGCGCTATACCGAAATTGAAAGTGAGCCGGTACAGACCAATCCCGATTTGAGCAGGAACGAGGGATGCACCAGTCCCGAATCGGAACAAGCTGTGGGATCTATATATAAACCAAATAAACATAAACCAATTAAACAACAAATTACTTTAATACCTAAAAATGAATTTGAAGTAAAAGAATTTTTTAAAATTAATAAAGGGGAGGTAGCAGATGCTTTATACTTTTTCAGTTATTACCAGGATAAAGATTGGCATACCGCAAAAGGTGAGAAAATTACTGATTGGAAATCCCTGGCGAGCTGGTGGATTAAAAACTCCAAAAAAAGAACTTCTTCCAGGCCCACTCAAGATGATCATTTAAAAACGGCAAAAATCAAAAATTATGCTCAACCCCTCTAGAATTCAGGAAGGCGGGGTGGTGTACACCCTGGGCAAATTTGATGGCCAGTGGGTCACATATGATTTCAATAAAATTTTGATTTATCTCGAGGTGAAGGGCAAGCTGATGTTCGGGAAGCAATTTAAAATTTATAGAAAGGACCATAAAATTCTTCGCCGATTGTGTGGATATTTTATCAGAGATGAGGCCGGTTGCAGGCGATATAATATCGATCCTGAAAAAGGTTTACTGCTCACCGGCCCGGTAGGTTGTGGGAAAACAAGTTTGATGAAATTACTAAAATACATAGTGCCGCTTCAAAGGCCTTATGAAATGATTCCCTGCAGGAATGTGGTTTTTAGTTTTAATCATTTAGGCTACAAAACGGTAGAAGACTATGGAGATTCCAGTTTTTTTTGTTTCGATGATCTGGGCCTGGAGCCTCCCGGTCGCCACTACGGCAAAGATTGTAATGTAATGGCAGAGGTACTAATATCCAGGTATGAACTATTTATGAATACCAACAGAAAAATAAAAACCCACGCCACTACAAATTTAATGGCTGAAGAGTTCGAAGAGCGTTATGGGCATAGAGTAAGAAGTCGAATGCGTGAACTTTTTAATTTGATTTCCTTTGATCCTAATGCCCGGGATAAGAGAAATTAGAAAGATATTTTTTTAACGAAAATCTTGGACTTATTTAGATATAATGTCCATTAAATGCGACGATAATATTACGGTTTAACCGTAATTGTTTTACGGTCATTAAAATGAGGTTAGAGAATTTTAATTCTATTTTGGTTGTATAACAATAAACGAAAATATTATGAAAAATTTTTTACTCTTAATTTTTGCAATTGCCTTAATTGGTGCGTGCTCCAAGAACACTACTTCTGAATCAAAACCAGAGGATGAAAATTCAAGTTTAATTGCTAAGCATGAAATTATCGACTCTTTGATCTACGTCTACGATGGAGAAGAATATATGATAGAATTTATTCTTGAAAATGATGAATTAGTTCCAATCACTACATCAAAAGCTTATTTAAAAATTGAAGGAATTATGAATGATTCAAATTCAGCTGTATTCATTGATAGTGCGACAAGCAAACGATACCTTTTTAACAATGAATCAGATATGAATAAATTCATTGAGGAAAACAGCAACCTTTTTAAAAGTGAGCAGATGATTGATCCAGGCGATGGCTGGGGCG
This sequence comes from Salegentibacter haimaensis, assembly GCF_054121495.1. Classification (NCBI taxonomy): domain Bacteria; kingdom Pseudomonadati; phylum Bacteroidota; class Flavobacteriia; order Flavobacteriales; family Flavobacteriaceae; genus Salegentibacter; species Salegentibacter haimaensis. Next base: position 15,379 of record NZ_JBSYGH010000021.1, read on the forward strand.
GTGGTGGTGGAGGTAGTGGTAGCGGCGGTTCTACCACTCAAACTCATGATTTAATGTTGTATATTCATGGTACTTATGGTGGTGCTGTACAAGGATTAAACTATAGTTCCCCTAATCTGGACGTATATGGTTTTCATGATGAAGTAAGTTCTTTAAAGATCCGACCACTTCCTACGGGCCAAAAAGTAATACTTTGGGAGGATATAAACTATGGCGGGAAAAGAATAATCATAGAGCCTAATGGCTATCAAATTAATATAGCGTGTTTGTGTGATTATAAAATAGGAAGCTCGGGACCCCATACTATTTACATTACAGGTGGAGCTGGAGTTGACCCCGGCTCAATCTGTGGGTTTGCTTGTAATTCTTGGAATGACGAAGTTTCCAGTATACAATTTATCAAATAGCTCCAATTAAAATGTAGAAGGCTTTCAGATTAAGTATTTGAAAGCCTTTTCTATTTTATCATTTTATTTTCCAACAAAATTGTAAATTTTCCTTTTTTGTAATTGCATCTTACTAAATACATTTGCCATTATTTTTTATTTATTACGCACTTAGCTAAGTTATCTTAGTAAAATTTTAAATTGATATGAGTATTAATGCTGTGATATATATAGTTAACCTGGACAGAGCTAAGGAACGCAGAGATTCAGTAGAGAAAGAGTTAAGGAAAACTAATTTACCATTTCAATTTATATCTGCGGTCGATAAAACAACGGTAGCTAATTATAAGTATAAGATCCGGAATCAATATAAGCGGCCCCTTATTACTACTGAAATAGCTTGTTATTTAAGCCATTTAAAGGTCAAAAAATTATTCCTTAAATCAAATTACGACTATGCTATTATTTTAGAAGATGATGTTGAACTACTGGCAAATTTCGACACCGTAGTTAAAACAATTATTACCCAATATAACACTCTACCCAAAAAACATCAATGGGATGTATTAAAATTACCTTCATTTGGGAAAAAGAATTTAATTAAGGTATATGATATAGATTCTTACCATTCTTTATACGGTGGATCAGTTGCAATTACTACCATGGCTGCCATTTGGACTAAAACGGGAGTTAAGAAATTTTTAGGCAAAGCAGTTTTAAAAGATGAAGCAATAATTAATATGCCTATAGACTGTGAATTACAAAGAGCCTGGAAGTATAATTTGAAAATATATAATATTGCTCCACCTATTGTTAGAGGCAAAGAATTTGGATCTCAGATAAGGCCTAAAACTAAGTTAAGATCAAAGCTTATAAATAGAGTAAACTACGAAACGAGAAAGTTACTCCCTAAATTTTATTTATATCTAACTACATTATTTAATAGATAAACGAGATCCCGGCTGGCATCATACCACGACTTGTTTAATACTTCTTATTCCTTATGTCATTTTCGAAAAAGTGACGTTTTGCACTCCTTTCTAAGTATATCAACCTTTACTTATTAACATTCTTCTTTAAAAATTCTAAAGAATTTGCAGGCAAATACCTCCAAATTAAAATAAGCTTCAACATTTATTATTTATTCACAGATTATTGATAATCAGCTTATTGAGCTATTAGTTGTGGTACTTTTCAAATATGAATTTATCACATAACCAATTTTAAACCAATAGCTTATGAAACGATTTGTATGTAGCTTATTAATTTTCTTACTCGGATTTCCGGCCTTTGCACAAATAGGCGGAATCGAGAATTCGGTAGCAGATATTTCTGATACCATTCGATCTATCTTTCCCATTATACTAGGAGTAATTTTCCTGGTAGGTTTTCTGTTTAATGCCGGGCATTTTTTCGGAGAAAATTCAGATTTAAAAAAGGGAATAACCCGGGTGCTGGTCTTTGTACTTATTGCAGGGGCAGTAGTGGGCATTTTCACCTATCTCATCGGAATCGTGGTATAATGAAACAGTTTGAAGTATATCGCGATATGCGCAGAAGTGCGCTCATCTTTGGGCTCCCTGTGGCCGGATTTGCCGAGCTTATGGGATCGGTAATTCTATCTCTGCTTATCATCATTTTTTCTTTCTATTTATTGATAGTGGTTGGATTGGTGATTTGGAATGCGGGGCTGTATATAGCACTGCTTCGCTTTAAAAGCATCAGGCTGCCCTTTCAAACCGGTGCATATCCAGGGCTTATTTCTAATAAAAAACCAGGCTTATGGGTATGAATTTACATCAGTATTACCCGGTAATCCTGCACGAGGAGGGTCTCACTTATATGGCCGGTGGAAACGTAATTATGGGGTTTGGTCTGGAACTTCCGGAGATCTATTCACTCTCTGAAGCCGATTATGAAAAAGTGCATAATCACTGGTTCCAGGCTTTAAAGTCTCTACCGGCCAAAATAAGTGTGCACAAGCAGGATATGTATCTGGAACAAAACTTTGAAGGAACTTTTTTAAAGAAAGATACATTTCTCTCGAGGGCCACTTACCGGCATTTTCAAGGAAGAAAGTATTTATCGCATCAATCCCATATTTTTTTCAGCTGGCCGGCCAGTAAGGACCTCAGCAAGAAATACGCTAATCCCTTTCGGAAGATTCCCCGGCCACTACCAAAAGAAGATTATGGGATATCGGTATTTAGCCAGGCGGTGCTTGAAGCGGTAAGCTATCTGGAAAACTGCGGCTATTTTGGGGTTAGACCTTTAGGTGAAGAGGAGATATTGGACCTTACCAATGGTTTTTTCAATGCTTTTGGTAAGGATGTGGAAACCGACATCGTCACCCAGACTGATCATATCAATATTGGGGGAAGGCTGTGCCGGCAACTCATCATTAATCACGAAACCAGTTTTGGTGCGCCTCTACAAACCAGCAAGCCTTTGAGCAAGGCAGGTACCGGTCAAATGAATTTCCACCAGGGATTTTTGGATGAATTGGGGTTAGAATTGCCTTGTAGTCATTTAGTAAACCAATTGATCTATCTGGATGATCGATTGCGCTGGATTAAGCAATTAGAGACCAGGAGAATGGAGCTTCAGAAAAGTATCAATTTCGGGACTCAGAATAAAATAATCCTGGAGCGGATTGAAGCTTTGTTAAGCAAGATCAACCGGGATGAAAACTCCAGGATAATCAGGGGTCAAACCAGCATTTTGTTTTACGCCGATTCCCATAAAGCGCTTTCTCATCTTACTGCCCAGATCAAAACGGTGTTGAAAGAGTTGGATATAAGTGTGTATCAACCCTCCGGAAATAATCTTCAGCGTAGTTTTTACGGTGCTTATTTTGGGTTCAGTGATAACCTCCCGGATCAGGATCTGTATGTAACCGATCTAAAACACGCGCTTTGCCTGTGGATTAATAATACCAATTACCGCAGTGATTCCCAGGGGATATTATTTAACGATCGGTTAAATAATCTTCCGGTTTTAAAAGATGTCTGGGATGAACAAAAAAAGCGGATAAAAGCCAGGAACTTTGCCATCTTTGCCCCTACCGGGGAAGGTAAATCATTTCTGGCCAATAGTATTTTAAGGCAGTTTTACGAGCAGGGCACCCGGCTGGTAATTATAGATCTTGGGGGATCTTACTCAAAGTTTGCAAGGTTATATCCCAATGAGCATGTAATCTTAAATTACGAGCAGGGAAAAAGTCTTGGGATCAATCCCTTTTACCTGGCCAGTAAAGATGACCTGGTCCCGGAGCATGTTGAAGGTCTGGCAGAATTTCTGTTGGAGCTCTCGGCTACCGGTGCCAAGGTCACCAAGGTAAGGCAGGTAGCTTTAAAAAAACTTATCCTGGAATATTACCGCCATTGCGCAGCGCCCTATTCTCTGGAAGCCTTCTATTACTATTTGGTAGGCACCTTAGATAATAACGAGCAAAAGACCAACTCTACTCAAAATCATTTTCAGTTAGAAGAATTCCTTCACATCCTATCAGAATATGTGGGGGAGGGGATGTACAGTTTTTTATTTGAAAGTAAAGAGGATCAGGTTTATCGGCTGGAAGACAAACGCCTTATCATCTTTGAACTGGATCAGGTAAGAGATAATAAGGAATTGCTTTCAGTGATGCTTAAGCTTATCAAATCAGCTATTCAGCGTACGATTTGGCGTAATCGTTCAGAGAAAGGAATGATACTTTTTGATGAGTTCGCCAAGCAGCTGAAATTTGAGAATGTACTGGAAAGTGTGGAGTTCTATTACCAGGCCATTCGCAAGCAAAATGGCGCCATTGGAATCATTTTGCAAACGATTAATCAACTACCCGATAATTCCACTTCAGCCAGCATCCTTGAGAACACCCAGGTCATTTATAGTCTGCATAATGAAAAGGGCTATCAACCTATTATAGATCGGTTAAAACTTTCGGCTCACGATTCCAATCAGCTTAATTCCATCAGGAATAACCTGCGGGCTGAAAGGCCTTATACCGAATTCTTTCTCAAGATCGGAAAACAAAGTAATGTCTATCGTCTGGAGGTACCGCCGGAAGTATTTGCCGCCTATCTCACCGATGGAAAACAAAGTGACTTACTGGATACTTTATATGAACAACAGGGCTCTATGGAGAAAGCCATCGAGGCCTTTTTAAAATCACAAAAGCGATGAAAAAAACTATTTTTTTAAGCCTGCTGAGTTTGATATTCTCAATGCAGCTCTGCAGGGCACAGGGAATGCCTGTGTATGACAACACGAATTTTCTGGCCCTTGGTCAATCCCTGATTGAATCGGCCAAGCAAACTTCAGAATTATTCAAAACCGTTAATTTTTTACGCGAACAAAAAGAGCGAATCGAACAGGTAAGCAGTGTAATTGCAGAGCTGCGCGCCGCCCGTGAAATCATTTCCAATAACCAGGAGCTTTATAATAAGGTGCAAAATGAATTACGGGATATCCTGGCCTCGCCCTATATCAGTAATGCTGAAGTAGATCGCATTAGCGAATCCTTTAACCGATTGATTGAGCAGGCATTGTATGATATAGAATTCCTGCAGGGCCTGCTTACCAGCGGGTATTTAAAAATGACCGATGCTGAACGTCTGGAGATTATGGAAGCTCAGCGTTTGCGCTCCCGGGCGATGACCGAAGAAGTGGCCTTAAAAACCAGGAGGTATCAGGATCTGATAGATTTCAGGAGAATTACTCAGGCTATCAACCAGCGTGAAGCGCAATACTAGGCAGGGATGGATCTGGGACTGGAATACGTAAACGCCATATTTCTTTCGATAAAAGAAACCGATCTGGCCAGTTATGCCATTACCGGAATGAAGGGGCTGGCCATATTATTATTCCTGGTTAATATTTTAATGAAATATCAGGAGTCAGCGGTGGTATCAGACGGCTATACCTGGGGCCTTAGTCCCGGGGAATTACTGAAGAACTTTGCAGTAGTCTTATTGGTACTATTTTCCAGTCAGATTTTAGGGGTGTTCGACGGGATTTTAGTTTCCATTGAAACCCATTACAAGGATGCCGCTCCGGCGCTTATTCCTTTGCAGTTACAGGAGGTAGAAGTAGAGCGGGATATGGGTCTAATGGAAGCCGGCAGCAAAGCCCTGGGCCTGCTTTATGAATATTTGGTCACCCCATTTTATTCAGTAAAACTAATCGCTTTTGTGATGGGCCTGATATTATGGGTGTTGGATTTGTTCATCTATCCATTATTTCTGGCTGAGCGTTTCTTCCTGTTGGGATTGATGCAGGTGATGTTTCCATTAATCATCAGTTTGGCGGTATTTGAAAAGTTTCGGGAGATGGGGTATCGGTTTTTTAGATTATATGCTGCCGTCTATATGATTGTACCGGCCTTCTTTCTGGTAAACATCTTTATCAATCAATTATATGCCGCCCTGCAAACCGAGTTTTGGCCGGGGCTCACCGGAGGAGAAGATGCCGGAGTATTTGCGCCCATCATTCAGCTGGGAACCATAAGCTTTATAGTCCTTTTGAAATTTAAGCTGTATCAACGGGCGATCAATTTCACTTTTAGATTATTTACACACTAAACTATTATTATGAAAACACCATACCAGCATATTTATAAAGTTTTACGGTTTAACCGGTTCATTGTACTTGCTGTAATTCTAATGGCTTTTATAAGTAGTCTTATATCGGCCTATCAGGTACATAAAACCCACCGGGAGCATCTGGAAAACAGTTTTGCCATAGACAATCAGGGAGTGATTTTTCCTTTGAGCCGGGAGAGCCTATCCGATAATTTACAGGTGGAGGTAAAATCACATCTGGATATTTTCCATCGCAATTTTTATCATTTAAGTCCGGCCACTTATAAAGACAATCTGGAGCGGGCCTTATGGCTCGGCGACCAAAGTGTAGATGAATTATACCGACAAAAGAAGAATAACGGCATTTACAACCGGATTCTTCAATACGGTTTACTACAAAAGGTAACTTCAATTATTTCTCAAACTGATCTCAGCAAGGAGCCTTATCAATTTAGAACCCTGGTGGAATTTGAGGTGATGCGGGGAAGTACTATAGATTATTACCAACTGCATACAACCGGAAGTCTGGAAAAGGTAGCCCGTAGTTTTCCACATAACCCCCACGGTTTTGTGATCACAAATTTTTTCGAGGAAGAACTTAAAAAGGTAGAACATGAAAATAGATAAAAAGAAGCTCGTATTTATTGGAGCAATGCTCCTTATCACTATGGCGATGATCGCTTATTGGGTGATGTTACAGGAAGAATCAGAGTTGAGCACTCCCAGGCAACAACCTGATGTTCCCAGTCTTTCAGAACAAACCCCGGAATATCGCAGCAGGTTGGAGGCAGTAGATAAGGTAAAGGAAGAGCGGGAGCGAAGCATTCCCAGTGTTTACGATGAAAAGTTCCTGGACAGCCAGGGTAGTTTTGACCCCTATCTGGAGGAGCGAGAGAAAAACCGGTTAATCGATAGCATTTTGGCCTCAGGTCCGCAGCCCGAATTTTCGCGAGATCTTATAGATGAGAATTCAGCACCAGAGCCGGTTATTGCTACGACTCAAAAACCAGCTACTGATATTACTTCTGAAATCATTCCCGGAGGCAATCACTCGCAGTTTTTTTTTAAAAGTGCGGCAGAGCCAATGGTAATATTCCCGGAAAAAGGCTTATTGGCTATGGTAGACGGGGATCAGGTCGTTCAGAAAAATGAGCGTTTGGTACTCCGATTACTGGAACCGGGGGTAATAGGTCGTGACAGCTTAACAAAGCATACCCGCATTTATGCCCGTTGCGATTTTAAGGCGAACCGATTGCTATTGGAGGTTTATTCACCGGGTCAAAATGATAAAAAATGGGAAGCATATGATCTGGCTGATGGACAGCCCGGGGTTTATGTGCCAAATAATTTCAGGGCCGAAGCCACCACAGAGATTCTAAACGATGTAATTCAGGATATCAACATCTCGGGAGTACCCCAGGTTAGAGGATTGAGAGGATTATTTCAGCGCAGTAACAGGCGTGTAAAAGTGAAGGTTTCACATCAATATCAATTAATATTAAAACCAGTATTATGAAAATAATAATCATACTTATTCTAATCAGTCTTTCTCAGGCCGGGCTGGCCCAAACGATAGACACCATTTATTGCAATGCCTATCAAAACGTCATTATCACTACCCCAGAGCCTATTTTCCAGGCTACTACTGGATCTGAAAATTTTGTATTTAGTTACAATCAAACCGCGGCTGATACCCTGGGATTACTTCAGGGAAAACCGGGGCATACCGGGAATTTAATAATCAGAACCCGGGATGGAGGAGTGTATACTTTTCTTTTAGAGTATAAAGATTCCCTTCCGGGGTATACCTATTTTTTAAAATCAGAAGATCGGGTAAACTGGGTTCAGACTGAAGAAAAAATCATAAAGGAAGTTACACCTGGAGCACAACAGGCTTCCCTTGTGATTTTAGAATCTTACTATGAAAATCTTTCGAAAATGTATTTGAAATCTACCGGAGCCAGAAAGGCAGTAGGCCGGCAAAAAGGGCTTGTTTTTGAGATCCTGGATATGAAGTACACCCGGCGGGAAACCTTTATTACCTACCGGATTCAAAATCGCTCTGCTATAAATTTTGAGGTAGCACAGATGGAACTATTTAGCCTGCTTGGAAAAGCCGGTAGAAAAAGTGCCTATCAGGAATTGAAACTTCAGCCTTTATATGAGTACCAATTACCCGGGATTATTAATTCCGGAGAGGAAAAAACCTTTGTAGTGGCTTATAAGCGATTCACTCTCTACGGAAAGAAAAGATTGAAGGGACTACTTACAGAGGCCAGGGGAAGCAGACAGGTTAGTGTGGAGCTTTGGTGATCAATATCGTTTAGCAATTTGTTGGGCCTCCTGAAAGATTTTTAAGTAGTTAGTCTCAATTTCATTTCTCCCTGGATGATTAAATTTTTCGGGGAGTTCTTTTTTCAAACCGAATAGGGGAAACCGGATTCGTTTTTCTTTTCCATCGGCAAAAGCCACAAATTCTCCCGGTTTTAGTCTAAAGAAGAGATCGGCTCTTAATTTGGAAACCTCTCTTTTGGTTTTCGTGATTCGGGTATCAAAATTCAGATTGCCTCCTTTGGAGATACTTACCACATCCCTTTGTACCAGTTCAAAAAAGCGCTCATAGTAAGAAGCGGTAGTCGGGTCGTTTACCTTTCCAAAGAATTGATATGAGAGATTACTAAGAATGGCTTTACTGGCCTTTTCTCCATAGAGTAGATCATTCTGCACTCTATCTTGCATTACATACAGCGTAGTGATATCAAAACTTCGAAGCGTTGCGGGGATACGATGCATATTGATAAGCCGAATGGTGGGGGCTTCTTCCATAAGAATGAAAGAGCTTTTGCGGTGTCGTACACTCATTTGTTTAATAATACTATGTAGAATAGTAGCGATGATGGGGGAGTAGGCCGTCTCGAATTTGGGATTATTGACAATGGCTATGACCCCGGGATTTTTTGGATTATTCAGATCCAGGGGGACATCCTGGCCGCTAAGGCAATAGAAGATTTTCCGGGTGGTGATTTTTTTGAGGGCATTGGCCAGGGTGGCTTTCACTGCAGCAGTTTGCCTTTCAGAATCAATCCCACTAATAAAAGCATCAGCCATAGCCTTCGAAGTAAGATCAGAGCTTAAGAAAGCAACGAGTTGTTTGCTGTCCATTATCTGGTAGAGCGCGATAAGATGGGGGAGACTACAAAATTCAGGGTGAAAGGATTTAAGTTTCCAGATCATCCCGCAGAGAATTCCTTCTACGGCATCATTAAAAAATTTGGTGCTTCCACCGGATTGAATTTCTTTTTGTTCCAATAGATTTTCCAGCAGAACTCTGGCGATTTCGTTTACCCCTTCCTCATCCTGGAGATAGACAGGAGCGATAGGATTCACCCTATGAAATACCGGATCGAAAGAAATAATATAAAATGGGATTTCAGAATTCTTATAAAGCGGGTAAGCCAGTTCGGTAAGTTCAAAGTCTTTATAATCGTGAATTACCCCGCAGAAATTTTCTTTTCTAAGATGCGTGAGAAATGAATAGACCACGCTTTCAGTTTTTCCACTTCCGGCAGCCCCGGTAATAGAGACTCCCCGGCGCAGGTTTTCTATAGTGAGTTTACCGGAAGCTAATTTAAAATTGATACGATATTTTTTATTAGAATCAGGGGAAGTATCCAGAAGCAGTACCCCAATGAGGTTTAGACTAAGAAGCGGTAGAGGTCCCAGAAGAAATGCCAGGGCTGAAAATCCTATAATATGTGACAGGAAATAACATAAGACCCCGACGATAAAAACGCCCAGTAATTCCCCATTGGGATACAGGCGGGAGAGGTAAGCAAAGGATAAGAACCCAAATAAGTAACAGAATGAAAAGATTAGAATTAGCGCTAGCATATTGAGAATGGTTTTAATAGGTGATACTGCTTGATTTCATAGCGATACCAATAAATTTTTGAAGTTGTTTTACGGCCATTTTTACTTTAGCATCGGCCAGGGGTGGAGCTAGCTTTTGGATGAGCTGGAAGGCAAGTTTGCGCTCAGATGTGGGCAGTTTAAGTAGTTGACTATAGTAGGTTTTTGGAGAGTGTAATAAAAGCTTTCGGGAGTGGTAATGCTCTGTAAAATTTCTTTTGAATTGAAATTGGGTGTCGAAGCGTTTTTCCGCCAGGGAGAAGAAACGATCTCTATCGAAACCTCTTTTAACTTCTTTCCCCTGAAAATTTACTTTCGAGGCCTTGTATTTAGAACCGGGAGACAGGCTAAAAGCATTGGATTTATCCTTACGACTTACAATAAGGTGCACGTGCATTTGGGAACCCGGTTTTGGGGTACTTTCCACTATGGGTTTGCCATCCAACTGGTGTGGAATCTCCTTTATAAGCTGTTTGATCTGAGATTTTATCTGTTCCAGATCTCCCGGGTTACCTGCATTTCTGATTTTTACCTCCTGGTGGTTTAAGGCTGCTAATTTATTGAGGTAGGGGGTGTTTTCTCGAATTTCTTTGTCGTGGGGTTTATAGGTGCGCTCATATTCCAGCTTGCCGTAATATTTTATATCGGTAGCTGAGACAGGTCTCCCGTTAATTTCCCGGTTAAAACATTGCGCATAATCTTTCAGAACCTCCCGAGTATAGGCTTTTAACTTGGCGGGATCACTATTGATATGAGCGAGTTCCCGTTGCGATGGGTTTAGGGTAATGGCATAATATCGCGGTTCTGTAGTTTTTAGTTTCGCAGTATTTTGATCAATTTCCTTAATAACTTCATTTGATGGGATATCATCCCGATTTTCATCAAAGAACAACTCCTGGGCTTCCGCATCCCGCGATTCATTTTCCTTTTCCAGGTAGCTTACATAATCGGCTACACTGGTGCTGTAATTGGCACCTAATTTTTGTGGGCTAATGCTTATGTACATGATATTTGGCTTTAAGCAGTTCAAATTGATTGCGGGTAATATTTAATCTCAGATAAGGTCGACCCAGTGCCGGAGAGATGTATTCGGTATTCTCTAGCAGATTTATCAAATCTGTATTTATAGGAGAACTTTTTTTGGAATCAATCGGGGGAGAAGAGAGCTCGTACGCTTCCAGTAGCTTATCGATATCGATAGTAGGTTTTGATGATCCTGGCGTGGCGGTCGCTTCAAAGAGAGCTTCCAACATCGCCTGGGTAGGTTTGGTTTGGGTCTTTTCAATATCCCTGAGAATGGCAATAAAACCATCGATTCTTTTTTTGAGGCTTTGCTCCAGAGAACTCATGTTGGGTCCCAGGTCCTGGGTGGGAGATAGTCTGTTCTGCTCAAAAAAGTCCAGCATAAGCTGGAGGCAGGTAGATTGCTTTTTATTTAAAGCGCTTGCAAATTTTCTAAACCGGGTTGCCGTATTTTCTTTGATACTAAGGTTTTTAAAGGCATAATTTTTAGTTGACTTTTTCATTTTTCCGTGAATTTTTTCCTGATTTTACTGGGCTCACAGAAGTATTTCCGTGAAAAATATTTTCTGTGTTTTCCAGATTCATAAAATTTGGGGGTAAACGATACTATTTGAAAGCAAACTTTAGAAAAAGGAAGCCTTAACATCGCGCAGCGTGTTACCCTCTTGCTCTTCCTTTTTGTGCGCAGCACAAAATTTTGAGCCCTTCGATACCCGGCAGCTTTTGCCTGTATCGATTTTGAAATAAAAAATGGAAAGTCAAATCAGATAGCCGGAAAGTCAAGAATTTGCTATCTGATTTAAAGATAAGGATTTAGGAGTAAACTTCTTAAAAACAAGACAAAAAAAACCCCGAAAAAATCGGGGCGTGGATAACTCTTACAACTAAACAAACAGAGTCTACAATATATAAAATTATATCAGGCCTTCATCGGCAAAACTAAAATAGTTTCCATCGGGCACCAGAATCAGATGATCCAGTAGTTTAATATCGAAAAGTTCCCCGGCTGCTTTCACCTTTTTGGTCAGGGCTTTATCTGAAAGGCTGGGACTAAGTGTTCCGGAGGGGTGGTTATGTGCCAGAATGATAGCGGTGGACAAACTTTTAAGGGCCACGGCATAAAGAATTCGAATATCAACAAGGGTTCCCGTGATGCCTCCTTTAGAAAGGCAAAGAATTCCTTTCACCCTGTTGGAATTATTAAGCAGCATTATCAAAAAACATTCCTGCAGTTCGATAAGACTTTTATCCCAATATTCGAATAAAACATCTGCCGCCGAATCTGAAGATGAAATTTTAGGGGCCTCCTTTATTTTAACCCTGTTGTTATACCGGATTAAAATTTCATTAACTTTAGTATACATAATTTGTGGAATTATTTGATTATGTTAGAAAGGAAGAGAGGCCCGGGGGGAATCCGAGCCTCTTTTTTTAATTCCTATGCTTTTTTATCACCTAAGAAAAGCACTTCTTTTACGATCACCTCGGTTAAGTACTGGGTGTTGCCGTCTTTATCTTCATAGCTACGGGAATTAAGTTTTCCCTGAATAGCTATTTCCTGCCCTTTAGAAACATACTGTTCTATAAGCTCCGCCTGTTTCCCCCAGGCCGTTAGGTTGTGCCATGTGGTTTGTTCCACCTTTTCGCCTTCCTTGCGATATACCTCATTGGTAGCCATTGAAAAACGGGTTACTTTTTTCCCACTATCAAAGCTGATAGTATTGGGCTGATTTCCTATGTGTCCGATTAACTGGACTTGATTTCTTAAAGTACTCATAGCTTTAAAAATTTTGATCTTTAGAAGATCTGGTTAAAAATTACTTCTGACTTTCAGAAGCTTGATTTACTTTTTATATCCCGAGCGATTTCCTTTTTTGAGATTATCTGGAAGTGTACTTTCTCGGGTTGTTATTTCATGATGTCAAAGAACTTTTGGACTTACTTCTTACAGAGCCGTCGCTGATACCTTTTTTGATGCTTATACCATCAAGGATTTAGAATTAGGGAAGACTTATAAAAAGGAGTATGCGACTGGCTTATGCAGTCTGGACTAACTTCTAAATCCTGGTATTTTGCATTTCAAAAAAGGGATGGCTCAGTGAGGGCGGAGAGGGGAGTCTGAAGTTGAATAGAATGGGATCTGAGTAGTAGACTGAAATAGAAAATAAATACTCAGTTTTAAAGTTTTTAATCTGTTGTATAAGTCTACACGAGATTACTTTAATCGATAAAATCAACCTATTTATCGAGGAGCTTATATCTGGATTTAAGAATTATCCGGTATATTATTTTCCAAAATCAATTTTCTATTACTATATTCATTGCCTGTAATCTCCTTGAAAATCAAATTATTCCAATATTTTTTCTATCCACAAAAAATATAAATAATATAAGCTCATTCTGGAATCCGACGAATTCTCCTGGATAAGGATGTAGCTGAAATACGTAAGAAAAATAGTATGGCTTCCAAGGATTTTTTAAATAATGACCCTCGTTCAAAATTTGAACAGAATTCAGAAATAATAATATGTAATTTAATTGGTTAGATAGCTCAGGAAAATCCTGAGCGTATCGCCATAATTGATGGTCAAACCAGGATTAATTACCAAGCACTTCTTCAGCGGGCTGGTGAGATTTCTGGAGGATTGAAGAATCATAATTTTAAACCAGGGGCACTAATTGGTGTATGTATGCAGCGTTCCTGGGAACTTGTAGCTACCCTTCTGGGGGTAATGAAGGCAGGCTATACCTATGTGCCCTTAGATCCGACATATCCAAAAGATAGGGTTCATTATATATTGGAACACTCGAAGGCGTCTGCCGTAATTGTAGATAATGAAATCTCTGCTAATCTCTGCGGCGGGGCAGGTAAATTAATGTGGTTGAATGAAATGAGTGGTGACACAGATAGTGCGATAAAAGCATCTCCCAGGGATTTAGCCTATGTTATCTATACATCGGGCTCGACAGGAAATCCTAAAGGGGTTGCAATTGAACATAGAAGTATAGTCGCTATGTGTAGTTCAATGCATGAGCTTTTTACCAGGGAAGAATTATCGGGGGTTCTTGCAGCAGCTTCGATATGTTTTGATACCTCGGTTATGGAGATTTTTGGCACTCTGTCATTAGGTGGCACTATAATTCTAGCCGAAAATGCTCTGGAATTAACCACATTGCCTGCCAGGAACCAGGTAAGAACCTGCGTTATGGTAGCTTCATCGGTTCAGGCGATCCTTTCAACTGACAAACTTCCGGAGGAGTTAATATGCCTTGTTTTTGGCGGGGAAGCATTAAAGCGATCACTGGTTGAACAGGTTTATAGATTAAAGCCGGGCCTTCGGGTATTCAATGCATATGGCCCTACAGAAGATACTGTATATTCTACGATGGCTGAACTCTCTGTAGATACTAATCTTATTACAATAGGTAAATCTGTAACCAATTCCCGTGCTTATATACTTGATGATGCGATGCAATCGGTTGCTGTAGGACTAGCGGGAGAATTATATCTTGCTGGAAATAAGCTTGCTCGAGGCTATCTAAATGATGATGCCCTCACCAAAGAGCGGTTTATAGAAAAGGAACCAAATGACCAAATACCGGATTCACGATTATACAGAACCGGAGATTTATGCCGATGGACAAGCAATGGCGAGATAGAATTTCTGGGGAGGGTCGATCAACAGGTTAAGATCAGAGGGTTTAGAATTGAACTGGAAGAAATAGAATCTACACTCGAGTCTATGCAGGAAATTGATACAGCCGCAGCCGCAGCCGTGGATGGAGGTATTGGGCAGAAATTATTAGCTGTTTTTGTGGTGAGTCGTAAACAGACAGTTGATGAGGCAAGGGTGAAATCATTTGTCTCCAAACGATTGCCAAGTTATATGGTGCCTCAGGTGGTAAAGCAATTGAATGAGCTTCCCCTTCTGCCTAATGATAAGCTTGACTGTAAAAAATTAATGACTTACTACAACGCTAGTGTTGAAAGTAAATATACAAATGGCTCAACCCCTAATTTTAATAGAGGTGATGGAGGTTTAAAGACTTATAACAATAGCATCCCTACTGATAAGGCTACAATTTTGTCAATTATTCGCAGTGAATTAGTATCGATTCTTAATATTGGGGATTCCTCAATCGTATTATCTGAAGATTCCTTTAGTAACCTTGGGCTTGATTCATTAAGTACACTGGAATTCAGTAGCAGGCTCAGTAAACTACTAAAGAAAGAGGTCCCCGCTAATGCCATTTTCAAAAAACCCACTCCAATAGCTTTGGCTAATTATATTATAAATACAGATGGAGTTGAAGAAAATGAATGTTCAACGGCAAAACCATCCAGGATTGTTGTGGATTCACTGGCTAGTTTACAAAAGCATCTCCAATCCAGCCATCCCACATTTCAGGCTGCCAAGGTAAATACCTGGTCTGTCGATGATAAAAGTTTATTTGTACAGGAGGTGCTGCGAATGGTAAATGATAACCGCAGAAACCCTTATAGTAAAGTTTTGCGTACGGGTAGTGGTACCAGGGGAGTTGTAGGGGATGCTTACAATGAAGATGAAAAGGAAGCAATAATATGGACGACCAATTTGTATCTGGGTTTAAACCGGGACCCGAATGGACTTGCAAGAAAAAGTCGGACATTTTTTCTAAGACCTATGCTACATTTTTAAATTGATAAAATTTTTGTTCTACTTCATAAGGAGTTTTATACCCTAAAAAAGAGTGTAAACGTTTTCTATTATACCATATTTCTATGTATT
>NZ_JBSYGH010000022.1:0-29488 GCF_054121495.1 Salegentibacter haimaensis
TAGCTTTCATACCATGAAAATAATACTATCCTGAATTATTTCCAATAAAAAAGAGACTGCCTTTTCAGACAGCCTCCCTAAAGGATGATTGGTTTAATTCTATTGGGCTACCTTAAAAATTATAGGAATTGAATAACTCACATTAACCGGTTTTCCTCTTTGTTTTCCCGGTTGCATTTGCGGCAGCGAGGCTACCACCCGTCGGGCTTCTTCTTTTAGTTTGGGATGTGGCGCCCGTACCTGGATGTTGTTCACCAGGCCTTCGGTGTCGATTTCAAACATAACATCTATTCGATACGTACCTTCTAAACCTAATTCTTTCCCCAACCCGGTGTTGAAATTCCGATTTATATAATGAGAAATCTTTTCAACCATACATTCTTTCCTTGCCTCATTGTCTTTTAAATCTTCACAACCCGGAAATACAGGCACATCTTCCAGAAAAATAAAAGGAAGACTTTCTATGGGTTCTTCGGTGGTGGCATCGATAATCTCGTCGGGTTCTACTATATCGCTCAGGTCGATTTCGGTAGATTCAATTTCACCTTCGGTTACCTCGTCGTTGGGATCTATCTCAATAATATCTGGGATTACAGGGGTGGGGGCGGGAGGAGGGGTTTCTTCAAATACAGTTACCGGCGGCTCTTCTTCTTCAAAATTTTCCAGGGCAATCTTTTCCCTGGAACTTTCAACCGATGCATAGGTCTTCCATTCTATACTGTACAAACTAAGCAGTAATACTACTATAAGTCCTAATTGAAAAAACAGGGTTGATCGTCTGCGCAAATCGGCTCGTGAATGTTTTTTTGATTTCATAAGATTTAAGTTTAGAGTTACATTGATTCGAAAGTTTAGTTAGGTTTTGGATGAAATATTTCTCCAATGGAATAGCCCAGGAATCGCAAGCTTTTAAGCCTGGATTATCGAAATACATACTAGAAATTTAATTCAATAACAACTTCTCAATAAAAATGCCAAAAGATTGAATTATCATTTGTTTTTAAAGAAAAATCTTTGATGTTTGGGTTTCTGAAGGTAGCTTCCAAACTAATTATCAGAATAAAGGAGTAGATCAAAGCTTAATCCGGTTGAAATTTTCTAATTTTAAATAGAATTAGATTCCGGCTTTTATGCTTTTCGAGATCAACACCTGGCCGCTGTTTTTGGCCGTTGTATTTATCTTCTTTCTTGCAGTGTTGCTTCGCTATCTCCTGGTGGCCGGGGCCTTTTACCTGCATTTCTATGTTTTTAATTCTGAAAAATATAATTCCCAACGCCTTAGCCGCAGACCGGCAAAAAGGAAACAATTCAAACAGGAAATTTGGTGGAGTGGCTGGTCGTCGGTGATTTTTGGCTTTTTTGGGGCCCTGCTATATTGGCTCTGGCAAAAAAATCTTACCGCGATTTATCTGGAAGCCGATAAATTCGGCTACTGGTATTTGCCGGTGAGTTTACTCATAATTCTTTTGCTTCACGAAACCTATTATTACTGGTTGCATCGCTGGATGCATCATCCTAAAATTTACCGGAAAGTTCACAAGGTGCACCACGATAGTCTTACGCCCACGCCCTGGACGGCTTTTTCCTTTCATCCCTGGGAAAGTTTGCTGGAGGCTTTAATCCTACCCGTGTTATTGCTGTTTATCCCGGTGCACATTGGGGTGCTTGGCCTTTATTTAATGATAATGACCCTTAGCAGCGTAATCAATCATTTGGATATCGAAATTTACCCGAAAAGTTTTCTCAACAGCAAGGCCGGGAAATATTTTATCGGTGCCACCCATCATCATTACCATCACGCCGAGTTCAATAAAAACTACGGATTGTACTTCACCTTCTGGGACCGTTGGATGGGCACCGAAAGAAATTAAGATTTGTTCACGCAACCTTTTTTATTTTCCTGCATCTACTCAGTGGTAGCCCTACCTGCTGAACATCTGTTTTCTAAAAAATCACCGTGGCCCGAACTTTGCAAAGTTTGGGTTTAATACTCATTATTATGGAAAAAGTTTATAAGGATTTAATGAAGGGTTATAAGGATGACACCTTGAGGGAGATCCTTAAGTCAAAGAATATGTTTGAGAAGCAGGCAGTAGATGCTGCGCTGGCAGAAATAAGAAAACGCGGTCTTAAAATCAAACAGCCCGTTAATCAATAATCGGCCTCCCGGTTTTTAAAATTCATAGTCTAAAGGCTATGATTTAGACCTCCAAAAGTAAGTAAATCACTTTTGGAGGTTTTTTTATGTGGTAAGCTGAAGCAACAGAAATGTAGAAATTCGCTTCAGAAATTATTTCCAGAATTCATCTTTATAATTTGGGCAGGAAATTTCCTGCTCGTGTCCCTGCTCTATTTTTTCCAGTTCGGTTTTGCTCGCCTGCGACTGAATTTCATTAAACAATTCTCTTTCTTCAAAACGTATATGATTTTCGAGCAATTTGCTCAACTCAAGCAGGGAGGAAGAAGCTATATTTTCTTCTGAAATCAATGCTTCGATACGTCTGTGCTCCTCAAGGGCTCTTTTTACCAGCGAATGTGAAGTACCCAAAACCGGAAACACTACTTTTTCTTCAATGGTAAAATGCTCCTGCAGCTGATTAGCCCAAAACCACCGGCAATACTCTTTTACGCACTGAGGTTTTATACCTTTTTTGACCGCTTTTGAAACGCGCAGCGCGAAAATCAGGCCCTGGTGGTGATCCCGGCTTAGGGGCTGCAGACTTGTATGGCGTTTGATGGGTGTAGGCATAGTAGCCGTGAAATTTTCATATAAAGTTAAAAATTAGATCAGTAAAAGCCCGAGTACATAAACACAAATTCCCAGCAGCATTAAAATTAGGGTGTAAGGCAGGATTTCGCGTGCTTTTAATCTGGTTATGGCCAGCAATGGCAAGGCCCAAAAAGGTTGCAGCATATTGGTTATCTGGTCGCCGTAGGCCAGGGCCATCACCGCCTTGTTTAGCGGAACTCCCAATTCTAAAGCGCTTTCGAGAATAATTGGGCCCTGCACAGCCCATTGACCCCCGCCGCTGGGAACGAAAATGTTCACCAGACCCGCGCTAAAAAAGCTGTAAACCGGTAAACTTACTTCTGAAGAAATCCCCACAAAAAATCCCGAAATATCGCTTACCAGCCCTGTTTCGCGCATCACGCCCATAATTCCGAAATAAAGAGGAAATTGAATGAGAATGGCTGCTGCTCCTACAATGGCCTTGTCTAAAGCTTTCAGAAATGAGAAAAAGGATCGGTGTAGTAAAATACACAGGCCCAACATTAAAAAATTCAACATATTCGGGCTTAGATTTGCGCTTAAAATCTCTTCGGAATAGCTTGCCAAAAATGCACCCAGCAAGAGAAGTGCGAATAGGCTCGATATAAGTTTGGAGTGCTCAAATTTTTCTGCTCCTTTAAGAACTTTTTCGGGCAACCTGGTTTTTTTCTCAGGTTCGGGTTCTACGGCCCGGGTACCACTAAATCTTGCCAGCAAATACAGCAACAAAGGCACCAGCACAAGTAAAATTCCAAAAATTAGAAGATTCCAGCTGGCAAAAATACTTTCTGAAGTAGGAATACTTTCGGGTAATCTGTTCAAAAATTCAGGGGATGCCGCAGGGAAGAGGCTGGCTAAATGACCGCTTTCAGCAGCTTTTAGCGGGGCGCTGCCGCTAATGCCGGCGTGCCATACCATTAATCCCACATAACCTGCTGCACCAATTAAAGGATAGTTGATCTCGAAATTTCTTTCCCGGGCGGCTTCGGCCACCTTTCGGGCCATAATAGCCCCGAAAATCAAACCCAGGCCCCAGTTAAAAAACGCGACCAGCATAGTAGAAACCGATACAACAATCACGGCACTGCCGTTGCTGTTAATGCCCCTAATTAGAATTGAAATTAATTTGCTTACCGGCTTACTGAGTACTAAAATATGGCCCAGTACCAGGATAAGCATCATTTGCACCATAAATACCAAAAGCGCCGAATCCCACGTTCCTGCCTGCCAGAATTGTAGAATTTCTACGGCAGATTGGGCATTCTGTTCGCCGGTAAAGAAAAACGCGATAAAGAGGGTGAAAAGGCTAAGAATTACGGCGAGGCTAAAAGGGGAGGGGATAAATTTTCTGAAAATATGCTCAATTTGTTTTGAAATGCTCATAGGCTTAGCCGGCTTTATTTTTTAAAAAATCAAAGCCTCCTTTGCGCAGGTTTATGCCATATTCTAGCCAGGCTTTAAGGCAGGCCAGGAAATTAGCCCAACCCTCGGTATTGCCTTTAAGCCAGTTAATCCCGGTTTGATCGTTAGGCATAGCTTTTTCTGAAATCTTCACCAGGCAGGAATTATTTTCCCTGGGTTCAAGGTGTATCTCAATTAGCAACTCCCGGCCTTCCATCTCCCAGGTGAAACTTATGAATTCGGCTTCCCGAAGTTTTTTCACCTGAATGGGGAAGGCTTCTTCAAATTCCTCGAATTCCCAATAAACTTCGGTATGAGCTTTCATTTTGCCCGAAGCCTTCGAGATGAAATAATTGGTCATTTGTTCCGGGTCTATGATAGCTTCATAAACCTCTTTCGGGGTTTTAGCGATTTGTAGCTGGCAGTGAATTTCGAGCTGTTTCATTTCAAAATCATTCTGGATGTTCTGAAAGTTACTAATTTTTAATATTTATAGTGCCCCACAGCCCAATACAAAAAAACCGACCGGGGCTGCCGGTCGGTTTTTGCTTTTCAGAAGACTTTCTTATTCCTCTTCTTCTTCGTGTCTTCTTCTCTCATCCCTGCGGGTGGGATTTTGGTTTCTCTCGTTTTGGCTACCTCCGCGAGGTTGGGCCTGCTGCTTTTGCTGCTGCTTTTTTTCCTGATTTTTCATAATCATTAATTTTAAAATGGTTAATACATTAATTGCACTCCTAAATTAAACTTTAGGGATCTGAAAATCAGTGTAAAACAAGCTAAAAATCTGGTAAAAATCAGGGTTGAATGCAGCCCTTGAATTAGGTTAACATTAAGAGCCGATCTTGCAGGCCGGGCTCAAAAATCAGAATTTGTACACGCTTCCTGCTAAAATTTTCAGAAAATAAATGCTTCGCCTGAAATTTAATTTTATTCAATTTATAGGATTGTCCAAAATTACCCCATAAAACTAAAACGAAAAAAATCCTGAAAAACAGGATTTTATCTAAAACCGATAAGCTTAAATATCTCTGGTTCTAATTTTTAATTTCCATCTTGCCAATCACCTCAATCGGGATTTCCATTCCCTGGGGTAGTTGAGCACTGGGTTCTACTTTGGTAATACCTTTAAAATTCTGATCGATATTAGCCGATTTGATCCAGCCTGTTTCCAGGTCTATCACGATTTGAGAATTCATACTTCCTTCCATATCATAGGTCATTTCCATTCCGTTGGTCTCTATCGAATTATCAGCATCCGATTTAAATTTCCCGTCTCCAAGAAGCACAGCTTCGGACTCGTCCAGTCTCTCGAGAGTATAGGTAGAATTTACATCTCCGGCCATCCCGGCTTTTAGAGCGGTAGTGATTTGCCAGCTGTCTCCCTCCTTTACAGGTTCATCTGGAAAAATCGCCGATACCATTTCGATATTGCCCTTCATCGCATCTGGACCGTAGGCCTGCATCACCTGGGCCTTGATCTGTTCCCGCTCGGCTTCAGAAATATCATCGAACTGCCCAAATGCCGATTCCCAGAGGCTTTCTACATTCTTTACTTCGGTAATCTGGCCATTTTTCTGCATCACCAAATCAAAAGGCTTGTTTTTCATCTCGGCCAGCATTCGTGAAAGATGGTCGTCGGCTCCAGATTCTGAAGAAACTTCCATACTCATCTGCGGCATTTTCATCGATAATTTTAATTGATCATATTCAGCTTGCATCTGGTAAGCATCGCCCTGAATGCCCACCACCTTAAAATTCATATTGCCCGAAACCAGCATCTCCATATCGATGCTCTGGCCCATAACTTCCTGCTTGATTTTCGAGGTGTAGTTGGTAATTTGCTTATAGGTTTCTCCTTCTTTTAAGTTTAAACCGAGTTGGGTTTGTGCGCTTGCGGCAAACCCAACAAAAAGCATTAGCAATAAACTGCTCAATTTCTTCATAATTGTTTTAATTAAAGAGTGATTAAAAGCTAAAGATAAACTTATGGCTGAAAAGTAAGGACAAACTTTTTAAAATAGGCTAAAAAATCCCCTAAGGAACTATTGAAAGGCGGCAGCAACCTGGTCTTCTACCTTTTTTTCGCTTATCAAATAAACGAGGCGGTTAATATTCCTGATATTTTTTCCGTCATCGCTTAGTAAGATTTTGGTATTGGGACGGCTCTTAATTTGTATGTTGTATTTTTCCGATTGAGGTATCTCTTTTATTTCGATGGTTTCTCCCCGGCGATACCAGGCACGGGTAGAATATTTTAAACCCTCAACAGCTTCCATCTTTTTAAAATCCTTAAAATCTGGATGAGCAGCAATGCGTTCTTCGATTTCAGAAAGACTTATTTCTGAATGCATTTTTAAACTGCGCGAGAGGCTTAAGTCTTTTTTGAGCGGGGATACTCCCCAGCCTTTGAGTTTTTTATAAAGTTGGTAACAATCAAAAACCGTAAAGATCGAAGAAAGAATAAGTGCGGTGAAGAGACTATCATTAAGCTCCTCCAGATTGAACAAATTGAATCCCAAGCCGATTAAAAGGAAAATGATATAACTAAGCAGAAATTGATTGACGCAAATCTTGTAGAAATTTTTCAAAACTGGGCTTATGGATTCCCGGGTAAATTAACAAATTTGAATGAAATATTCTGTTTTGCTCAAAAAAAATCCCCGCCTCGCGGCAGGGATTGTAGTATTGTTATTCAAATATTTTATTCCTGAACTTCAGCATCGTCTAATTGAGCCAGCTCTTCTTCCTCTTTTTTGCGCTCTTCAATAAACTCCTCCAGGGCCTTCCCGTATTTAGATTTTTTCACCTGTGGCTCTAATGAGGTGTAGATAGTATCCAGATATTTAATATTGGCATCAAATACTTCTGAAAGTGCCAGATAAGGGGCAATTTCAAGGTCTTTATTGTTAATGGCATAATTCACGGTATATAAATACCTGCGCTTTAGCAGCTTTTCATAACGCTGGTCTAATTCCAGTAGTTTATCATCGTCACCGGCCTGCTGGGCTTCAAAATTTTCTTTAATGATATCGAGGTTGCTGTCGTTAAAACGCTGCATCATTTTTTGATATTCGGCCAGTTTTTCCTGATTTCTGGAACCTACGATTTTGGCTTCACTTTCAAATTTCTCTAAATTGGTAATTATGCTCACCTCCCCTTCATCGGCAAAAAAACCAATACGATCATCATAATCGTTATTGTCTACTTTTTCGAGATATAGATACAGCATCTCGGGACTCTCCAAATAAGTTTCCAAAACTACTTTCGAATTGCCATTTACCACAACCGAATCGAGATTTACCAAAGAGGTATCTTCGATTTTTTGAAGAAAAAGGGTACCCTTTTTAAGGCCCTTTACTTCAGCATTCACAAAAAGATTAGACTCCTTTTGCCTGGAACAGGCGGCAATTGTTAGAATTATTAAAAACAGGAAACTTATTTTTTTCATTTTGAAAACGGGGATTTTTAGGAGCACAAATATCTTATAATTTTTGATTATTTCTTAGTTGGGAGGCTTTAAAGTCTTAACAAAATTCGTGCTGTTTTTTAATCCTGAAATTGACTTTAAAATTTAAGCTCCGGAAGCCATTTGCATCAAAATAGTTGTCAAAATGGCGCCATAGGTGCCTACCACATATCCGAAAACCGCCAGCAAAACGCCAACTGTGGCTAAGGAAGGGTGAAAAGCGGCTGCGACCACAGGAGCCGAGGCGGCTCCTCCCACATTCGCCTGGCTGCCCACAGCAAGAAAGAAATAGGGAGCTTTGATGAGTTTTGCGATAACGAATAAAAAGATGATATGGAAAAGCATCCAGATGAGTCCAATTCCAATCAATCCCGGATTGTCGAAAACCATAGTGAGATCCATTTTCATCCCGATGGTAGCTACCAGGATATAGATGAAAATACTCCCCAGTTTGCTGGCGCCGGCACCCTCGTAAGACTTCATTCGGGTAAAAGATAAAGCGATTCCAATAGCAGTGGCTATGGTGATCATCCAGAAAAATTCAGAAGAAAAAGAGCTTAAAGCACTTTTGGTATCGGTAAATACTTCAAAATTTTCAGACAGGAAGCTGGACATCGCTCCTGCGCCCCAGTGAGCAAGCCCCACGGCTACAAAGGCCAGGGAGAGCATAATGATATAATCGGGAAGCCCCGGGTTGCGCGTAACGCTGGCGGCATAATTCGATACTTTTTCACGTAATTCTCTAATGGCAGAATCATCGGCCTTTAACCAGGCATCGATTTTATCGGTTTTTCCAATCCCCATAAGTAAGCCCGCCATAAGCAGGTTGGCCACCACGATATCTACCAGAACCATTCCGCCATAAAGATCGGGGTTGTATTCATAGATTTCAAGCATTGCGGCCTGGTTGGCGCCACCACCAATCCAGCTTCCGGCGATAGTAGAAAGGCCTCTCCAAATCGCATCTGGGCCCACGCCACCAACGGTTTCAGGAGAAATAGCCGAAACTATGAGAATAGCTACAGGTCCCCCGATAATAATTCCGAAGGTTCCTGCAAAAAACATGATAAGGGCCTTGGGCCCAAGATTAAAAATCGCTTTTAAGTCTATGCTCAGGGTCATTAAAACCAGGGCGGCTGGTAATAAATAGCGGCTGGCTACATAGTATAATTGGGAGGTGCCATCGTCTATCAATCCCAGCGAATTGAAAATAGCCGGCAGCAAATAACACATTAAAAGCGCCGGTACTACAGAGTAGAATTTTTTCCAAAAGCCTTCTTTTTTAGAAGAGGTGTAGAATACAAAGCCCAGGGCGAGCATTAAAAGTCCAAAAACAATGGCGTCGTTGGTAAAAAGCGGTTCGTTTTCCATAAGTAGATTTCTTGCCGCGGCAAAATACAATTTTTCTTAAACTCTTCTTAAAGCAAAAGCCGGAATTGAAGAACAACCCGGCGAAATCTCAAATTTTAAGACCCATAAAAAAATTGAATTAAAGCCGGAACAATTCCCGAAGCGAAGTGGCCACCCCGTCTTCCTTACCATGAGCGGTAACTTTATTGGCTACCTCGAGCACTTCTGGTCTGGCGTTACCCACGGCTACGCCCATACCCACGCCTTTAATCATTTCCACATCGTTGTAGTTATCGCCAAAAGCCACGCAGTCTTTGGCCTCGCAGTTATAATGTTTTTGAAGTAGTTCTTCGATCGCGGTGAATTTGGAGATTTTTGAATTGGCGATTTCCAGGTAGGTGTCTTTGCTGCGATAAAGATGCAGCTGGCCGGGAAATTCAGAAGAGAGAAAATCTCGTATCTGGTCAATTTTTTCGGCATCTCCCATCGCCATTATCTTGTGAGCGCTTTTATCCTCGCTATCCCATTTCTCCAAAACTTCTGAATTTGCTTTTAGTTGAGGGGCGATTTTGGTATTATTTTCCTCTCTTTGAGCCCAAAAATCATTTTGCGGCACATACCACTCGTCGTTATGATAAAGGCTTAAATGCGCATCGGTATTTTTATTAAAATTTGCCAGGCTCTCCAGAATGTTAAATGGAATTTCGGTAGAGCTTATGCTTTGGCCATCAACAAGAATTAATCCGCCGTTATAGGCGATAATAGGTTCGTGGCTAATTTCCAGTTTTTCCTGGAGGTGTCTCATCGCAGCAGGCATCCTGGCCGAAATAAGCACCACCGGTAATTTTTCTTTCAGATGTTTAATGGTTTCTATGGTTAGGGGAGAAAGATCCCTCTCAGCATTCAATAAAGTCCCGTCGATATCTGAAAATATAATCTTATATGGCATAATGGCTTTTTTGTAGAATTGGTTCGGCTTTGAGCTTGCAAACTTACTATTTCCTTATTACTTTTTCTTTGGGTGTCGTTTGGCTTCCTTTAAGGCGCGGTCAAGCATCCACTCAATTTGGCCGTTGGTACTGCGAAATTCATCGGCAGCCCACTTCTCAACCGCTTTGAGCAGCTCTTCATCTATGCGTAAGGCAAAAGCTTTTTTAGACATGTTTATTCAACTTCAATAGATTGTATAAAATTCACCAGGGCCGGGATAAGATCAGGATGCAGCGGCCGGTTAGGTTCATTATAGGATTTTGTGTTCACTAAATCATCATTTCCTTCAATTTTTCTGAAGATATGATTCATTTGTTCCATTAAAATGAGATTGGCTTCGGGTTTTGCGCGATGCAAAATTTCTGCTTCTGAAGTTTCTACCTGCACATCGGCCGTTCCCTGAATGATAAGCACAGGGATTTCCAGTTTTTTAAGTTCTTCAGCAGGATTAAGCTGAATCCAGGAGTGCATATAAGGCTGTACCGATGGCCTGAATAAAGAGGCCAGCATAGGATGATAATTTTCGGTACTGCCTTTCTCTCTTAATTCGGCCATTGCCTGGCGGGTATTATCCTGCAAACCTGGGGCCTGTTTCCCGATCTGGTCTACAATAATGCTGTCGATACTACGCCCGGCACCGGCCAGAGAAATAAAGGCATCGGCACGGTTTTTCGCTGCCATCATCCCGATAAGGGAACCTTCGCTATGCCCGGCAACGATGATCTTGCTGAAGTTTCCTTCAGTAGTAAAATATTCAAGAATTTGCTCAACATCTTCCACGAAATGCTGAAACCTCAAATCCTTTTCCTTGATTTTGAGCTCGTCCATTTTAAAAATCCGCTTGTCGAACCTGAAGCTGGCAATTTGATTTTCGGCTAATTCGTGAGCGATTTTTTTAGCAAAATTGCTTTTCATCATAGGCTGATTCCCATTGCGGTCGGTTGGGCCGGAACCCTGAATAAAGATGAGCAGCGGCGGATTCTCAATCCCGGTAGGCACATTTAAAGTACCGGTGGTGAATTTGTCGATTTTCAGCTCCTGTTCCCGGAATGAGCTCTCCTGGGCTGAGAGAAAACCTGAACTTAAAAATAATATGAGGAGTAGTTTTTTCATTTTTCTGAATGTTTTAATGCAAGTTTACAAAGCCTGCCTCTGGGGTTTTTGAAGGAGTTTCCTAAAGAGCCTCATCCCGCATTCGCGGAAAATACCGGCTGATCACTTTTTTTGCCGATTCGGGTTCGTGGGTACCAATTAAAAATCTCTTCCCCGACTTCATTACAATTTGAATGCCTGAATTTCCCGAAACGTTCCAGGCCCGGTTTTTTGAACTGCCTCTAAGGCCCCAACCTCCATATTCCCGAATAGGTGAGTAGGTGCGAACATAACATTCTTCCATATCATCCCAGCGAAAATGCTTGTTTAGAATACCAACCGGCTTCCAGCGAACACTGATGCCCGCCTTATCTATATGGGTATGCAGTTTCATAGAAAACAACAAAATGCTTATCACCACCACCAACGGAATAGCGATCAATAACAGGCCGGTGCTTTCGAGTTCCTGTAAATCGGTTTGCTCCCTGAATAATGCAACCGTTAAACCGGTTAAGACCAGGCCCAGCCCTAAAAATAACCACCATTGTCTAAAAGACTGACTTTCTTCAAAAATTCTCATTCTAATGATTTAAAGTTCCGGCGTTGACCACCGGGGTGGCATCTTTATCACTGCATAACACCACCATCAAATTGCTAACCATAGCTGCACGGCGTTCAGCGTCTAGGTCTACCAGGTCTTTTTCGTTTAATTGATGTAAAGCCATCTCAACCATACTCACTGCCCCTTCTACTATTTTGTGCCTGGCCGCGACGATTGCGGTGGCCTGTTGACGTTTAAGCATGGCACTGGCGATTTCGTTGGCGTAAGCCAGGTACCCAATTCGGGCTTCGAGAACTTCGATACCCGCGATATTCAGTCGTTCTTCCAGTTCCTTTTCAAGGGCTTCACTAACTTCATTTACGCTTGAACGCAGGGTGATTTCTTCCTCCAAACCTTCATCGGCAAAATTATCATAAGGATAGAGGCTGGCCAGTTTTCTCACGGCAGCATCGGTTTGTACCACTACAAAATTTTCAAAATTGTTCACATCGAATGAAGCCTTAT
Organism: Salegentibacter haimaensis; assembly: GCF_054121495.1. Taxonomy (NCBI): domain Bacteria; kingdom Pseudomonadati; phylum Bacteroidota; class Flavobacteriia; order Flavobacteriales; family Flavobacteriaceae; genus Salegentibacter; species Salegentibacter haimaensis. Next base: position 12,136 of record NZ_JBSYGH010000022.1, read on the forward strand.
AGGTGTCCATCACGCGCCAAACCAGGATGGTGCTAATCATAACCGGGTTTCCAAGTTTGTCATTAACCTTAAGCCGTTCTGAATCGAAGTTGCGGGCACGAAGGGAAATTTTGTTTTTGGTGTAAAATGGATTAACCCAAAATAAACCGTTTTTTACCACGGTGCCTTTATAATCTCCGAATAACAATAAAACCTTCGATTCATTGGGGTTTACCAGAATAAATCCGGGCAACAGGAACAAACCAAAAAGCAGGATTAATAGGAAAAATGGATTTTTCATGGCAATTAAGCCTGCTCCTCCCAGGAGGAGAACAAACAAGGCTACAAATAGCATTACATAACCATTTGAAGGGCTGAGGTGTTTTTCCTGTGTCATAATTTAAAAGAGTTGGTTGATATTAAAATGATATCATAAATATATAAAATTAAATTGAGTTCTGCTTGCTTTAGTAAAAAATTGATTTGTTTACCTTTGCGCCAAATAAATGTAGGCTATGAAAAATCTGTTGATTGTAGTATTTATTCTGCTAATTGGAAATGTACAGGCGAGCAATCTGGGAGAAGATTGGGGAAAAACCGGGCACCGAACCACCGGAGAGATTGCCCAGCAACATTTAAGCAATAAAGCTAAGAAAGCCATTGCAGATCTACTAGATGGCCATAGCCTGGCTTATGTGGCCAATTTTGCCGACGATATAAAAAGCGACCCCGATTACAGAAAATACGGTCCCTGGCATTATGTAAATATCGATCCCGATAAAACCGAATATGACCGGGCCGAAGCCTATAAGGGAGGTGATTTGGTACAGGCCATTGAAAAAGCTGTTGAGGTTTTGAAAGATAAAAACAGCAGCCGGGAAGAAAAGCAATTTCACCTCAAAATGCTGGTGCATTGGCTGGGCGATTTGCATCAGCCCTTCCACGTAGGTCGTAGTGCCGATAAAGGCGGAAATGATATACAGGTAAGATGGTTTGGAGAAGGTTCAAATATTCACAGGGTTTGGGATAGCCAGATGATAGATTCTTACCAGATGAGCTATACCGAATTAACCGAAAACCGTGATAAGCTAAGCCGTAACGAAATAAAGGCCCTGGAAGCCGGCGAGTTACTGGATTGGGTTTATGAATCCCGGGAAATGGCCGATGAATTATATGCTTCAGTTGAAATTGGGGAGAAACTGGGTTATGAATATATGTACAAATGGTTTCCAACTGTGCGCACACAACTTCAAAAAGGAGGAATACGTTTGGCCAAACTGCTCAACGATATTTATCGCTAGAGCTTAGTTGATAATATTTCTGAAGGTAAGATTTATCCTTGGACCAATATCCCTGGCTGTTTTTGGCAATTGATGTTTCCAATAATGCTGCATTTCTCCCTGCATTACGAGCAAACTGCCATGTTGCAGATCGATTTTGTGTTTTAAAGCCCTGGTCTTGTGCTTCATCTGAAAATTTCTCACTGCACCCAGGCTTAGGGAAGCAATCACGGGATTTTTTCCCAATTCCTTTTCATCGTCGGCGTGCCAGCCCATAGAGTCTTTTCCATCGCGGTAAAGATTTGCCAAACAGGAATTGAAGTTATACCCGGTGGCCTCCTCAATCCTGGTTTTAAGAGCTTCCAGGTTTTTATCGAAAGGCCGGGGTTTTAGTTTAAGTCCTGAGTAGGCATAATTCACCCCTTGCGAAGCATAAAAGGCCGATAATCTTGGCTGAGGTAAAAGCTTTCCGAAGATTTTAATTTCAAGTTGCTCCCAGGCGATATGTTTTTGAAAATACTCAAACAAGGCATCGGCATCTTTCAATTCAAGAAATTGCGGGGCAAGCAATAATTCGGCTTCCGGGAAACTAAGTTTTTCAAACTCCATATTACAGCTCAATATAGAACCAGGCCCACCACATAAGAAAGAACTGCAGCGGAACACGAAGTATCAACGCCCATTTAGGCATCCCTGCTCCAGCTTTTTCTGAAGAAAGCATATAAAAATGCACCAGCAGAAATATAGAAAGCATTAGAATAATCCCGTAAATAGCCAGGTTCTTGGTTTCCGGGAAACAAAGTGCTATCCCTAAAATGATTTCTGCCAGGCCGCTTAAGTAGACCAAAGTTTTATGCGCCGGTAAATATCGCGGCATAATGCGCATATATAATCGGGGTTTTAGAAAATGCATGAGGCCTGCGAAAATATACATCGCCGCCATAAGATAAAGATGCCAGGGATACTCCATATTTTAAAGATAGAATTTTTATGAAGTTATTTGAATGTACCCCAATTCATATTCATAAAACTCTACTTCAAAACTTAAGTAGAGAATTGATTGTCAAAGTCTTGCATAAGCTGATAAATTCCAAATAAATGTGAGTTTTTACTTACAAATTAACAAATGTTTTGGTGATTATTAAGTTTTAAACTAACTTTCAGCGCCCTATCCTACTAACTTAAATAAGAACTGCATTGAGGAAAATTACAGTATTTCTGCTTAGCTTTCTCATATTCGTTACCTACTGTTTTCCCCAGCAGGGAAAGGATAGTCTAAAGGCCTTGCACGAGCAAACTGCCGATTACCTGGGGAAGTATAACTACCTGCAAAGCATTGAAGGGGGCATAAAACTTATTGAAGAGGCTAAAAAGAGAAATGACGATTATTACCAGTTTCTTGGGCATAATATTTTAGGAAATGCCTATGTGGATATACAGGATACTGCCCGGGCCCGTCGAAATTATGTGCTAGCTCTTGAATTTGCCGAAAATACAGGCAACGACACCCTTCTAATCACTGCCTATAATAATTTAGGAAATATTTATTCTGAAGTCCCCGCAACTGCCGATAGGGGGATCGCATATTACAATCGCGGGATTGCATTGGCTGAAAAATTAAATCTCCCCGAAGAAGGCCTTTTTTCCATGATCAATATTGCCTGGACATATCTCGATAATGGAAAGTACGATATGGCCTTTCCTTATTTGGAAGAATCGCTTGAGATGCTTGGTGAAAAAGAAGATAATTACGTGCGTTCGAACTTGTATATGCTCCTGGGGCGCTATTTTGATAAAAAACAACTGCAGGATTCTGCGAAAACCTATTATCGGGAGGCGCTGTATTTAGCTGAAGCCGATAGTTTAATTTTGCAGGCTTCAGAAGTTTCTAAAAATTTTGCTGAATTGTTGTTTAACGAGGGACAGTTTGAGGAAGCCTATACTACCCTTGAAAAGCACAATGATTATAACTCTCAGATTTTTGAAAAAGACAGGCTGGAACAAATCGAAGCGGCAAACGCCAGGTTTGACCTGAATGAATATCAAAAGAACCTTGAGATCGCCAAAAATGAACAGGTTTATCAGGATCGAATGATTCGTAAGTCTAATGAGGTACTTATCTTAATGCTTATCTCTTCGCTGGTCTTACTGGTAATTTTGATCGCGTTGAATAAAATAAACCGCGACAGAAAAAAATTAATCAGGGAACTAAAGGAGAAAAATCAGCAATTGCTGGAAGCAAAGGAACAGGCCGAAAAATTATCGGTATTAAAAACCAGGTTTTTCTCTACGGTTAGCCACGAACTGCGAACCCCGCTTTATGGGGTGGTGGGTTTAACCACCCTGCTTATGGAAGATGAAAGCCTGGCCTCACACAAAAATGATCTGAAATCCCTTAAATTTTCAGCCGATTATTTGCTGGCTCTGATCAACGATGTACTTCAAATGAATAAGATGGAGTCTAACCTGGTGAAGCTGGAGAAGATGAGTTTTGATATCAGGGAGTTGATTTTAAGCATTGTAAATACCTTTGAATTTAGCAGAATTCAGAATAAAAATGAGTTGCATTTTCAGATAGATGATGCAATCCCACAATACTTAATTGGGGATAAGGTACGCCTTTCCCAGGTACTTATGAATTTGGTGGGTAACGCCATGAAATTCACCGAACGTGGCAATATCTCTATCACGGCCAAATTGATTGATCATTCCGAAAATAAGGCTCAAATATATTTTGAGGTTAAAGATGATGGCCTGGGAATTCCGGAGTCCAAGCAAAAAGTGATTTTCGAAGAATTTTCTCAACTTAGGTCGGCAAATTACAATTACCAGGGTACCGGTCTCGGGCTTCCTATTGTAAAGAAATTGCTGGAATTATTTAATTCAGAAATTCATTTGGAAAGTGAAGAAGGGGAAGGCTCAAAATTCTATTTCAACATAGATTTTAAAGTAGATAGATCTCCACAAATGCCCGATCTTTTCAATGAGCAGTTAGTCACCGAAGGTGTAGAATCGGCTAAAAATATCCTGATAGTTGATGATAACCGTATTAACCAGGTAGTGACCTGCCGCATTTTAGAAAAACAAAATTTTAACTGCCATGTGGCAAAAGATGGGTTGGAAGCCATAGAAAAAGCCCGTGACCGGGCATTCGATCTTATTTTAATGGATGTTAATATGCCGGGAATCAGTGGCCTGGAGGCTACCCGTAAAATTCGGGAGTTCAATGAAGAAGTTCCGGTAGTGGCTTTAACCGCTGTAGAAATCGATGAAATACGCGATAAAATCTACCGCGCCGGGATGAACGATATCATCGTAAAACCCTACGATGTGCAGCAATTTTATCAGATTGTATATCGAAATCTCAATCTACACCTGGTACAGACCGAAGAAAATTAAAGCATAAAAAAATCCGCCTTCATTACCGAAAGCGGATTTTCATTTAATTATTCTAATTCCTACTTCACCATCTCAAAGCTACGCTTTATAAAGGCTGTAAGCTCTTCACCTTTTAGAAGGTTCTGAGAAAGCCTGGCAAGATCCAGCGACTGCTTGATCAAACGCTCCTGTTTCTTGGCAGTTTTTGTGTTTAGAATTTCTGAAATCAACGGGTGGTTGGTATTCACCACCAGGTTATACATTTCTGGCATATTCCCCATTCCAAACATTCCGCCACCCCCGGTTTGCTGCATCTCTTTCATACGTCGCATAAATTCGGGTTGAGTGATCATTAGCGGTGCCGCGTCGCTATCCATTGCTTCCAGTTGAACAGTATACTTCTCTTTTGGAACTACGGTTTCAAAATCTTTCTTCAATTTCTCTTTTTCCTCGTCAGAAAGTTTTGAAATTTTCTCATCGTCTTTCTTAATCAGATTGTCTACGTGGTCTGCATCTACACGAGCGAAAGAGATTTTTTCTTTTTCACTTTCCAGCTTCTGTAGCAAATGCGATACAATTGGAGAATCCAGCAATAAAACCTCGTATCCTTTTGCTTTGGCGGCTTCGATGTATGAATGTTGCTCATCTTTATTGGAAGCATATAAGATCACCATATTCCCGTCTTTATCGGTTTGGTTTTCCTTAATCTTTTCTTCCAGTTCGGTGTAGGTGTAAAACTTATCGTCTACACTTGGGTAAAGAGCGAAATCCTGGGCTTTTTTGAAGAACTTATCTTCAGAAAGCATTCCGTATTCAATAACTACCTTGATATCATTCCATTTTTGTTCGAAATCTTCACGGTTATTATTGAAAAGAGATTTCAGCTTATCGGCCACCTTTCGGCTAATATAGCTGGAGATTTTCTTTACATTGCTATCGGCCTGCAGGTAAGAACGGGAAACGTTTAAAGGTATGTCTGGTGAATCTATAACCCCGCGAAGCATGGTTAAAAACTCGGGTACGATTCCTTCTACATTATCGGTTACAAAAACCTGGTTTTGGTAAAGCTGAATCTTATCCCGCTGAATATCCATATTCCCGGTCAATTTCGGGAAATAGAGAATTCCGGTAAGGTTGAAGGGATAATCTACATTAAGGTGAATGTGGAAAAGCGGCTCCTCGAACTGCATTGGGTACAATTCGCGGTAAAAATCCTTATAATCCTTATCTTCCAGTTCATTGGGCTGCTTGGTCCAGGCCGGATTTGGGTTGTTGATAATATCATCTACGGTTTTGGTCTCCGGTTTGGCATCTTCCGCAGCGTCTTCAGGCAGCGGAAGCGATTCTTCCCTGGTTCCGAATTTAATCGGAATAGGCATAAATTTATTGTACTTGGTAAGTAACTCGCGAATGCGACCTTCCTCTAAAAATTCCTTATCATCCTCATTGATATGAAGTATGATCTCGGTGCCGCGCTCCTGTTTGTCGGCTTCTTCTAAGGTAAATTGAGTGGTTCCTTCACAAACCCAGTGAGCTGCAGGCTCGTCTTTGTAAGATTTGGTGATGATCTCTACTTTGTTAGCTACCATAAAGGCAGAATAGAAACCAAGCCCAAAATGGCCAATAATTCCGCTGTCTTTGGCAGAATCCTTATACTTTTCAAGGAATTCTTCGGCACCCGAAAAGGCTACTTCGTTGATGTATTTCTCAACTTCTTCCCTGGTCATTCCAATTCCCTGGTCTATAACATGAAGGGTTTTGTTCTCTTTGTCGATCTTCACCTCGATTTTAGGATTGCCATATTCCACTCCGCCGGCCTCTCCAATATCGGTAAGGTGCTTGAGCTTAAGGGTTGCATCGGTCGCGTTAGAAATCAATTCTCTTAAAAAGATTTCGTGGTCACTGTAAAGAAATTTCTTGATAAGCGGGAAAATATTCTCAACAGATACATTAATAGTTCCGGTTGCCATATATTTTAAAATTTAGATTTTAATTTTTACTACCCTGGTTTAGTCAAAAAAAATACCATTGCCAGTGCGCTGACAAACTGACAGCGCTGTAAGTTTCTCCGCACATTTGCGTCTAAGCCAATGCTGCACAAAATTCAGCCTCAAATATTTAACAAACATTTTGTTTAATTTTATGCTTTTAAGATTAAACAAAACTTATCTTTGAAAAAGAAAAATTGCTATGAATACCACAAAAAAAAATACAAACACTAAAAAGAGTCTCGACCAGGATAAATTAATCGCATTGTATATGGATTATGTTTTGGAAAATGAGCAGGCTCCAAGAAGTGTATATAAATTCTGTAAGGAAAATAAAATAAAGGAAGAAGAGTTCTATAATTTTTTCGGAAGTTTTGAAGGTTTGCAGAAAGGAATTTGGGAGCGCTTTTTTGATCACACTTATACCGTTCTGGAAAGCAGCCCTGAATATCAGAATTTCAGCAATCGTGAAAAGATGCTCACCTTCTACTTTACCTTTTTTGAAATGCTGGCCGCCAATCGCAGTTACGTGTTATTAAGTTTGAAACAACACAGCAACCGCCTCAAAGGCCTGGAACAGCTTAAAGGTTTAAGAAAACAGGTAAAGAATTTCGCTGCAGAGCTGATTAAGGAAGAAAACGAAACCAAAAGCCTGAAGCTTTTAAAGCAGTCTGAAAATATTTTTTCTGAAGCTGCCTGGGTACAGCTTATGTTTCTGCTCAATTTCTGGCTCGATGATAACTCGGCCAAATTTGAAAGCACCGATGTGGCCATAGAAAAATCGGTAAACACGGTTTTTGATGTATTTGATAATACTCCACTGGAAAGGGTGATAGATTTTGGAAAATTCCTGTGGAAAGAAAAAATGGCATAGATGAAAACCATAGATAAAATACCAACCGGCAAGCTGGGCCGAACCTCCAAACTGGTGCAAACCGGGGTAAAGGTAGGAGGGAATTACCTGAAATATTATGGTAAGAAAGCCCTGAATCCTGAACTCACAAGGGATGAGCTGGACAATAGCAATGCCGAAGATATTTACGATGGTCTAAAAAGCCTTAAAGGAAGCGCGCTTAAAGTGGCGCAAATGCTTTCGATGGAAAAAAGTTTGTTGCCCGGTGCCTACGTAGAAAAGTTTAGTTTGGCGCAATTTAGTGTGCCCCCGCTTTCGGCTCCTTTGGTTCGCAAAACTTTTAAGAAATATAACGGGAAATATCCCGAAGAGCTTTATGACAGCTTTACCAGTAATAGTGTGAATGCTGCCAGTATCGGCCAGGTGCACCGGGCAGAAAAGGATGGGAAAAAACTTGCTGTGAAAATTCAATATCCCGGGGTGGCCGATAGTATAAGTTCAGATTTGGCGATGGTAAAGCCAATTGCCGTAAGGATGTTTAATCTTCAGGGAAAAGATTCTGAAAAGTATTTTAAGGAAGTTGAGGGCAAATTGCTGGAGGAAACCGATTACTTACTGGAAGTACAGCAAAGCAAGGAAATTTCTGAGGCCTGTAGTCATATCCCTAATTTAAAATTTCCGAAGTATTATGAAGATCTATCCAGCGAGAGAATCATCACGATGGACTGGATGCAGGGAGAGCACCTAAGCGATTGGGCCAGGAAGAATAAAGATCAGGAAAAAGCGAATAAGCTAGGGCAGGCATTATGGGACTTTTATATGTACCAGATGCACGGGTTGAAGGCTGTGCACGCCGATCCGCATCCGGGAAATTTTTTGGTCGATGAAGATTCGAATTTAATCGCCATAGATTTTGGTTGTATCAAGCAGGTGCCCGAAGATTTTTATATACCATATTTCGAACTGGCTAAAAAAGAGAATATTAATGATCCTGAATTTTTCAACTCAAAACTCTTTGAACTTGAAATTTTGAGGAAAGATGACTCGCCAAGAGAGATTGAATATTTTTCTGAACTCTTCTATCAAATGCTGAATTTATTCACCAGTCCGTTTCACGGGGAGAGTTTCGATTTTGCCGATGAAAATTTCTGGAGTTCAATTACAGAATTGAGCGAGAAATACAGCAAGGATACCGAATTGAGAAAAATGAACGGAAACAGAGGGAGCAAGCACTTCCTTTACATTAACCGCACATTTTTTGGACTATATAACCTTCTGCACGATTTAAAGGCAGAAGTGAAGATTAATAAGTTTCGCGATTATCTGTCATAATTGTAGGTTTATTTATTGGTTAGGTTGTGAGAAAGCCTGGTTGCCCTAATGCAGTCAGGCTTTCTCTGTAATAAAAAAAGCCGCAAATTCAGAAAATACAACCTGAATTTGCGGCTTAAACTATAGGTTTTAAATTTAATCCTTAAGATCTACCGATTCTTTCTGAATCCCGGCCCGGTCTTTATTTTTTACATATTTCTCTAACCATTGGTCCTGTTCCCATAACACGTGAAGCACCGATTCTTTTGCGCTATAGCCGTGACTTTCCTTAGGCAGCATCACTAACCTGGCAGTTGCCCCTAGTCCTTTCAAGGCATTGAAATAACGCTCACTCTGCATAGGGTAGGTTCCCGAGTTGTTATCGGCCTCGCCGTGAATCAATAAAAGCGGCGTTTTCATCTTATCGGCGTGCATAAAGGGAGACATATTGTAGTAAACCTCGGGGGCTTCCCAGTAATTTCTCTCTTCACTCTGGAAGCCAAAAGGGGTAAGGGTTCGGTTGTAGGCCCCGCTACGGGCAATTCCCGCCGCGAAAAGATTGGAATGCGAAAGCAGGTTGGCCGTCATAAAAGCTCCGTAACTATGGCCGCCAACAGCAACGCGTTCGCGATCGATGTATCCCAATTCGGCTACGGCGTCTATGGCCGCTTTTCCGTTGGCTACCAATTGCTCTCTAAAACTGTCGTTTGGCTCTTCTTCGTCTTCTCCAATAATCGGGAAACTGGCGTCATCTAAAACCACATATCCGCGGTTTACCCAGTAAATTGGCGAACCATAATAGGGATAGGTGAAATCGTTGGCATTTGAAGTATTCTGTGAAGCCGAATTTCTATCCTTAAATTCACGTGGATAAGCCCACACGATCATAGGCAGCTTTTCAGGGTTTTCTTTATCGAAGCCGGCGGGTAGATACAGAGTTCCGTTTAGCTCGAGACCATCTTCACGCTCGTAGGTAATTACTTCCTTGCTTACGTCTTCCAGGCTTTTGAAAGGATTTTCAAAAGAAGTAATTTGATTAAGACTTCCTGAATTCAGGTCTCTTATATAATAATTCGGATATTCTGTGGCAGCCTCGATACGTACCAGAATTTTACCATTTTCGATATCCAGAGCCTCTACAAGACTTTCTTTTTTATCGTTATACTCAGATTGGTAGAGGCGCTCGGTTTCGGCATTTTCCAAATTGATTTTATCGGCAAAAGGAAACTGTCCTTCTTCGGTATACCCCGCACCCAATAGAAAAGCGTGACTATCATCCAGTTTCAATACATTTTGTCCCCACTCATTTTTAGTGGTCACAAAACGACCCGGGTCACTGTAACGATCCTGGTAATTCCTGTCGAAAATCACTTCGGGTGCTTTTGAAGGATTCGACGGATTAAAAACATAGGTTCGGGTATTTCGGTTATTCCACCAATAATCATCTACTACGGCCATCTCGTCGTTCCCCCAGGTAATTCCGCTGAAGCGATCTTTGGTTTTTAAAAGCGCGGTGCCGTCACCTTTAAACGGAGCTTCAAGAAGGTAAACTTCATCTCTAAATTCAACTTCATTTTCAGGATCCCCTTCGTCTAAAGCTTTTACATACACCAAAGTCGCCGGGTTATCACTTCGCCAACGAAAACTGCGTTTCCCGGTTTGGGTAGCCATAAAACCTTTAGGAAGATCTTCCAGCAGAGGCTCGTCGTTTACCTGGTTTACCAATTCTCCCGATCTTTTGTAAACATTTGTTTCTGAAGGAAATCTGTAATAGGGCACCAGGTAACTGAAGGGTTTTTTAATATGATTTACCATCACATACTCTCCATCGGGAGAAAATGAAATGCTGCCATACATTTTAGCATCCATCCATTTTTCTGAAGTACCATCGAGCTTAACCTTAAGCAGTTCAGATCTCGCCAGCTGTTCGAAATTATATTCATCGTTCGGATTTTTAAGCAAATCCTGGTAGGTTCTGTTTTGAGCTTCTTTCCCATCGCTTACAGAAACTGTAGGCCCGGTGGGTACCGCTGTTTCAGCGTCTATTAAATCTTTTCGATCCTGCGGAAGCATCTTTACAAGCAGCGCCGAATTATCCTTAAACCAGTTAATCGTGTTCCCCATATTGGCATTTAACCTGGCTTCAGTTAATCGTTTAGCCGAAGCATTTTCAATATCGGCTACCCAAAGTTCAACTCCGGAATCGGTGGTGTGGGTGAATGCTATTTTAGTTTCATCTGGAGACCAGGAAAAATTCGTAAGCCGCGGACTTTCAGGCAGCCCGGTAATTTGGGTAGGATTTTCAGCATCAATAGCTTTAACCTCCAAATTGTTGTAATACGTAGCCCGGCTGCTAATATTGGTCACGGGATTTATACGAAGTCCGCCAAGGCGCATTTCCTGCTCGCTAAGCTCGGCAATAGATTTATACTGGTCGCGGTAAAGAAAAACCATCATATCGCCCTCGCTGTTCACAATAGTAGCAGGCGCCAGCGGCACATCAACCAGGTCAAGAATTTCCTGAGGAGGTTTTTGATAGGTAAGATTTTCCTGGGCAAACAGACCGGCAGAAAAAACGATAAAACTGCAAATACTTAAAATTTTCTTCATAGGTGGAATTTTAGAGAAGATGAATAAAAAACTATAAAATCGTAAAAATGTTAATCTTTGCTATATTGCAGGGGTCATTTTTACTAAATGCTTAAATTTAAGTTGATTCAGCAATTTAAGAATTATCCGGAAAAACCAGGAATTTCCATAGAGTTTATTGCAAAGTTGTAGAAGGACTAAAGTTATGGTGAATAAAGTTTTAATATTCTAAAGATAAGTTATGTATCAGTCAAAAATAGCCGGCCTTGGTAGTTATGTGCCTGAGAATGTGGTGACCAACGATGATTTGGCCAAAGTAATGGATACCAACGATGCCTGGATCCAGGAACGAACCGGGATTAAGGAAAGAAGGCATATTAGAAAAGGCGATGGCAACACTACGGCTACAATGGGCGTAAAAGCTGCAAAAATCGCCCTGGAACGCGCCGAAATTTCTAAAGATGAGGTCGACCTTATAGTTTTTGCCACCCTTAGTCCAGATTATTACTTTCCAGGCTGTGGGGTGCAGGTGCAGGAAATGCTCGATATTAAAACCTGCCCGGCTCTGGATGTAAGAAACCAGTGTAGCGGATTTGTTTACGGCCTCTCGGTTGCCGATCAATTTATAAAAACCGGAATGTATAAAACCGTGCTTGTGATTGGAAGTGAAAATCACAGCGGGGGCCTCGATTTTTCTACCCGTGGAAGATCGGTTTCAGTAATTTTTGGCGATGGGGCAGGAGCCGCGGTACTTACCCGCAGCGACCATAATGGTGAGGGAATTCTTTCTACACATTTGCATTCTGAAGGAAAGCACGCTCTGGAGCTCTCATTAAAAGGCCCCAGCACTATGCATTGGGTACCGGAGATTATTGCTGAAAATCCGCAGGGAGATGATATCCCATATTATCCATATATGAACGGGCAGTTTGTATTTAAAAATGCAGTGCAGCGTTTTTCTGAAGTGATTCACGAAGGTTTGCAGGCAAACGGATTAGAGGTTAAAGATATAGATATGCTCATCCCGCATCAGGCGAATTTGCGCATCTCGCAGTATATTCAGCAAAAATTCAAGCTTAGCGATGAGCAGGTTTTTAATAATATTCAGAAATACGGAAATACTACTGCGGCCTCCATTCCAATTGCGCTTACTGAAGCCTGGGAGCAGGGCAAAATAAAAAATGAAGATATCGTGGTTTTGGCAGCTTTTGGTAGCGGCTTTACCTGGGCCAGCGCCGTGATAAGCTGGTAAATGTCTAAGAATTACATTTAAAAAATGCCGGGTTATCCCGGCATTTTTGTTATTTATATTTCCAGTATTTGTAGAGATCATAGATCCCGAAAGCGATAAAGCCGACAGAGAGAATTAATCCAAAGGTATCGGTTTCTGCGGCGGTGCTGTGCTGGTAAAGTCTAAAACTACCATAACCTAAAAATGCAATGCCCAGCACGAGATTCCAGATATTTCGTCGTTGTGGCAGGTGCTCCCTATTGCTCATCGGTATAATCTTTCGGAAAGGTGGTTTTTGCAATATTTAAAGCTTCATCATAATGGCTTTTTATTACAAATAATTGTACCTGTCCCGGCAGGCCTCCGCCAAATCCGGCGCGCAGGCCAGAGTCGAAATCATTTCTCACCCTGGAATTAATTCCCGCCTTGTCAAAGAGTTCCTGTAAATATTGTACGTTGGTTTCCGAACCTGTATACACCCGTTCGTATGAATCTTCTGAGCTCATAATTTTTGGTTTTTTGTAATCCTAAATTACGAAGTATAGCCGTAGAAGTGGGGCTATTTAAACAGAGTTTAACGTTCTAGGCGTTATAATACCGGCTTTGCCATATAGCCGAATTAAAATTCTTGCCATATTTCACTCCGTAGAATATTGCCAGCCCGGCCACCCATTTAAAAATGAAAAAGAAAATCATTATAAATTCGGTGGTGCTTTGTTTGGGGCTAAACAGTCCATCTGGCACTAAAAAGGCTATAAGAAGGCTTCCAAAAAGCAGCACAAAAGCGAAATGCTCCAAACTGCGAAACGGCCACATTAAAATTTTGCGAAGCGGGTGCAGGTCGTTGCCCCAGCTATGAATCAAATAAAAGTAGTCATTCCCCATAGGAGCAAACAGCAAAGGGTCGTCGGCATTTTCGAGCTTCAGCAATTTGGAGGGGGCGATAATTTTAAAGTTTTTGAGCCTGGTTTGATGCTGTCTTTCCAGTTTTTTTATTTCTGAAATAGCTTCCGCAGGAATTTCGGCTTTGAAAAAACTGCTGTGCAGAAATCTTAAGCGGTATTCAATACAAATTTTTTCGATATCCCTTAAATGATAAATGCGGCTGCTATCCAGGAGATCAATATCAAAATGATTAATATCTCCTGAATCTCCTGAGTTCAATTCCTGCTTGATCTGCTTTGTTTTGTTGTCGTTTTCCTCCCAAATTCGATGAATTTCGGCGAGCAAATCCTGGCTGGTAATTCTTTTATTTCGGGTTTGCGATATTTTCGAAGCCACATTTACCCGGGCGAGTTTCCACTTCATAATCTTTTTCATTAGTAATGCCCACTAATTTAAGTATTTAGCTTAAAACTTACAATCTAAATATTGGCCCCGAGGCTTCAACAAATTTAAAAAATTTTCAAATAGGCCTTGAGAACAGGCTTTATTCCTGTTAACAAAATACGAAAGTGGGCAAATTCTTTTCAGAAAACTCAGAGAAGAATTAATTTGAATAAAAAATCAATGTTATGAGTAAATTCAACAAGTTATTTTTAATGCTTTTCCTGCCAGCTCTTTTGGCTTCCTGTGGTTCTTCAGACATAAGTAAAGAAGCCGCCAGAAGCCTCAAAAATTATGATACCTATTCGTATTTACCCAATAAAGACACCATTCTTTCCAGAGAATTTAATAATAACCGGGTGCAGGGGATTATTGTAGAAACTATCAATGCGAATATGAGAAGTAAGGGGTATAGCCTGGATAATCGTAACCCTGATATTGTGCTTCACGTGCATACAATGTTCGATGAAAAAGTCGCTGTAAATGCGAATCCTGTATATACCGATTATTCCTATTACCGCCCGGGCCATTATATAGGTCCTTACTATGAAGACTATACCTATGAAAATTATTTTACGATTCAACGGATTACCGGGAACAGGGTAAAACAAATGCCTTACCGGGAAAGAAGTATAGTGATCGATTTCATAGACCGTCGTACAAATGAAATTCTATGGAGGGCGACTTCTAAAGAAGAAATTGGAACCCGCAGGTTAGACAGGGACCTTAGGCGTTATGTAGATGAAATCTTTAAGAAATTCCCATAGTTGTGGAATGTATAAACAAAAAAATCCGTGTTGAAAGACACGGATTTTTTTTATGCAATTATTGCTGAAGTTATCTAAGACTGGCGCCCAGCTCTTTTTCGTAACGCTGTTGCAGCTTATCCATCATTTTATCTACCTGTTTATCGGTAAGGGTTTTATGTTCATCCTGAAATTTGAAGCTCACGGCATAACTTTTCTTTCCTTCCGGAAGGTTTTTACCCTGGTACACATCAAAAAGGCTCACTTCTTTAAGCAATTGCTTGCCGGTTTGCAGAGCGATCTCCTCGATTTGATGGTAGGCCACAGCTTCGTCCAGCAATAGGGCAAAATCTCTTCTCACTTCAGGGTACTTCGGAATTGCTGTAAATTTGTTTTGTTGAGTAGCCGAAACTTCAAGTACCGCATCCCAGTTAAAATCTGCAAAAAGCACTTCCTGATTAATATCGAAATGCTTCAGCACCTTAGATTTAACCACTCCAAATTCTACCAGTTTTTTCTTTTTCGAATGTAGTTCCAGGCCTTCAGAAAACAAGTCTGATGAAAGGCTTTTGCTCTTTAATTTTTCGATTCCTAATCTGGCAAAAATGCTTTCAACTACTCCTTTCAGGTAGAAAAAGTTACCGGTTTGGGAAGTGGTGTTCCAGGCTTCAGGATTTTTATCACCCGAAATAAAAACAGACAGATGCTTGTTTTCGATTCTTTTTCCGGAGAAATCGTGATAGGTTTTTCCGAATTCAAAAAGTTTAAGATCTTTTCGTTTTCGGTTAAGATTATAGCTTACTGGCTCGAGCCCGCTAAAGAGCAAAGACTGTCTCATCACGCCAAGGTCCTGGCTTAGGGGATTCAACATCTCCACGTTGTTGGCCTCGTTGATCTGTTCGCTAAGTTTGGTGTAGGCCGAGGTGGTCAAAGAATTGGCCATAGTCTCGAAAAAGCCCTGACTTACCAATTGATTGGCGATAAGGTTTTGCAGCTTGTAATCTTCAAATTTTGAAGAAATCGCCACTGAAGCATTCAGCTTTTCGCTGAATTTTATGTTGTTATAGCCGTAAACCCTTAGAATCTCCTCGATTACATCGGCCTCGCGATGCACATCTACACGATAGGAAGGAATGGTTAGGCCCATCCCGGTTTCGGTAACATTGTTCACCCTGATTTCCAGGGAAGCCAGGATAGATTTAATGGTTTCTTCTTCCAGGTTTTCTCCAATGAGTTTATTGACCTTATCGAAGGTTAAAAACACCTGGAAATCTTCTATCTTTTTGAAATATAAATCGTCTATATCGCTGGTCACCTCGCCGCCGGCCAATTCGCAAATTAGAAGCACGGCGCGCTTGAGAGCATATTCGGTAATGTTCGGGTCTATACCTCTTTCAAAGCGGAAAGAAGCATCGGTATTCAAGCCGTGTCTTTTGGCTGTTTTACGAATACTCACCGGATTAAAATAAGCGCTTTCTAAAAATACCTGGGTGGTATTTTCGGTTACTCCGCTTTCTATTCCACCAAAAACTCCGGCAATACACAAGGGTTTTTCAGCATCGCAGATCATTAGATCTTCTTCGTGTAGTTCGCGCTCCACCTCGTCTAAGGTGGTGAATTTGGTACCCGATTTCAGGGTTTTTACATTTATTTCCTGGCCTGCAATTTTCCCCGCATCAAAAGCGTGTAAAGGTTGTCCCAATTCGTGCATCACGTAATTGGTGACATCTACAATATTGTTTTTGGGAGTAAGACCAATAGATTTTAATCGGTTCTGAAGCCATTTTGGCGAAGGCCCTACTTTGATGTCAGAAATGGTCACGCCACAATACCTGGGAGCCAGGCTTGAATCTTCTACTTTAATCGGAATTCTAAGACTGCGGTTATCTACGTGAAAACTACTTACAGATGGGGTGATAAGCTCCAGGTGCTGATTTTGTTGCTGGTAGCCTGCCTTTAGATCACGGGCCACACCCCAGTGGCTCATCGCATCGGCACGGTTTGGAGTAAGACCGATTTCGAAAATATGATCGCTTTCTACCTCAAAAATTTGTGCGACCGGTTTACCGGGTTGCAAGTCATTATCCATCACCATAATGCCCTGGTGGCTATCGCCAAGACCCAATTCTTTCTCTGAACAAATCATTCCGAAGCTGGCTTCCCCACGAATTTTCCCTTTTTTGATGGGCCAGGCTTCCCCTTTTTCATCATACAGGGTAGTACCTATAGTAGCAACCGGCACTTTTTGACCTGCAGCCACATTGGGGGCTCCACATACAATTTGAAGTTCCTCGCCATTTCCTATATCTACACGGGTAAGTTGAAGTTTATCGGCATTGGGATGCTTTTCGCAGCTGGTTACCAGGCCAACCACGATCCCTTCCAGACCGCCTTTAATGCTTTCAAATTTTTGAATTCCTTCTACCTCCAGACCCAGGTCGGTAAGTAAAACCCCTGTTTCTTCAGGATTTTCAGGTAATTTGATGAATTGTTTAAGCCAGTTATAAGAAATCTTCATTTAGTAGAATTTTGCAGGCAGCAAAGATAGCATTACCAATAATTTTGGCATAATTTCAGGTTTTAATTTTCTAATATAAAGAGGCTGTCTGAAAAGGCAGTCTCTTTTTTATTGGAAATAATTCAGGATAGTATTATTTTCATGGTATGAAAGC
>NZ_JBSYGH010000023.1:0-28909 GCF_054121495.1 Salegentibacter haimaensis
TAACCTCAAAAAGTTCACTCTAGTATAGTGAGTAGGAACATCCTATTAACTTTTAACCCATAACGAATAACGAAAACCAAAACATTCCAAAGTTACCTAAAGCAAGAATAAAAAAAACCGTCTAAAAAAATAGCTTTTTAGACGGCCTCTTTTATGCTTCGATTTTAAGAACTTTCATTACCTCCTGAGGCTACAACTCCCTGGCTCTTATAAAGGGGGCGTCTATAGCTTAAAATCCTGCTCTGTGGGGAAATCTATAAGTCCCTTAACTCCACTCCTTCTTCAGCAAAGTAGCCTGGCTATATGCAGTTGGGTGCAACTGGTAAAAAACAAAGGCCCGGAATAAATCCCAGGCCTTTGTTTTTATTTATAATTGAAAATCTTATCGGGGCGGATAACCTTCCAGGGCTTTCTGTATAACCTTATCGATTAAAGCCTGTCTGTCTTCGGGGCTTTGGTTTTGGTTCATTTGAATTTCAACAACTGCCTGCCACACCAAAGAGTCTTCAATTACATCTACAAAATCAAAAGTGAATTGCATAATGGTTTCGGGGCCACCTACTGGAATTCCTCCAGAAACCCCTACCCCAACATTTCGGCTGCCGCCACCTACTCCAACTCCAATATTGCTACGGGAGGCATTATCCCTAAATTGGTCGGTATAGACATTTACATAAATTTGAGGTTCATCACTAAGGTTCAATCCTTTTTCCTGTAACTGTCGTTGCAGGCTGTTTTTGAGCCTTTTTTCATCCAGCTCACTTAACCCACTTTGAAATTCGGGGAAATAGGCGTAGGTATTATAACCTCTGAAGTTTATCTCTGGATCGAAATCATAAACTGCCCGGGGAGCATTACAGCCCACTAAAAGCAGGCCGATTATGATGTATTTTGAAATTTTCATAATATTGATTTTTCCGTTGCATCTTAAAATTACAGAAAAATCAGTGCTATGATGTAGGGATTAACAAGATTTAAACACGCTGTTTATTAAGCATTTCCCACAACCTGTCTTTTAATTCCTGAAGACCCTGTTGCGCTACTGAAGAAATAAAAATATAGGGAGCTCCTAGCCGGCTGTCAAGATCGCTCTTTAATTCGGCCTTTAACTCATCATCCAGCATATCGCTTTTCGAGATAGCGATCAACCTGTCCTTATCCAGCATTTCCGGATTATAACGCCTTAATTCATCCAATAGAATTTCATATTGTTCAGGAATATCGGGTGCATCGGCAGGGATAAGAAACAACAATGTACTATTTCTTTCAATATGTCGAAGAAATCTATGCCCTATACCTTTTCCTTCCGCAGCACCTTCAATTATCCCGGGAATATCTGCAACCACAAAAGTTTGGAAATCCCGGTATTTAACAATTCCAAGATTAGGTTTTAGAGTGGTAAATTCGTAATCGGCTATTTTAGGTTTTGCCGCAGTTATTACTGAAAGTAAGGTAGATTTCCCGGCATTCGGGAAGCCCACCAGCCCCACATCGGCAAGCACTTTCAACTCTAAGGTAATATCTACCTCCTGCCCGTCGATTCCTGGCTGGGCATAGCGGGGCGTTTGATTGGTAGAACTTTTAAAATGCCAGTTCCCCAAACCTCCTTTCCCGCCTTCGGCTACGATTATCTCCTGCCCGTCTTCGGTAATTTCGTGAAGTATTTTTTGGGTGTCGGTATCCCTTATCACTGTACCCAGCGGCACTTCGATATATTCATCGCTACCGTCGGCTCCAGTACTGCGCTGCTTGGAACCGTTGCCGCCGTGTTCGGCTTTTATGTGTCTCTTAAACTTGAGGTGAAACAACGTCCAAAGGTTTTTATTGCCTTTAACGATTACGTGTCCGCCGCGACCACCGTCACCCCCATCGGGGCCACCTTTAGTGATGTATTTTTCACGGTGTAAGTGAGCCGAGCCCTTACCTCCTTTCCCGGAGGCAATGTGAATTTTAACGTAATCTACAAAATTACCTTCAGTCATATTGTTTCAATTTATAAGCGGGGCCTATTTTAAATTCTTTTCGCCAACCAGTGAATCTATCACCTGGCAAAGTCTTTCGGTAATTTCAGGAATGCTCCCTACCCCATCAACTCCATAATATTTATCCTGAGCTTTATAGAATTCTTTCAGAATAGCAGTTTCATCGTAATATACCTTAATACGCTTTCTAATTACGCTTTCATCGGCATCATCGGGACGACCTGAAGTTTTTCCGCGTTCCAGCAATCGCTGTACTAAAACCTCATCTTCAACCTCCAAAGCCACCATGGCGCTAATATCGGTGCCCTTGCTTTCCATTAGATTCTGAAGAGCGATGGCCTGAGCCTCGGTGCGTGGAAATCCGTCGAAAATGAAACCCTTACAGCCTTCGTTTTTTTCAACTTCGGCTTTTAGCATATCGATGGTCACCTCATCTGGCACCAGTTTTCCCTGGTCCATAAAAGATTTGGCGCTTAAGCCCAGGGCTGTTTCATTTTTGATGTTATACCTAAAGACATCTCCGGTAGAGATGTGAACCAGATCGTATTTCTCTTTTAAGAAAGCCGCCTGGGTTCCCTTTCCTGCTCCCGGAGGGCCAAATAAAACTATATTAGTCATCTTAATTTTCTTTGCGTTTAAATACTTCACGAAGATTTCTTCCAAGACCATCGTAGTCCAGGCCAAAACCTACTATAAATTTATCGGGAATTTCCATCCCCACATACTCTATCTTAAAATCTTTTTTATAAGCCTCGGGTTTAAAGAACAAACTCACCACTTTAAAATCGGCTACCTTTTCCTTCTCCAGAATTTGATAAATACTCTCCAAAGTATTCCCGGTATCTACGATATCTTCTATAAGTATAACCTTTCTTCCCTGTAGAGACTGAGTAAGCCCCATAAGGGTTTTTACATTTCCGGTGGTTTGAGTGCCTTCATAAGAGCCAAGCTTTACGAAACTCACCTCACAATCGCCATCAAACCTTTTGATCAATTCTGAAGCAAACATAAAAGCTCCATTTAAAACCCCAAGAAAAACCGGCACTTCACCTCTGTAATCTTCATTTAATTCTTTGGCCACTCGTTCTATTGCCCGGGTAATTTCTTCTTCAGAAAGATAAGGCTCAAATTCGAGATCGTGTAATTTCATAAGGCTTAAAAAATTTAAAGAGGCAAAGATAAGGAATCCTAAGGAGTATCCCCTTCCGATTTATGCCTGAAAAATAGGGCAATTGACCTTAAAAAATTATTTTTGCCTAAAGCCTTATTTACAATGACCAATTATTTCTCTTCCAGCTTTAAGCTTGGAATTTTAGGTGGCGGCCAGTTAGGCAAGATGCTGCTTTACGAAACCAGAAAATTCGACATCCACACTCACGTGCTGGATCCCAGCACCGAAGCCCCCAGCCGCATTGCCTGCAATCATTTTGAGCAGGGTGATTTAATGGATTATGAGACCGTGCTTAACTTCGGAAGAAAGGTAGATGTGCTCACCTTCGAAATTGAAGGGGTAAATATCAAAGCCTTGCGACAACTCGAAAAAGAAGGAATAAAAACCTGGCCTTCGGCTGAAACGCTTGAGAAAATTCAGAACAAGGCAACACAAAAGAAATTCTATTCCGAAAAAAATATACCTACTGCAAAGTTTGAAGTTTTTGAAAACAAGCAGGCATTGTTAAAGGCGGTAACTGAAGACAAAATAAATCTTCCTTTTGTTTGGAAAAGCGCCACCGGGGGTTACGATGGCAAAGGCGTGTCGGTCATTAAATCTGAAGCCGATTTAAATAAATTACCCGATGGAGAGTGCATAGCCGAAACTATGATTCCTTTCAAAAACGAGCTTGCTGTAATCGTGGCAAGAAGTGCTTCAGGGGAAGTGAAAACCTATCCTGTGGTAGAAATGGAGTTTCACCCTACGGCCAACCAGGTAGAATACGTAATCTGCCCGGCACGTATCGATGAAAAAGTTGCCGAAAAAGCAAGAAAATTAGCCGAGAAGGTATCCAGAACATTTGAACATGTGGGCCTGCTCGCCGTAGAGATGTTTCAAACCAAGGATGATGAAATCCTGGTAAACGAAGTAGCGCCACGACCTCATAACAGCGGACACTACAGTATAGAAGCCGGGTATACCAACCAGTTTGAACAACACCTGAGAGCTATTTTAGACCTGCCTTTGGGCAGTACCGAAAGCAAACTCGGCGGAATTATGGTAAACCTGGTTGGGGATAAAGACCATACCGGGGAGGTGGAGTATCAAAATATTTCAGAAATTTTAAAAATACCGGGGGTTAGCCCGCATATTTATGGCAAAAAAATCACCCGCCCGTTTCGAAAAATGGGCCACGTAACCATAGTTCATAAAGATTTATCTGAGGCTCGTAAACTAGCCGAAAAGGTTAAAAACACAATTAGGGTAATAAGCAAAAATTAAGCTTTACAATATGGGAAAAGTAGCAGTAATTATGGGCAGTACCAGCGATATGCCGGTAATGCAGGAGGCTATCGATATTTTAAAAGGTTTCGATGTAGAGGTTGAAGTAGATATTGTTTCAGCTCACCGAACCCCTGAAAAACTTTTTGATTTCAGTAAAAATGCTCACGAACGGGGTATTAAGGTTATTATCGCC
This sequence comes from Salegentibacter haimaensis, assembly GCF_054121495.1. Classification (NCBI taxonomy): domain Bacteria; kingdom Pseudomonadati; phylum Bacteroidota; class Flavobacteriia; order Flavobacteriales; family Flavobacteriaceae; genus Salegentibacter; species Salegentibacter haimaensis. The sequence goes on from NZ_JBSYGH010000023.1 coordinate 4,613, forward strand.
GGGGCCGGTGGAGCGGCGCATCTACCGGGAATGGTGGCGTCTCTTAGTCCGCTGCCGGTAATTGGTGTACCGGTAAAATCCAGCAATTCTATAGATGGCTGGGATTCGGTATTGTCTATTTTGCAAATGCCGGGCGGAGTTCCCGTGGCTACAGTAGCATTAAATGGGGCTAAAAATGCAGGAATTTTGGCTGCTCAAATTATAGGCGCATCAGATAAATGCACCTTGAATAAAATTTTGGTCTATAAAGAAGGACTAAAACAAAAGGTGATTGAAGGCGCAGAAGAGGTAAAAAAGAATAATGTATAAAAAAAAGGAGCCACTTAAAGTGGCTCCCAGGGCGTAAGCTCTTAAATCTGTGCAAATAATTTATTAACCATTCTAAAATATTAATCCAGAAAAACTTCAAAAGTTACGCTTAAGATTTTGTGGAATCTTCAAGACCCAAAGATATACACTTTACTTAAAGATCAAAGCTTTTAAGTTAAAAAATGTTCGATAAACGTCAAAAAATAATATGAGAGAAGAAAATATATTGCTGAAGGATTTTGATACGGCACCTTTTTCAAAGATAAAAACCGAAGATTACAAACCCGCTATTATTCGAGCTATAGAATTGGCCAGGGCAGAAATAAATGCGATAACGCAAAACCCGGAAAAACCTAATTTTGAAAATACCATCGAAGCCCTGGAATTTTCGGGAGAAAAGCTGGATAGAATAACCAGTATTTTTTTCAATCTCAACTCGGCCGAGACCAATGAAGAAATCCAGAAAGTTGCCCAGGAGGTCTCTCCCCTGCTATCTGAATTTAGAAATGACATTATTCTAAACGAAGACCTCTTTAAGCGCATTAAAACTGTGTTTGAACAAAAAGAACAACTTGATCTAAATGTGGAACAAAGCACACTTCTGGATCGTAAATTCAAGGCTTTTTCCCGTAACGGCGCCAACCTCCCAAAAGAAAAACAGCAGGAATTACGGGACATAGACAAGAAATTGTCTTCCCTAAGCCTGAAATTCGGAGAAAACGTGCTGGCCGAAACCAATAAATTCGAACTGCATATCACCGATGAAAATGAACTCGAAGGGCTACCCGAAAGCTTCAAAGAAGAAGCTAAAACTGTAGCCGAAAGCAGGCAAAAGGAAGGATGGGTTTTTACGCTGGAATACCCCAGTTACATTCCTTTTATGAAATATGTGAAAAACAGAGAACTTCGCAAAACAATGGCCCTGGCCTTTGGCGCGAAAGCATTTCATGGTGATGAGCTCGACAACCGTGAAAACGTATTGGAAATTGTGAAATTGAGATACAAACGCGCCGGCTTATTAGGTTTTGATACTCACGCTCATTTTGTATTGCAGGAGCGAATGGCCGAAACCCCCGAAAAAGTTAGCGAATTTTTACAGGAATTATTGGTAAAAGCCAAACCGGCCGCCCAAAGAGAGTTTTCTCAATTGGAGCAATTTGCCAAAGACCTCGACGGTATAGATCGTTTAGAAAAATGGGATGCTGCCTATTATGGAGAGAAACTTAAGCAAAAGTTGTTCGACCTGGATGATGAAAAACTTAAACCCTATTTTAAACTGGAAAATGTAATTCAGGGGGTTTTTGATATTTCGGGCAGGTTATATGGGTTGAAATTTGAAGAACGCCACGACATCGATAAGTATCACGAAGATGTAAAAACCTATAAAGTTAGCGATGATTCGGGAAAAGAACTGGCAATTTTTTATGCCGATTTCCACCCGCGTCCCGGCAAGCGTGATGGCGCCTGGATGACCGGGTATAAACCTCAATATCTAAAAGACAATAAAGAAGAAAGACCGCATATTTCGATTGTTTGCAATTTTACCAAACCTTCTAAAACCCAACCTTCTTTATTAACTTTTAATGAGGTAACTACCTTATTTCACGAGTTTGGGCACGCCCTGCATGGGATGCTGGCCAACACCACCTACCCCAGCCTTTCGGGAGCCAATGTATATTGGGATTTTGTAGAATTACCCAGCCAGGTACTGGAAAACTGGTGTTACGAAAAGGAAGCCCTGGAGTTATTCGCCAGGCATTATAAAACCGGTGAAGTTATTCCTATGGAACTTGTTCAAAAAATCAAAGAATCGGCTAATTTCCAGGAAGGAATGGCTACGCTGCGCCAGTTGAGTTTTGGAATGCTGGATCTAAGCTGGCACGCGATAGATCCTTCAGAAATCACCGATGTAAAAACCCACGAAACACGGGCTTTTGAACCTACCCGGCTCTATCCCGAAGTAGCCGAAAATTGTATGAGCACTGCCTTTTCGCATATCTTCCAGGGTGGGTACTCGGCCGGATATTATTCCTATAAATGGGCCGAAGTTCTCGATGCCGACAGTTTTGAGTATTTTCAGGAAAACGGCATTTTCAATAAGGAGATCGCGCAAAAATTCAGAGATCATATTCTATCCCGTGGTGGAACCGAACATCCTATGGTGTTGTATAAACGCTTCCGCGGAAAAGAACCCAAACCCGACGCCCTTCTTAAACGGGCCGGCCTGGTCTAAACAATTATTCTGAAGCCTCCGAAATTTAAATTCCGGGGGCTTCTTTAATATAAGCCCTAAAACTTATGTTTTTTATAACTTTGAGAGATTGCTTTTTTGCTAAATTTATAATGAGCAAGATTTGTCCTTTAGCCCCATTGTAGCATTAACCTGTACCTAAACCCCCGGGTAATTTAATACCCCAGATAATATGCGAGTTCACCAACTAGACCCTAACAAGTGGGTAGAAAAATATGCCGATTATCTGTTTAATTTCGCGATTGCCCGTGTGAACGATCGTGAGGTGGCTAAAGATTTGGTTTCCGAAACCTTCCTGGCGGGATTAAATTCGGCTGCAAATTTTGAAGGTAAGGCTACTGAACGCACCTGGCTGGTATCGATTTTAAAGAGAAAAATAATTGACCATTATCGCAAGATCAATTCGCAAAAAGGCCAGGCTGAAGTAAAAATTAATTATGGCGATGCCGAAAATGATGGAGATTGGCTAGAAGAACAGGTTGCCGATGTATTTGATCGCACCGCTGAAGATGAAATGGAAAACACCGAGTTAGGCCTGGCTATACTCGAATGCCTGGACACGATAAATGAAAAGCATGCCGCGATTTTTAAGATGAAAACTATAGATGAGGCCGAAACTGAAGCCGTATGTAATGAATTTAATATAAGCCCGTCTAACCTCTGGGTTATTATACACCGGGCCCGAACAGCCCTTGCGGCCTGTCTCGAAAAAAAATGGTTCTGATATGCAGAAAAAAACATCGCTTTCTTCAAAATGTAAACGATCTCAAAACTGTTGCGATAAAAGTCAATACAGAGAAGCCAGCTTAAGAGAAAAGTTCAGAATGTTGCTTCATTTATCTTATTGCCACAGCTGTAGACATTACACCGTTACTAATACCAGGCTTACCTACCTGCTTAGAAAAGCGAAAATTAAAACCTGTACCAAAGCTGAAAAGGAGAATTTTCAGCAGCAAATCCAGGACTTTATGGCAAGAAAAAATAGTTAGTTACCAGCCATAGCAATAACCAAAGTATTGGTAAGGCTTCAACCCAGAACGAAGCAAAATATTTGCTTTGATCCTTTTCTGAATTTATTAAAAACATCCCGGCAGCAATACAAACTATTAAAACGGGAAGAAAATTGAGAACCTGAAAGCCGTTCAAAATCTCCAGAATTAGAATCAAAATCAGCAAAAAACTTCCCAATAGCTTTGTTTTTTTAATTCCGAATTGTTGCGGGAGTGTCCCCAGTCCGGTTTCATCATAAGCTAAATCCCTAATTTCAAAAGGCAGCGTAATCACCAAAACAAAGATCATTTTTTGAAAAAAATCGAGTGCCAGCGTAGTTATTGAAATTTCAGGAAAAGATGCAAAAAATGGCAATAACACCACCACTCCTCCCCAAACCAGAGAAATAATAAAAATCTTTAAGCCGGCAAGACTGCGTAAATTATTTCCTTTAAATACCGGCAAAGCATAAAGTAGGGTAAGCAGGCCCAGAAACCCTGAAGCTAATATCACCGAAAAATCCTGCTGAAAGGCAAACCCAATCAAAGCCAAAAAGCTAAAAAACGAGAAAATTTGAATGAGCCTGAGGTTCCTGGCCAGACTTTTATGGTGCAGGCCGGCGACTTCGGCATACTTTACAAAATTATACCCGGTTATGCTTCCGAAGAAAATAAAGCAAAGCAATTTAAAATCTACTTCAAGATTGAATTCCAGAAAAAACAAACAGGCCAGCGAAACCACCGCCAGGGCCACGTGCATACTGCTGTTAATGTAGAAATTAAAAAGGCTTTTAAGAAATTTCATACAACGAAAATACGCAATCGAAAAACACCAATTTTTCCAATCTAAAATCTTAACAGTCTAAAGGCTTAAATAGTAAAAATTTACGTTTAAAATATGTAATTTCGCAGCACAAAACACAACACCATTTTAATGAGAACAGATTCTTTCGCGCTTCGCCATATTGGCCCTAAAGACAGCAATCTCCAGGAGATGCTTCAAACCATAGGCGTAGACACTCTCGAACAATTAATATACGAAACCATCCCCGACGATATCAGGTTAAAATCACCCTTAAACCTTGAGCCGGCTTTAAGCGAAAATCAATATGCCGAACATATTGGAAAACTGGCCGCTAAAAACAAGGTTTTTAAAACTTATATCGGTTTAGGTTACCATCAGGCAATTTTACCTGCGGTGATTCAGCGTAATATTTTGGAAAATCCGGGTTGGTACACGGCTTATACTCCTTACCAGGCTGAGATCGCCCAGGGTCGTTTGGAAGCCCTGTTGAATTTTCAAACCATGGTAAGCGATCTTACCGGGATGGAAATCGCCAATGCTTCCCTGCTTGACGAATCTACCGCAGCTGCCGAGGCAATTGCCTTGCTTTACGCAGTTCGTAACAGAGATCAGAAAAAAAATGATGTAAATAAATTTTTTGTTTCTGAAGAGGTACTGCCTCAAAGTATAGACCTCATCAAAACCCGGGCTGAATCTCAGGGAATAGAGATCGTAGTTGGAAATCACGAAAATTTTGATTTTTCTGAAAGCTTTTTTGGAGCCTTGCTTCAGTACCCCGGCAAAACCGGACAGGTTTATGACTATGCCGCTTTTGTCGAAAACTGCAATAATGCAGGAATTAAAGTTGCCGTAGCAGCCGATATTTTAAGCCTTGTGAAATTACAGGCACCCGGAGAACTTGGGGTAGATGTGGTGGTAGGTACCACCCAGCGATTTGGAATTCCGCTTGGTTATGGCGGGCCTCACGCGGCTTATTTTGCCACCAAAGAAGAATATAAAAGAAACCTGCCAGGTCGTATTATTGGAGTAACCAAAGACCTTGACGGGAATCGTGCTCTAAGAATGGCCCTGCAAACCAGGGAGCAACATATTAAACGCGATAAGGCGACATCAAATATCTGTACCGCCCAGGTGCTTTTAGCCGTTATGGCAGGAATGTATGCCGTATACCACGGACCTAACGGACTAAAATACATAGCCGACACAGTACACGCCTCTGCGGTAAGTCTTGAGAAGGCTTTAAAGGAACTTGGTTTTGAGCAGCTTAATTCAGCCTATTTTGATACGCTTCAGGTGAAGGTTGATGCCGGGAAATTGAAAAAACTGGCTGAAGCCAATGAAATCAATTTCTATTACCCCGATGCTGAAACTGCACTTATTTCGCTGAACGAGACCACAACCCTAGAGGATCTTAATGCTATAATTTCAGTTTTTACTGAATTGTCTTCAAAGACTTCAGAAGAATTAAAAGCCTTAAGTGAGGAAGAGAAAATTCCTGCTCGATTGGCAAGAAAAACCGAATTCATGACGCATCCGGTTTTCAATTCGTATCATTCAGAAACCGAATTGATGCGATATATCAAAAAGCTGGAGCGCAAGGATCTTTCCCTAAATCATTCCATGATCTCTTTGGGGTCCTGCACAATGAAACTAAACGCCGCTTCAGAAATGTTGCCTTTAAGTAATCCGCAGTGGGGAAATATTCACCCATTTGTACCGGTAGAACAGGCAGAAGGTTACCAGATCGTTTTAAAGAAACTTGAAGAGCAACTTACCGAAATCACCGGATTTACCGCAACCTCGCTTCAGCCAAATTCTGGAGCACAGGGAGAATATGCCGGTTTGATGGTGATTAGAGCGTATCACGAATCTAGAGGCGAAGCTCATAGAAATATCTGCCTGATTCCCTCCTCGGCTCACGGGACCAATCCTGCTTCAGCTGTAATGGCGGGAATGAAGGTAGTGGTGACCAAGGCTTCAGAAAACGGAAATATAGACGTAGACGACCTTAGAGAAAAGGCTATCAAGTACAAAGATAATCTTGCAGCTTTAATGGTTACTTATCCTTCAACTCACGGAGTATTTGAATCGGCCATTAAGGAAATTACCAAGATTATTCACGACAACGGAGGCCAGGTTTATATGGATGGTGCCAATATGAATGCCCAGGTAGGCCTTACCAACCCCGGTGTGATTGGAGCCGATGTTTGTCACCTCAACCTGCATAAAACCTTTGCTATTCCTCACGGAGGTGGAGGCCCGGGAGTAGGCCCTATTTGTGTGGCCAGCCAATTGGCTCCTTTCCTTCCCGGAAACCCGGTGATTAAAACCGGCGGAGAAAATGCCATCGGAGCGATTTCTTCAGCTCCCTGGGGTTCGTCTTTGGTATGTTTGATTTCTTACGGATACATAAAAATGCTTGGAAGCAAAGGTCTTCAAAAAGCGACCGAATATGCCATCCTGAATGCAAATTATATCAAGGAAAGACTGAAGGAACATTACAAAACCCTTTACTCGGGGGAGCGTGGAAGAGCAGCTCACGAAATGATTCTGGATTGCCGTCCTTTTAAAGCTAAGGGAATTGAAGTGGTAGATATCGCTAAACGACTTATAGATTATGGTTTCCACGCGCCTACGGTTTCTTTCCCGGTTGCCGGAACCATGATGATAGAGCCTACCGAAAGTGAAAGCAAAGCCGAACTTGACAGATTCTGCGATGCGCTGATTTCAATTCGACAGGAAATTTATGAAATCGAAGAAGGAGATGAGGAAAATGTGCTTAAAAACGCCCCTCATACCATTCATATGTTAACCGCAAATGAGTGGAAGTTCCCTTACAGCAGGCAAAAGGCTGCTTATCCTATAGAGTATCTTGAAGATAATAAATTCTGGCCAACAGTACGCCGGGTAGATGAAGCCTTTGGAGACCGAAATCTCATGTGCTCCTGCCCCCCGCTGGAAGAATATATGGAAGCTTAATTCCTTAAGGCGGAACCTCGGGTTCCGCCTTTTTTATATTTGAGATTTTCGAAAATTAAATTTCGATTAGAAGGCTTTTTTCAGGCATTTTAGTATTTTAGTTATTATTATAAAGCGTCCTAAAGCTATGAGCATAAGAATAAGTGGAACAGGGAGTTATATTCCGAATGTTATTACTAAAAATTCAGATTTTCAGCAGCACGAGTTTTTGAATATTGATGGCACGGGATTTCCGCACGATAATAAAACCACCATCGAGAAATTCAAGGCTATTACCGGCATTGAAGAAAGGCGCTATATTGAAGAAAATTTAAACACCTCAGATATTGCGACCCTGGCGGCTCAAAGCGCGATAAAAGACTCCAATATCGATCCTGAAACCCTTGATTACATCATCGTGGCACATAACTATGGCGATGTTAAGGCAGGGAATCTACAGAGTGATACCGTACCGAGTTTGGCAACCCGTGTGAAATATAATTTACGAATTAAAAATCCGCGGTGTGTTTGTTATGATGTGCTTTTTGGTTGCCCGGGCTGGATTGAGGGAATGATTCAGGCGCAGGCTTTTATCAAAGCCGGTATGGCCAAAAAATGCCTGGTGATTGGTGCCGAAGCGCTTTCGCGCGTGGTAGATCATCACGACAGGGATTCGATGATTTTTTCTGATGGTGCCGGAGCAGCGGTTTTGGAAGTTTCTGAAGAAGCCGGGGGTATCCTGGCGCACGAAACTGCCACTTACAGTTTTAGCGAAGCCAATTATATTTACTTCGGAAAATCGAATAATTCAGGAGCGCCAAAAGATATTCGATATATAAAAATGAATGGTCGCAAGATCTATGAATTCGCTTTGAGCCAGGTGCCGGCGGCGATGAAATCCTGCCTGGAAAAAAGCGGCAAGGACATTGGCGACCTAAAAAAGATTTTTATTCATCAGGCCAACGAAAAGATGGATGATGCTATCATTAAGCGTTTTTACCGAATGTTTAAGCAGCCGGTTCCCGATAAAGTTATGCCTATGACCATTCAGGAATTGGGCAACAGCAGTGTTGCTACAGTACCCACACTCTTTGATTTAGTGAGAAAAAATAAGATCGCCGATCAACACCTGGAAAAGGAAGATGTGGTTATGTTTGCCAGCGTTGGCGCCGGGATGAATATCAATGCCATAGTATACCAGTATTGATTATCTTGCCCAGTGAATTAAAAACCCGGCCAGATTGAAGTTTTATATCGTAATTCCCGCGCATAACGAAGCTGAATTTATTGGAAAAACGCTAACTTCTTTATGCCAACAAACTTTACTGCCGGCCCGTATCGTAGTGGTAGACGACAATTCTAATGATGCCACCACACAAATAACGCAGCAATTTTCAGAAAAGTATGCCTTTGTTTCTTTGGTTAAATCTCAAAGCGACGACCAGCATTTGCCCGGCAGCAAGGTTATTCGGGCATTTCATCTCGGTTTAGAAAGGCTGGATGAAAACTATGATATCATCTGCAAATTCGATGCAGACCTTATTTTCCCTCAAAATTATCTTCAAAAACTTGCTGAGCATTTTACTGCCGATCCTAAAATTGGGATGGCAGGTGGCTTTTGCAGCATCGAGAAGAATAATACCTGGGAGATAGAAAATCTAACCGGAAAAGATCATATTCGCGGGGCTCTTAAAGCTTACAGAAAACAGTGTTTCCTGGACATAGGTGAACTAAAACCGGCTATGGGCTGGGATACTGTAGATGAGTTGCTGGCAGTTTATCACGGCTGGAAAATCAAAACCGACCCCAGGCTATTGGTAAAGCATCTAAAACCTACCGGGGCCACCTATCAAAATTCTTCAGGAGAAAAGCAGGGAGCGGCCTTTTACAGTCTTAGATACAGATTTCTAATCACATTGATAGCCTCGTTAAAGCTGGCCTTTAAAAAAGGAAAACCAGGGCTTACAATAGATTACCTTAAGGGATATTTTAAGGCTAAAAAACAAAAACGACCCTTTCTGGTATCAGCAGAAGAAGGCCGTTTTATAAGAAACCTGCGTTGGAAAAAAATGGCAGGAAAACTATTTTAATTATTCGCTCAACATAACATCTAATGGTCGCCCGGTGGCACCACTGGGAAAAGAAATTCCTAATAAAGCCGATATAGTTGGGGCGATATCGGGAATTTCTGAACGTTGGTAGGTACTCCCCTGCTTTATCCCGGCGCCAAAAAACAATAAAGGAGCGTGGGTATCGTAAGTTAATCCGCTGCCATGGGTTGAACCGGTTTTTGAATAAACGATCGTAGCCGGGTTTACCACGAAAACCACATCTCCGCTTCGCCTTTGATGCCAGCCGTTTTGCAGAGAGGTTTCTATACTGTTATTAAAACTTCCCGACATAAGCTGGCTTCGGGTAATCACTTTGTCTATTTGATTTTGCTTTAAAATATAAGCCGCTACCGCATCTTCCAGGTCTCTCTGGGCGATTTCAGCCTTTTTCATATTCTCATAGTTGAAGAAAACCTGTCCATTAGAAATATGCTTTATCAATTCTTCAGTCTTAAAATCTTCAGCAATAAAACTTTTAAGGCTATCATTAAACGCGGTATCGTCAAAAAGACCACCGGGAATCTTTAAAGATTGTAAGTAGGCCGGTACATCTACCGCACCGTGATCGGCGGTAAGAAAAACGGTGTATTCTCCCTCGCCAACCTTTTCATCGAGAAATTTCAGAAAATCGGCAATGTTTTGATCTAACCTCAAATAAGCATCCTGAACTTCTTTGGAATTCACTCCAAAATTATGGCCAATATAATCGGTGCTTGAGAAACTCAAGGTGAGGAAGTCGGTATCGTCATCCTGCCCTAATTGCTCGCCTTCAACAGCTGCTTTCGCAAATTCTGTAGTTAAATCATTTCCAAAGGGGGTGATTTTTATGATCTCATAATTTCCGTTTTTTCCTTTTAGCTTTTTGAGGTCATAAGGGAAATCGGCTGTTTCCTTGCCCGCAAATCCGCCTTCAAACTCGTTAAGATCAGAACCGCTTTCTTTATAGGTTTCAATATCATACAAGGTATTCCAGGTTTTGAAATAGGAATCGGCTTTTCCAGATTTATTGAAATCTTTCACCCACTGTGGTAAATCGTTCATATACCAGGAGCTGGTAATCCATTTCCCCTCATTTTTTCCGTGAAACCAATAGGCGGCATTTGCGGTATGCCCTGCAGGAAGAATAGAACCCCGGTCTTTAAGGGCAACCCCTATAGTTTTTCCGCGCATTTGGGTAAAAAGGCGATTCTCATCGGCTACGCTGGTGGTTTTCATTCTATGGGGTGACATTTTTCCTGCTTTATCTTTTGTTCCCACAGGAGTTACCTCATCATCACCGGCGCAATAAACCCATTCATCGGTAAACTTATCGAACCAGCCATTTCCTATAATCCCGTGGTTCATAGGGCTGGTGCCAGACCAAACAGAAGCGTGTCCCGGCCCGGTGTAGGTTGGAACATAATTAAAATGATTATTCTTAAAGTTAAAGCCCTGGTTGATCATGCGTTTAAAACCTTCATCCCCGTACCTATCCCAGAACCGGGTTAGATAATCGTATCGCATTTGATCTACTACGATACCAACCACGAGCTTTGGCTTTTCATTAGATTGAGTTTGAGCCATTGCAGGTATAAAAAACAGGCCAAGGATTGCTAAAATAAATAAGCGTTTCATGTAAATTATAATTTTGGAGAACTCCAAAAATACTAAACTCAGGGCCATAAAGTTTAAATGAACGTTAATTACTTTCGCTGTATTTTTTAGTACTTTAGCTTTACAAAAATCGCTGGATGAACTACCTAGAGTCTATTGGAGAGTATTTTTTAATGCTAAAAGGCACTTTTGGCCGAATGACCAAACCATCGGTTTTAAGAGGTTTGATTTTTAAAGAAATTAATGATCTCATTTTCAGCTCGATTGGAATTGTTGCTTTCCTCTCCTTCTTCATTGGAGGAGTTGTTGCGATTCAAACAGCCCTCAACCTTACCAACCCGTTAATTCCAAAATCGCTGGTGGCATTCGCTGCAAGACAATCGGTAATTCTTGAATTTGCGCCAACTTTTATCTCGATCATTATGGCCGGGAAAGTAGGCTCTTATATCACCTCGAGCATTGGTTCGATGAATGTTACAGAACAAATAGATGCCCTGGAGGTAATGGGAATCAATTCGCTGAATTATCTTATTTTCCCTAAAATTATTGCGATGCTCACCTATCCCTTTGTAATTGCGATTTCTATGTTTTTAGGGATTCTGGGAGCTTATTCTGCAGCTGTTTTTGGCGGCTTTGTAGGTCCCGATGATTTCATCCAGGGGCTGCAGGACGATTTCGAAGGCTTTCACCTTACCTATGCTTTCATAAAAACATTTTTATTTGCCTTCATACTTGCCACCATCCCCGCATATCACGGATATTACATGAAAGGTGGCGCTCTTGAAGTGGGACAGGCCAGTACAACTTCGTTTGTATGGACCAGTGTTACCATTATCATCACCAACTATGTGGTGACTCAATTATTGTTAAGCTAAACCTATGATAGAAGTAAAAAATCTGCACAAACAATTTGAAGGAGAGGAGATTCTTAAAGGAATCGATTATGTTTTCGAACGCGGAAAAACCAATCTTATCATAGGCCAGTCTGGCTCGGGGAAAAGTGTGTTGCTAAAGTGCATGCTAGGAATTTTTACTCCCGAGCAGGGCTCGATAGAATACGACGGGAAAGCATACGCCGATTTTACCGAAGACGAAAAAAAAGATCTTAGTAAGAAGATAGGAATGGTGTTCCAGGGAGGGGCGCTTTTCGATTCCATGACCGTTGAAGAAAATGTACTATTCCCATTGCAAATGTTTACCAACGAGAAGAAAAAGGTGTTGCTGAAGCGGGTGAAGGAAGTTTTAAAACGGGTAAACCTGGAAGGTTCTGAAAACAAAATGCCTTCAGAAATAAGCGGAGGGATGCAAAAACGGGTTTCTATTGCCCGGGCTATAGTAAACAGGCCAAAATATCTTTTTTGTGATGAACCCAACTCGGGACTCGATCCAAAAACTGCCACTGTTATCGATAACCTAATTCAGGAGATCACCCGTGAATATGATATTACGACCATCATTATCACGCACGATATGAATTCGGTGTTGGAAATTGGAGAAAGAATCGCATTTTTAAAAGATGGCGTTTTAGCCTGGAAAGGCGATAAATCTCAAATCTTTAAAACCGATGATGAGACCGTTACCGATTTTGTATACTCATCAAACCTGTTCCAAAAGGTAAGAGAAGCACAGTTAAAAGGTCTTTAGTTCATAGTTTTTACTGCAAGTGTATCCAGCTTAAGCCTCAATTTCAACCAGCGCTCTACACGTTGAGTTTCCACTCTTCGCTGGCTTGATGTAAGATTCTCATCCCAGGTTATGGTGAAAGTAGGTATGGTATCGGTTCTTTCAAAATTGGTGCTGATCAGGTTTGAAAAACCAATACTTTCAATACCTTCATAATTGATCTTTGCCTCCTGGCTAAGATCTTTAAAGGAGAAAAGCTCTCCTCTGTATTTAGAAAGCTCGCTTTCCAGCAATTTTATTTTTGCATCCTTATCTTCCAATAATTCCTGATTACGCACATATAGATCTTCCAGGATCCCGCTGCGCACCTGGGTGCTTAGCTGAGCCATATCTCCCGACTGATCCCCCTGGTGCACGATCAATTCGGCTTCCTTTAAAGCTTCAATTCCGCCTAACTGCTCGCTCCAGGTGGTTATAGTTCCCTGCGGCACTCTTTGCCCAATTAAATAAACCTCTATTCTTTGAGATTCGAAATCGTAGTTAGATTTTATGGTTTCGCTTCCGCTATAGCGCACCACCTGTGAAATGAATTCCCTGGCTTTGGTTTCGAATAATTGCTTTTGAAGCAATTTCACAAATAAAATCACACTGGGAATCATCACAATAATCGCGATGGTTGAAGCCACCTGTGCAGTACGCCGGCGACGACGGCTGTTGGCATATTTCACCAGCGGGAAGCCCAGTAATTTTGTTACCAAAAATGTAGAAAGCGCTATAAATACCGCATTGATTGAAAATAGGTACAAGGCGCCACCCGCGTAAGACCAGTTAGCGATGGCTAAGCCGTAGCCCACGGTACACAGCGGAGGCATAAGAGCGGTGGCAATGGCAACCCCCATAATTACACTGGCAATAGTTCCTTTTTTGGTTTTGGCCACTATTAACGCCAAACCACCAAAAATCGCCACCAGAACATCAAGAATCGTAGGATAAGTTCTAGCTACAAGTTCAGGGGTTTCTTCTTTAACCGGAGAAATTAGAAAATATAAAAAAGCCGTAAGCACACTTAGGCCAACCATAACCCCCAGGTTAACCATAGATTTTTTAAGGGTTTCCACGTCGTTGATCGCCACAGCCATTCCCACTCCCACGATGGGTCCCATTAAGGGAGAAATAAGCATCGCTCCAATTACAACGGCCGTACTCGAAACGTTTAGGCCAATAGAGGCCACAAAGATTGAGAAAATCAAAATCCAGGCGTTATGCCCTTTAAACGAGATATCTTTCTTTACCGCTTCAACCGTAGATTCCCTGTCGGTATCATCGCGAATTTCCAGTAACTCCTTAAAGAAGAGCTTCAGGTTTTCAAAAAAGCCCTGTGCATTTTTTCTTAATTCCTGCACATTATTTTGGCTATTTTTAGGTGTTTCTGAAGCTTTATTTTCCTGATTTTCCATAGATTTAACCCAGATTTTTTCCGTAGCGCTCCAGGGTTTTTTCCCTGAGCTCTTTGATAGATTGTTCTTTAGATTTTGGAACGACCATCAAAACATCTTCACTTTCTACAACTATATAATCTTCCAGGCCTTCCAGCACCACGACTTTTCCCGAAGCCGTGCTTATGATGTTTCCAGAGGCATCCTGGGACAACAATCTGGCATTTACCACCGTATTAGCCTGCTCATCCTGCCCCAGCTCGCGTTCCAGGCTACCCCAGGTGCCTAAATCGTTCCATTGAAATTCTACCGGGATCACATAAACGTTTTCTGCTTTTTCTAATATCCCGTAGTCTATCGAGATATTATTGGCCTGAGCATAATTTGCATCGAGGAAGTTTTGTTCTTCAGCAGTGTTTAAAAGCTCCTGTCCCTTTTCAAATAATCGGTACATTTCAGGCAAATATTCTTTAAAACACTCAAGAATATAGCTTGCGCTCCAAACAAAAATCCCGGCATTCCATACGTAATTGCCGGCTTCGAGAAATTCTTTAGCCTTCTCCAAAAATGGTTTTTCTGTAAACTGCTCTACCTCTTTTATTTCTGCAGCATCTTCAGGATCAAATTTGATATACCCATATCCCGTATTTGGGTTGGTGGGCTTCACCCCAAGGGTAATAAGTTTATCTTCATTTTCAACACAGGAAAATGCCGTTTTAATCGTTTCAGAAAAAAGATCTTCTCCCTTAATCCAATGATCGCTGGGGGCGACCAGGATAAGGGCATCGCGATTTTTTTTCCTGATTTTCATCGCTCCCAGCAAAATAGCAGGAGCCGTATTGCGCATAGCCGGTTCGGCCACGATTTGCTCCTCTTTGGTTCCAGGCAAATGTTCTTTTACAAGATCTACATACTCAGCGTTGGTAAGAATGTAAATATTTTCTGGCGGAATGATTTTCTGAAGTCTGGAAAAGGTATGTTGAAGCAAACTCCTCCCGGTTCCTAAAATATCGTGGAACTGCTTGGGATGCGCCTGCGTACTCATAGGCCAGAAACGGGAACCCACTCCCCCGGCCATTAGTATAGCATAATAATTTTTATTGGTCATACATTAGGCTTTAAGCAGTTCTACCTCGGCATTGGGCTGAAATAAATAAATCCTGCCGGTATCAATCTCCAGGCACTCGTATCTTTTAATCCGTTTTGGGCCTTTTTGAAATGTTTTTCCATTATAAATTCTAAAAATTCCGCCCGAAGGAATTTCAAAAATATAGTTTTTATCATTCTCGGGATCATAACTTTTAAGAGCTACACTCAATTTAGCATCGGTATCACTACTGGCCCGCGGATTCCTGAAATGCCTTGCAATAAGGGGCAGTAAAGCCTGCGGAAAAATTTCGGGCCTTATAAAGGGCAACATAAGGTATCTAAAGCTATGCTTCCACTCCTCCCCGTGAGGTTTAATTTGACGCCCATATTTTTCAAAGGCTACCAAATGAGCGATTTCGTGCACTAAAGTAATGAGAAATCGGTACTTATTAAGATTTGCATTTACCGTGATTTGCTGGGTACCGTCGGGCATTCTTCGGTAATCTCCGTGCCGGGTTTTGCGTTCGTTTACGATCTTGAGATGCACGTGATTTTCCTTTATCATTTCATATAAGGGATTCACCGCGTGCAGAGGAAGATATTTCTCAAGTACCTGCTTCATATTTTATGGTGTGCTGTTAGAAACCTGTAATAATTTTCCGTTGTAGAATTTGTTCCCGGTCAAGCTGAATTCGGCTATATATTCAGCCATTTCACGGGCAGAAACCGGCGCTTTATACCCGGGGAAGGCTTCCTCGAGCATTTCGGTTTGTACGGCTCCAAGGGCCAGCACGTTAAATGAAGGACCGGTTTCTTTATACTCTTCTGCCAGTAATTCGGTAAGTGTAATAACAGCAGCTTTGCTGGAGCTATAAGCCGAAAGCCCCGGGAATTTCACACTGCCCTGAACCCCGCCCATAGTGCTTATGTTCACCACGTGAGAACTGGTTTTCATAAAAGGCAACAAGCTTTTAGTAAGTTCAATAACCCCAAAAACATTGGTATTATAAACCAGGTTAAATTCTGCGGAAGTGATTTCCTCGAAAGGCTTATTAATTAAAGCCCCGGCATTATTGATAAGCACATCTACCTGTGGCCAGTCTTCTTTAATTATGGAAGCTGCCTTTTCCAGGTCTTTTGGATTGGTGATATCACAAGAAAAGTTGGTTACGTTTTCCAGGTTGAGACTTCCTACACTTTCAGAATTTCTTGAAAGCGCCAGAACCCTATGCCCTTTTTCAGCAAAAATCCTTACCAGTTCAAAGCCAATACCCCTACTGGTTCCTGTAATAACAATATGCTTCATTCCTGAGTCATTTTGATTTCCTGCTCGCTGGTCTTACTCATTTTTGTAATTCCCGGGATCATTTTTTCAATGACTTCCTGCATATGAGCGTAATTCATATATTGAGTTTCATCGCTTACGTGATGATAATATTCATAATTGGTAAAATCGAAGGTGCATACGGTTTGAGCCGGCACTCCAAATTCCTGGTAAAACGGAAAATTATCACTTCTGCGGAAAAGCTGATACTCCCCGGCCTGTGGCAAAAATCCCAGCACATTATCTTCAGAATATTCGTTGAATTTATCAGCCAGGTTAGACATTTGGTACCCGGTGATATAAGCCAGGTAATCTTTATCCTGCATAGGCACGCCAATCATTTCAAAATTAAGCATGGCATAAAGGTTCAGGTCTTCTTCTTTCATTTTCTTCGCTAGTGCCCTGGAACCCTGTAGGCCCATTTCTTCAGCCGAAAAAAGAACAAATAACAAGCTGCGCCCGTTTGAATTGGTTTGTGCAAAATGCTTGGCCAATTCTACCACCGCCACAGTTCCCGAAGCATTATCGTTGGCTCCGTTTGCAATGAGATCTCCATCTACCTCCCTGCCTTCTCCAATATGGTCGTAATGTGCCCCAATAATGATGAATTCATCTTTTAAATCTGGATCACTACCCTCCACCAGGCCAACAATATTATAAGCATCAAGAGCATTCGCCTTAAAATGATCTTCAAAACTTTCATAGTATGGCTTAAGCCCATAATTCTCAAAAATAGCAGTAATCGTATCGGCTGCGAGTTGAATGCCTTCGGTCCCGGTTTCCCGGCCTCTAAGCTCATCAGATGCCAGGTAATTCATAAGTGAAGTGATTTCGGCCCGGGAGATTTCAGAAGTTACCTCTTTGGTTTGGGCCGGGGCAGAAATGATTGTTTCATTTGAACTCGCCTGGTTGGAGCCGCAGGCTACACTGCCCAGAATTCCCGCAAAAATTGCGGCATTAAGTATAATTTTTCTCATATGGCTAAAGATAAAAAAATCCCGCAAGATAGCGGGATTTTGAAATTCTAAGTATTCTCAAGACCTTGAGGTTAAGCCAGCATAGTCACCGGGTTCTCAAGATAAGTCTTTAAAGTTTGCAAGAATGCAGCACCGGTTGCACCATCTACAGTTCTATGATCACAGGCTAAGGTCATCGTCATCGTATTTCCAACAACGATTTGCCCGTTTTTAACCACAGGTTTTTCTACGATAGCACCAACCGATAGAATTGCAGAATTGGGCTGATTAATAATACTGGTGAATTCTACGATTCCAAACATTCCCAGGTTAGAAACGGTAAAGGTACTACCCTCCATTTCCTGAGGCTGTAACTTTTTATTTCTGGCTTTTCCGGCAAGTTCTTTAACATTCCCACCAATTTGAGTCATAGACATCTGGTCGGCAAATTTAAGAACCGGTACAACAAGCCCTTCTTCAACAGCTACAGCTACGCCCATATGAATATGTTTGGCGATTTTTGTGCTGTCACCTGTCCATTGGCTGTTTACCTGCGGGTGCTTTCTCAAAGCCATTGCACTGGCTTTAATCACCATATCGTTAAAGCTTACCTTCACATCTGGCAGTTCATTGATCTGCTTACGCGAAGCCATCGCATTTTCCATATCTACCTCGATGGTCAAATAGTAATGCGGTGCGGTAAATTTAGACTCTCCAAGACGCTTGGCGATAGTCTTACGCATTTGAGAGTTTTTAACCTCTTCAAAGCTTTCTTCTCCTGCAGGCATATAGGCTTGAGGAGCAGCAGCTTTAGCTTCTTTTACAGATTCCTGCGCAGCAGCTGCCGGCTTTTCTGATGGTTTAAAGTCTTCTATATCCTTCTTTACGATACGGCCATTCTCACCACTTCCCTTAACATCGTTAAGATCTATGCCTTTATCTTCGGCCATTTTTTTCGCCAGGGGAGATGCAAAAATTCGTCCTCCCGACTTTTTATCTTCTGAAGAAGCTTCTGAAGTAGATTTTTCCTCTTTTTTAGGCTCTTCCTTTTTCTCCTCTTTTTTAGCTGAAGATTTTTTCTTCGAAGTACCGCTTCCAATCTTAGAAACATCGGTACCCTCTGGCCCTATAATCGCTAAGAGACTATCAACTTTAGCAGTTTCTCCTTCCTGGATTCCGATTTTAAGCAAGGTACCACTGTAGAAAGATTCGAATTCCATAGTAGCCTTATCGGTTTCGATCTCGGCCAGGATATCACCTTCTTCTACTTTATCGCCTTCCTGTTTAAGCCAGCTGGCCACGGTCCCTTCTTCCATGGTATCGCTAAGGCGGGGCATATTGATCACCTCCACTCCTTCAGGAATTTCTCCCTCTTCTGAAGTTTCTTCGGTTTCTTCCTCTTCTTTTGAAGATTCTTTATCTTCTTTTTCTTCTGAAGATTTCTCTTCTTTCCCGTTTCCGGCAGAATCGCTTCCACCTTCCAGAAGATCTGAAATATCTTCTCCTTCTTCACCAATTATAGCAAGCAAACTATCTACGGGAGCAGTTTCACCTTCTTCAATTCCAATATGCAACAGCGTACCTTCGTAAAAAGATTCAAACTCCATCGTAGCCTTATCGGTTTCGATTTCAGCAAGAATATCTCCTTCTTCTACCTTATCTCCTTTTTTCTTTAGCCACTTGGCCACCACACCTTCTTCCATGGTGTCGCTCAAACGCGGCATGTTGATTACTTCTGCCATAATTACTCGGGTTTATGTGCTAAAAACGGATAGTCTTTTTGTTCGTATACCACATCATACATCACATTTTTCTCTGGCCAGTCAGATTCTTCAGCGAATTGCTCACATTCTGAAACCAGGTCTTTCACGCGCTTGTTGATGGCTTTAATTTCCTTTTCGTTGGCGTATTTTTTCTCCTTAATCACATCCAGCACCTGGGTGATAGGATCGATTTTTTGATATTCGGCTACCTCTTCTTTGGTTCGGTATTTTTGAGCATCACTCATCGAGTGCCCGCGATAACGGTACGTTTTAAGCTCAAGGAAAGTTGGCCCTTCCCCTTTTCTGGCTCTTTTTACAGCTTCATCCAAAGCTTCAGCCACCTTAATCGGGTTCATAGCATCTACCGGCCCACAAGGCATATCATAGCCTAATCCAAGCTTCCAGATTTCGGTGCTTTTTGCTGTTCTGGCAACCGATGTTCCCATCGCATAACCATTGTTCTCAACACAGAAAACCACAGGCAATTCCCATTTCACAGCCATATTCAGGGTTTCGTGAAGAGAGCCCTGTCTCGCCGCACCATCACCAAGAAAACAAAGCGTTACGCCACCTCTTTCGAAATATTTATCGGCGAAAGCCAAACCGGCACCAAGAGGAATTTGCCCTCCTACGATCCCGTGGCCACCATAAAAGCCGTGCTCTTTAGAGAAAATGTGCATAGAACCACCCAAACCTTGAGAAGTCCCGGTTCCTTTTCCATAAAGTTCTGCCATCACGCGACGGGGATCTACTCCCATCCCAATAGGCTGCACGTGGTTACGATAAGCCGTGATCATTTTATCTTTTTCAAGATCCATCACGTGTAAAGCTCCTGCAAGAATAGCTTCCTGACCATTATAAAGGTGCAAAAATCCTCTTACCTTTTGCTGAATGTACACCTGCGCAAGTTTATCTTCGAATTTGCGCCAAAACAGCATATCCTCGTACCACTTTAAATATGTGGCTTTTGTAACTTTCTTCATTTAACTTTAATTATTTTTAGGCTAGACAGATAGGCTTTGCCAAGCGGAAAACAAAAATACTATTTCCCTTAAGAATAGAAAACAGTTTTTGCTCAAAAA
This sequence comes from Salegentibacter haimaensis, assembly GCF_054121495.1. NCBI lineage: Bacteria > Pseudomonadati > Bacteroidota > Flavobacteriia > Flavobacteriales > Flavobacteriaceae > Salegentibacter > Salegentibacter haimaensis. The sequence continues at coordinate 24,902 of NZ_JBSYGH010000023.1, forward strand.
AACTACGAAAACGTTATAAACAGGAACTGTCGAAAATTAGCGGCAAGAGATCTTTTACCGAAGCGGCTTTCATCACCTTACCGCTTTCACCCATAAAATACAGCTCTATAGACTTATCCTGCTTCACTTCATATTCTACCAAAGCCTGCCTGCAGGCGCCGCAGGGCGGCACAGGACCAGCTACGCTATGCTTCATAGATTTAGCAGAAATCGCCAGTATTTCGATAGTATTTTCAGGATAGTTTGCGCCGGCGGCATAAATCGTGGTGCGTTCTGCACAAAGACCTGAGGGATAGGAAGCATTTTCCTGGTTGCTACCCTTTACAATCTCAGCATTATCGAGTAAAAGGGCGGCTCCTACTTTGAATTGAGAATAGGGGGCATAAGCCTTATCCCTAACTTTTATAGCTTCTTTCATTAAGCGCTGAACATTTTCAGGCAGTTCTTCCAAAGAATCAAAAACCTCGAATTTCGAGGTTATTTCTATTGCTTTCATAAATCTTTATTGGAAAGACAAGGTAAAGGAAAGTAAAAAAGTATCAAATTTTAGATTGAAAAACTTTTAGCCTTCTAATTCACGTAGGTTTCACCAAAATTAAAGGTAAGTCCGAATCTAAGAGTCCCTTCCAGGGGGCTGGGCACAGAAGAAGTCGAGAAAAGATAAGAGATATCAATATTTACAATCTCATATCTAAAGCCGGCTCCAAAGGATAAAAACTTACGGGCTCCTTTTTGTTCGCTTTCATTAAAATAACCGGCTCTAAAGGCAAAAACGTCACGATAATTATATTCAGCTCCCAGGGCCCAGGTTATTTCCTGCATTTCTTCACTAAAACCTCCCGGCGCATCGCCAAAAGATTTGAATATTCCCTGTATAGAACCTATTTGATTGTATTCATCTTCATCGGTTCCGTCTATTCTACCATCGCCATTAAAATCCTGCGGGGTTGGCACCAAAAGTTTATTGAATTCGGCATAAGCGCCAATTCGGTTATCCACATCAAAGATAAAGTCATAACCTCCACCCAGTTTCAGGTTAGTAGGGATAAAATTTTCCTGCCCGGCATCGTCGTATTTCATCTTGGGCCCTATATTCGAGATATTGGCTCCCAAACGCAAAACACCGTCAAAGTCACTATACACCATAGGCTCACTTTGATAGAAAGCAGCCACATCTACTCCAAAAGTACTGGCAGCCCCAAGATCCTGTTCATCCCTAAATCCAAGATCAGATCTCAGGTAACGCCCTGCAACGGCCATCGAGAAAGTTTCACCAAGTCTCAAAGCATAAGACAGGTCGAAAGTAAATTCATTGGGATTTACCAGCAAGGGCTCCTGTTCCATTCCGGTTCGGGTTTCTATGGAACCCAGACTAAAATATCTAAGGCTGGCACCAAAAGCGCTTCGGTCGTTTATTCTATTATGGTAATTTAAATTTCCGAGAAAGATATCATTTACAATATCGCTAAGATAGGGAGTGTAAGACACCCCAACCCCGTGCTCGGTGGTTGAGAAAGCATATTTGGCCGGGTTCCACTGCTGGGAAAAAGCATCGGGAGAAGTGGCCACCCCCTGGTCACCCAAACCTGCGGCGCGGGCATCGGCTGCTACCATTAAAAAAGGAACAGCTGTGGTGATTACCCGCTTCTGCTCCTGAGCTGTGGCATAATTTATTCCCAATAAAGCCCCGACTAATAGAAGTGTAATTTTTCTCATCTTAATAAATAATGATTAACAAATATATTATTATTCTTGTTAGGAAAACACCTACAAGCCAAAATCTACGGGTTTTCAGGTTATTCGGCAAAAGGATCGTCCAATTAGGTAAGTTCAGGAAAAATTATTGAGGCTTAATTCTTTACTAACTTAAAAATAAACTTTTTATTGTTTATTTAGCGCGATATACATTAAATTTTGAAAGACATTCTGTGCCTTGAGTTTCATATAATATAATTACTTTTGCCTGGTATACACCCCGGGGCAGGCTTATGGGTGTAACCGGTTTATAGGATATTATACTTAAACCAGGTAAATATCGAAAAGAAATTTATTTTAAATTACTGAGAATAAATTAAATCCCGGCCCTGCTGTAAGGCTTGCCGGAGGAATAAAATAAACTTGTACTTTTATCGTTAATTACTATATTGCAGAGCCTAAATTGCTACCAAAAGAGATGTTTAATATGAGAATTAGTATTGCCTTTAAAGCCATAGCAGCCTTGGTTTTCAGCCTAAGTCTGATAGGTTGTAACAATTCCCGGAATTATAAAAACAATTCCAGGGCTACCGGTTGGGAGATAAACTCCAAAGATGGAGGCTTTCAGTACAAGACCGATTATAAAGAGCAGGAAACAGGACCAGGTTTGGTTTTTGTAGAAGGCGGTACCTTTACTATGGGTCGGGTGCAGGATGATGTAATGCATGACTGGAACAACACTCCAACCCAGCAACACGTGCAGTCTTTTTATATGGACGAAACCGAGGTTACCAATATGATGTATATGGAATACCTGGATTGGTTAAAAAAGGTTTTCCCTCCTTCAGAACAAAATTACCGCAATATTTATAACGGAGCTCTCCCCGATACTTTAGTATGGAGAAACCGACTTGGTTTTAACGAAACCATGGTAAACAATTACCTTCGTCACCCTGCCTATGGAAATTATCCTGTAGTGGGAGTAAGTTGGATTCAGGCTGTTGAATTCAGCAAATGGAGAACCGACCGTGTAAACGAATATATGCTTGAAAAAGAAGGTTATATTAAAGAGGGCGGCCGTCTAACCGATGTTAACGCCGGCAGCACCTTTAACACCGAAACTTACCTTAACGCACCAAGCCAGGTGTATGGAGGAAATACTGAAATTAGCCAGGGAGGTCGTGAGTCTCAAAGAATGGTTGACAATGCAGCCAATAACACCGATGCAAATGGAAATGCTATTGGTGGGCAAACTTTTGTACAGCGCAAAGACGGGGTTATTCTTCCCGAATATAGATTACCCACCGAAGCCGAATGGGAATATGCTGCCCTGGGATTGGTTGGAATTAGAGATTATAATGTTTACCGCGGAAGAAAAAAATATCCCTGGGATGGGCAGTACACCCGCTCGGGCGATGTGAAGCGTCAGGGAGACCAACTCGCCAACTTCAAGCAGGGAGCCGGTGATTACGGCGGAATTGCAGGTTGGAGCGACGATGGCGCCGATATTACTGCTGAAGTTAAATCTTACGAACCTAACGATTTTGGTCTTTACGATATGGCCGGAAACGTAGCCGAATGGGTTGCCGATGTGTACCGCCCCATAGTTGATGACGAATTTAACGACTTCAACTACTATCGCGGAAACATCTACACCAAACATCAAATAAACGAAGATGGAAGCATTCAAATCGTTACACCTGAAGATGTTCGTTTTGACACCCTTAGCAACGGTCAAATAGTAGCCAGAAATTTACCCGGAGAAATTTTACAAACTCCGGTAACCTCTGAAGATACTTATATGCGCACCAATTATACCGATAGCGATCAAAGAAGCTTCCGCGATGGTGATAAAAGCTCTTCAAGATACTATCAGCCTTTCCAGGATATCGACGATCCATCGAAGCGTATGTATAACTCTCCCACCTACAACAACGTAAGCTTTAACGACAGTTTAGGTTCGGTAGAAGAAAGAGGGTACGATACTGAAAGAAGAACTACTTTGATTAGCGATGAAGTTAGAGTTTACAAAGGTGGTTCGTGGAGAGATCGAGCCTACTGGCTTGATCCCGCACAAAGAAGATTCTTCCCTCAGGATATGGCTACCGATTATATAGGCTTTAGAAATGCCATGTCACGGGTAGGATCAAAATCTAAAGACAAGAATAAAAAAGCGAGAAATTAAGCTGTTAATTCTTTTTAAAATATCACTTAAAGCCCTAATTTATTAGGGCTTTTTTTATAGCTTTAGTTTATGAAAACAGCCAAACTCCACTACCATTTTCAACTTAGCAGCGGTGTAAGTACCGATAC
>NZ_JBSYGH010000024.1:0-28690 GCF_054121495.1 Salegentibacter haimaensis
AAACAATAACATTGTAAAACTGCCTAAAGCACGAATAAAAAAAGACCGTCTAAAAATAGCTTTTAAGACGGCCTCTTGATGGAGTAATTTCAGAATTAATCTAATTCTTTAATTTTTATATTTCTGTACCAAACTTTATCGTCGTGGTCCTGCAAAGCGATATGGCCTTTTTTGGCTTTTCCAAAATCTTTCCAGTCTTTGAATTTAGATTGGTTAACCAAACTGTCCCACTCCTCACCATGTAATGGAAATTCGTTGATAAGCGTTCCATTAAGACGTACGGTACCTTTGTTGGCAGCGTGGTCTATACGAATTAGGGTTTCATTCCATTCCTCGGCATTTCTGGTTTTGTCGGCACTTGGCGGCATCATATCATATAAAGCCCCGGCCTGGCGAATAGGCCCATTTTCAGCATCGGGATGTAATTTATTATCTAAAACCTGAATTTCAGGCCCGGTAAGATAAGGCTCATTAAACTCGTCGCTTTCCTGTACAGCCCACATAATTCCGCTGTTTCCGCCTTCAGAAATTTTCCATTCCAGCGATAGTTCAAAACTTTCAAATTCATCTTTGGTGATGAGGTTTTCTGAAACCCGATTTTCCCCTTCAGCGGGAGCGAAGGCAAGAGCGCCATCTTCTACTTTCCATTGGGAAATGCTATCCCTGTTAAAGGCTTTCCAGCCCTCGAGATTTTCTCCGTTAAAAAGAGTGACCCAATTTGACTCCTCGTTGTTTTCCATTTTTTCTTCAGAAACCGATTCGACTTCTGCCTTTTTTTCGTTGTCTTTACAACCCACGGCCATTACCGCCGAAGCTGCCAGTATAATACTGATTTTTCTCATGTATAGTTGATTTTAGTTGATTCCCAGAATTTTCTTTAATTTCTCTTCATTGATCTCACTACCGGCAAAATCGTCAAATTTCTTTTGCGTGGCTTCAATGATGTGTTTCTGAATAAATGGCGCGCCTTCCCGTGCTCCCTGTTCAGGAGATTTTATACAGCATTCCCATTCCATCACAGCCCAAACATCGCAGCCGTATTCGGTAAGTTTGGAAAAAATGGTTTTAAAATCTACCTGTCCGTCGCCAGGGCTTCTATACCTTCCGGCACGATCTTTCCAGTCCTCATACCCCCCGAAGGTTCCCTTCTTGCCGGTAGCGTTAAATTCGGCATCTTTTACGTGGAACATTTTAATGTATTCGTGGTAATGGTCTATATACTCAATATAATCCAGTTGCTGCAATACAAAGTGACTCGGGTCATACAGCAAATTAACCCGTTTATGGTTATTGGTGGCATCTAAAAAGCGTTCAAAAGTAACCCCGTCGTGGAGGTCTTCCCCCGGGTGTACCTCGTAACAAACATCTACACCATACTCGTCAAATTCATTGAGAATTGGAGTCCAGCGCTTTGCAAGTTCCTTAAACCCCATTTCAACGAGGCCCTGTGGCCGCTGTGGCCAGGGGTGAGCGGTGTGCCATAGCAGAGAGCCGCTAAAAGTACCGTGAACATCCAAACCTAAATTTCTACTGGCCTTAGCTGCATATTTTAATTGCTGAATAGCCCACTCGGTTCTTTTGCCGGGATTGTTTTTGTATTCATCTGGCGCAAAATTGTCGAACATAGTATCGTAAGCCGGGTGAACGGCGACTAACTGCCCCTGGAGATGGGTAGATAATTCAGTGATTTCGAGACCGTAATTTTTTATCTTTCCCTTGAGTTCGTCGCAATAATCCTTGCTTTCAGCCGCTTTTTTTAAATCGATAAGAGCGGTCTCCCAGGTAGGGATTTGTATACCTTTATAACCCAATTCTGAAGCCCATTTGCATAAACCTTCAAGGCTATTAAAAGGAGCTTTGGAATCCATAAACTGAGCCAAAAAAACAGCAGGTCCTTTTATGGTTTTCATTTTCATAATTTCAATTTTTTAGTGGTTGTTAAGCTAGTTTAATCGATTTCTACCCATACGTTGCCTTTGGTGTGAGATTCTACCGCCTTTTCGATAAAATTCATTCCGCGCAGGCCATCCTTAATTCCGGGAAATTCTCCCGGGTTGTATTCTTCTTTTCTAATGGCGCGGGCCACTCCTTTATAGATATTTCCCATAGAATCAAAAATTCCTTCAGGATGTCCCGGAGGGAGTTTTGTGCCATCTAAAGAAAGTGCCGAGTTATATTCGTGCCCGGGTTTCAGAACCTTTTTAGGTTCTCCCTCCTCAAGAAGGTATAAATAGTTCGGATTTTCCTGCTCCCATTTTAGAGCAGCCTTTTCCCCATAAATAGCCACGGTAAAATTGTTTTCTTCCCCGGTAGCGATCTGGCTGGTTCTAATAAGTCCCTTTACATGTTCTGAAAAACGCAGCAGGATGCTTCCGTCTATATCCATTTTATTATCCTTATAGAGATAATTAAGATCGGCGAGAACTTTCTTCACTTCCATTCCGGTGACATATTCAATCATATCGAAAGCGTGGGTGCCAATATCTCCAACACAGCAGCTAATTCCCGATTTTTCAGGGTCCAGGCGCCAGGTATTGGCCCTTTTTTCAGCATCGTGAATTATGGGGTTTATCCAGCCCTGGTAGTATTGCACGTCGATTTTTTGAATTTTACCAAGTCTACCTTCTTTTATCATTTCCCTCATTTGCCGCACCATAGGGTAGCCGGTGTAGGTATAGGTGACCGCGAAAACAACTCCTGATTTCTCCTGGGTCTCAGCCAGGATTTTAGCCTCCTCATAAGTGGTGGTCATCGGTTTTTCACAAATCACATTAAAGCCATTTTCAAGCAATTGCTTGGCCATTGGGAAATGCAAAAAGTTAGGGGTAAGTATTGAAACTACCTGGATTCTATCTGCTTCAGGCAATTTTTTTTCCTCTGAAATAAGTTCGTCCAAATTTCCATAAATTCGGCTGGTTCCAATGCCGAGTTCTTCAGCGAATTTGATGCTTTCAGATTTATCGGGATTAAAAACCCCGCCTACCAATTCATATTTATCATACATCGCAGCCGCCACCCGGTGCAGGATTCCGATTAAAGAATCACCACCACCACCCAGGATGCCTAACTTAATTTTTTTACTCATAGTTTGAATTTATATTTCGATATCTTTTTTAGCTATTTTTTCGTCTTTGAAAAAGATAGTGAAAATGATCATTACCACAAAGGCAAAAGCAGCGGGAACTATCCATATTTGTTGCCAGTCGTGGCTGCCATCGGGATTAAGGTACATATCGCTTATTTGGCCGGCCACCCAAAAACCAATAAGCATTCCTACGCCATAGGTAGCCAAAGTGATAAGACCCTGGGCTGCGCTTTTAATTTTTGGTCCCGCCTTCGAGTCGGTATAGATTTGACCGGCTACAAAGAAGAAATCATAACAAATTCCGTGAAGGGCAATTCCTATAATGAGCATAAACACAAGCTCTCCAGCATCGCCATAGGCAAATAACAGATATCGCAGTGTCCAGGCCAGCATCCCGGCCAGGAGGGTCATTTTAAAGCCGTATTTCTTGAAAAAGAAAGGTAGCAATAAAAGGAAAAGCACTTCTGAAATCTGGCCAATGGTCATCATTGCAGTAGGGTCTTCCATGCCAACTTCAGCAAGAAACGGATTCGCATTTTGATAATAGAAAGCCAGCGGAATACAGATTAAAACCGAAGAAATAAAAAACATCAGGAAATTACGCCCTTTTAATAGAGCTAAAGCTTCCAGGCCAAGTATTTCTGAAAGGGTTACTTTTTCCCCCTTGCTGCTTGGTGGGGTTTTAGGCAGGCTAAAACTAAACAGTCCCAGGACAGCTGATGCGATAGATACCATCAAAAATGTATATCGTAACATCCCTGCGGCACGACCTTCAGCCGAGTCCCAGGCGAATACCCAGCTAATCACCATTCCCGCAATGATCCATCCCAGGGTACCAAATACTCTAATCCCCGAAAATTGTTTGGAAGGATCGCTCATTTGAGCAAAGGATATTGAATTTACCAGTGCCAGGGTTGGCATATACAAGATCATATAGCCCAAAACATAGGGATAAAAAGTTGAGAAATCTTCAGCCTGGTACATAAAGTAAAGCAAAGCTGCACCCAGCAAATGAAGCACTCCTAAAATGCGTTCGGCGTTAAAGAACCGATCGGCGATTAATCCTATAATGAAGGGTGCGATAATGGCTCCCCAGGATTGAGTTGAGAAAGCCATTGCGGTTTGAGAACCGGTGGCTTCCAGGTTGGTGCCTAAAAAAGTTCCCAGGGTTACAAACCAGCCTCCCCAAATAAAAAACTCGAGGAACATCATTGCCGATAGTTGAAAGCGTACTAAGTTTTTCATTATTCGGCCTGGTTATTAAGTTCGGTACCATATTTAATCAGCAGTTCTTTAGTGGCGATTATACCCGCTTCTTCCGATTCATCATCTCCTTCATATTCTACGCCTATAAACCCGGTGTAGCCTGCATCTTTTACAATTTGAAGCATTCTTTTAAAATCTATGCTGGTTTCCTCCCCGTCTTCATCAAAATCATAAGATTTCGCACTCACGGCTTTAGCATAAGGCATAAGTTCTTCCACCCCCTGATATTTTGGATATTCTTCAATGCATTTAGCTTCCCATTGAGCACCACCTTCACGCTGCAGGCAAAAATTGCCAAAATCGGGAAGGGTTCCGCAGTTATCCAAATTTACTTTTTCCATAACTTCAGCCAATAAAGCTGCATTTGAAGATAGGTAACCGTGATTTTCAACCAAAACATTGATGTTTTTTTCTGAAGCATATTCGGCCAGTTTTGTGAGACCATCGGTAGCTGCTACTTTCCATTCTTCTTCATCGTTGGTTCCAAAGAGGTTAACTCTTATAGAATGACAACCTAAAAAGGCTGCAGCATCTACCCATTTTTTATGGTTTTCTACCGCATTGTTTCGCTCGGCTTCATCGGGACTGGCCAGTTCGCCTTCGCCGTCTACCATAATCAAAACATTATCTACATCGTATTCCTCGCTTTTGGCTTTTAAGCTGTCGAGTACCTCCTGCATTGCCTTTTCAGGATCATCGGCTTTTTTAATTCCTTCCGCATAAAACCCGCTTACGTATTCAATTCCTTCAAAGCCAAGTTCATTAGCAACCCGGGCAAAATCCAAAGGGTCTATATCCCCGGCGAAAATATGTTTGTTTAGAGACCACTGTGCCAGGCTAAGCTTAAAAAAAGGCTCCTGGTCTATGGTGTCGTTAAGCTGGGAATTTTGAGACTCTTCCCGGTTGTTTTGATCTTTACAGGAAAATAAAGCTGTGGAAAATACCAAACTCAACACGAGCAGGTATAATTTGGTTGGAGAAATTTTCATAAAGTAGTAGTTAAATTTAATGTTAGCGACAGCTCGCAATTAATTGAAGTTTTAAAAGTAGAGTTTTTTTTAAAGAAGGAAAATTATAACCTTAAATTTATATATTTGAGGAGATTCGATTAACTAAATTATTAATTAACTACTGAATTGTGAGTAAATTTTATGAAAACGACACCTATGATGCCATAGTAGTAGGTACCGGAATAAGCGGTGGCTGGGCAGCAAAGGAACTCTGTGAAAAAGGATTCAAAACCCTGGTGCTTGAGCGTGGTCGCATGGTGAAGCATATTGAAGATTATCCAACTATGCATGACGATCCCTGGGATTATAAATTCAAGGGACAATTAACCCGGGAACAGGAAAAACGCCAGCAAAAGCAGGCCCGTACCGGCTATACCACTAACCAGGCCAGTGCACATTGGTTTGTAGATGATGTAAAACATCCCTATAACGAGGTTAAACGCTTTGACTGGATGCGTGGGTATCACGTAGGGGGTCGTTCTATTATGTGGGGTCGCCATAGTTATCGTTTAAGCGACCTGGATTTTGAAGCAAATAAAAAAGAGGGCATAGCTGTAGACTGGCCTATACGATATAAAGATATTGCGCCCTGGTATGATTATGTGGAAAGTTTCGCCGGAATAAGTGGCGAAAACCTGGGTTTAAGTCAGTTGCCCGATGGTAAGTTTCTTCCTCCAATGGCATTAAATTGCGTGGAAGATCACCTGAAAAAGAGCCTCCTCGAAAATTATGAAAACCGCATTTTAACTCCGGGTCGTGTAGCTCATATTACCGGCGATAAGGAATTTGAAGGTCGTTCTTCCTGCCAATACCGAAATCGTTGTATTAGAGGATGCCCTTACGGCGCTTATTTTAGCAGTATAGCTTCAACCCTGCCCGCAGCCGAACGTACCGGAAATATGACTCTTAGACCCAATTCGGTGGTGCACGAGGTGATGTACGACCCCGATACCAAATTAGCCACCGGGGTAAAAGTTATCGATGCTGAAACTAAAGAGAGCATAGAATTTAAAGCCAATGTGGTATTTCTATGTGCTTCTGCCATCGCTTCTACCAGTATTTTAATGCAATCTAAATCTGATCGTTTTCCTGACGGACTCGGAAATGATAGCGGTGAGCTAGGTCACAATGTAATGGACCACCACTTTAAAGCCGGTGCTTCAGGAAAATACGATGGTTTTGAAGATATGTATTATAAAGGCCGAAAACCTAACGGAATTTATCTACCAAGGTTTAGAAACCTAAACGGAAGCGATAATCTTGGCTTTACCCGTGGATACGGATACCAGGGTGGTGCCGGTCGTGGAGATTGGCAACAGGCCATAGCCGAAGCCGGTTACGGAAAAGAGCTCAAGGAAGCTATCGTACAACCCGGTGGCTGGACGATGGGCCTTATGGGCTTTGGTGAAACTTTGCCTTACCACGAAAATAAAATGACTCTCGACTATAACAAAACCGATGAGTGGGGCCTACCAACCGTAACTTTTGATGCCGAGTTCAAGGAAAACGAGCTTAAAATGCGTAAAGATATGGTTGAACAGGCTGTAGATATGCTTGAAAAAGCCGGGTTCAAAGATGTAAACGGCTACGACGATATCGGCGCTCCCGGGCTTGGAATTCACGAGATGGGAACCGCCCGTATGGGACGCGATCCAAAGACCTCGGTTCTTAATGGAAATAACCAGGTACACACCGCTAAGAATGTGTATGTGACCGATGGAAGTTTTATGACTTCAGCGGCCTGTCAAAACCCTTCGCTTACCTATATGGCGATGACCGCCCGCGCAGCCGATCACGCTTCTAAAAATTTCAAAAAATCTTCTAAAGCTTAAATTATGAACAGAAGACAGGCATTGAAAAATATAGGACTCGGCGCCGGAATTATGGTGGTGGGTCCCGCAACTCTAAATTTGTTGCAGAGTTGTAAAAATGAACCTAAATCGAATTGGGAACCGGTGTTTCTCAGCGCCTCTAATGGGGCAGCCTTAAAGCAGGTTTTGGAAGTGATTCTTCCAAAAACCGATACCCCGGGAGCATCAGATCTTAATATTGCCGAGTTTATCGATTCTTATTTTGATGAGGTTGCCAGCGAAGATAGACGTAGAGACTTCCAAAGATCGGCAGATGCTTTTGAAAGAGCTTTTAAAGAGGCATTCGATAAAGATGTTTCCAAAGGTACTGAAGAGGAATACGAAAAGATCGTAGCGACCTATTTAAAAGCTGCTCCCGAGAAGCAGGAGGAGTATTTAAAGAGAATTACTGAAACCCAGGATCCCATAGATCAAAAACCCGAAATAGAAATGGACAATGAAGCAGGGGCTTTTGCCTACTTGCGAAATGTTCGCGATATGGGAATTTGGGCCTGGAAAACCAGTGAAGAAGTAGGGGAGAACGTACTCTGGTACGATCCCATCCCGGGGCAATATATTCCCTGCGGACCTGTTGAAGAACTGGGTGGGGGTAAAGCAATGTCCCTCTAGAATTAAGATGTAAAATTTAGAATGGCCGAATCTAGAAAGATTTTCGGCCATTTTTTATTTCAGAAATAAATAGATTTCAGCTTCCCACTCCAGGGCATCCCCGCCCATTTGCGGGTTAGAATTGTAGACTTCCAATAATTGTGGCTGGTAATCCAAATTCTGCATTTTCGCATATTCGAAAACATAGGACCAGGCCAGGTGAGAAAACATATAATTCCCGTTGTAAATCGCTTTTAGGCCTTTTCTTTCTTCGATTTCTTTCAATTTTAAACCCTTAAGTTCCGGAATTTTTTGACCTCTTTCCAGCGGAAAACAAAATTCAAAATCTGCGACCTGGCTAAGATCGCCGGGTATTTGCATTAGAATTCGCGGTCTGCCAATGCTTTTTAACCCGTTTTGCTCCACGAAAGATGATAATATAGAAATGCTCTGCATCATCTCTCGGGCTTTTTGTTCAGGTTTTGCCTGTAGCTCTTTGCAAATACATTGGGTGGCAGGACTGGTAGTAGTTTCTTCGATTTTTATTCGAAAAATTTCATCCTGAGCTTCCATCTTATTTCTGAAGTTTTCAATAGCTTCAACTACCTGTTTCTGAAATTCCGGCTTGCCGAACAAAACTTGAAAGCGTTTCTGAAAATTATCTTCCCGGTGTTTCACCTTGATTTCAACTCTTTCCAGGCTATCTTTAAGTGAATTAAAATTCCATTGTAAATTTATTTCTCCGAACCCGAAAGAAAAATCCTGGTTTAGTTTTTTATAGGCCTCCTCCTTATTTATTTTTTTCAGGTTTAGTTCTTCGAGATTGCCCTGGCGCGCGGCCAGGTAAAGATTTTGTTCATCGAAACTATGATTAAAGCCAATGCTGTAATCTTCAAACTTAATAAAGAAATACCAGATGGAGGTTCCCAGCAGGAGCAGCAAAAGAAAGCCTAGTAAAGTTTTAAACATAAATGTTATTGTACTAGTGGCTGAATATTGAAGTGTTGCACCACATGTTGTCCCAGTTTACGACCCTGTACCAATCCTTTGTCTATAGCGGCTCTATAGTGAATCCCACCGTAAAGCCTGCTTAATGCAGCCTCTTCTGCAGCCTGATTAAAAGAAGTAAAAGAACGCACAGGAAGGCCATAGCGTACTTCGGTATCGTCATCATATGCAAAATTATCCCCGAATAAACGGGTTAAAACCACCGAAGCCGCCCCTGAAACTACCGAATGCCCACTGGGATATTCAGGAAATGGAGGAGTTTGTAGAACAGGGGTCCAGTTTTCATCGATATACCTATTGATAAGTGTTTCTGGCCTTATAAGCTCACTATTGTATTTTTCTTCCCAGCAGCTAATGAATCCGTCGGCCAGGGCCATAGCTGTGGTGGTGTAGGCATAGGCAGTTTCTTCAAAATTCAAATCGTGCTCTTTGGCTGCAATTTTACAGATGCCCATCCAGTGCCCCCCCGGAGTGATTTTTTTGGTAGCAAACATCAGGTGGCCTCTTTGTGTAGAAACATAAGGGTTACAATCCCAAAACTGGGCGATTTTGATTTCTTCAGAATCGTCGCCGTCGATTTCCATTTGCTTTTTTACCTCGTAAACTTCCATAACCTCGGCATAAAATTCACTTCCTTTTTCCAATGAAAAATCGGGATGCGGTTCTGGTCTAAACTGTGAAGCCGAATCTAAACTAAATGGTCTAATCTTGCTCCAGTGAGGCTCAATTCCATCCATATAGGAAGGTGGGGTGGGTTCCCAACGCGAAGGATCATCTGAATACACCGAATACTTTGGCATAGTTCGGGTTTCCTTGTAGTTATCCTTATCGATCCAGTTTTTTAAATGTTTGGCTACTTTAAGGCCATAATCTCTTGATTTGGTAAATTCTTCCTCATTGGTGTTTTCCCATTCCTTATAAAGACTGTCACGGTAAACACTAAGATTTTCTTCTGAAAACAATAAATTTCTTCCAATTTCCATCTTGGCAACCAGGGCAGCTAATTGCAGGTTTATCCCGGCATCCCCTGCCTTTTCAGGAAATTTCTCCAAACCTTTATATTGCTCTCTAAGCGATTGCAGGCTATCGTTATTGCTGCTTAAAACCTCGTAGGCTGCGATATTACTGTAAGCATAAATCCTGCTGGCTACCGGAGGCGAAAAGATATCATGCACCATTATATCGGTAATTCGATCTACGGTGTTATGATAATCTTCTGTGCTAATTTCAATAGATTTTTGAGGCTGCGAACAACTCACAACTACAAAAACCGGCATTAAAATGCAGATGATATTCCTAATTTTTAATCTCATAAAATTCAGGTTTTGAATTATTTATGCCCACTACCAGCACCTTTTTTCCGTTAAATTCTAAAATTTGTAAGCCTGAAACCTGTTTTTGGCTTAAATCCAATCCCAATTCGCTTCCTTCCATTATTTCATCTTCACTAATAATCAGGTTTCCTGCAAGAGCATCGAATCTCCCATGATAAGGGGTAACCCCAAAAAAGTTGCCTGCAGCCAGCACTTCTTCGTTTGAATTTCCCAAAAAATCGGCCTTTATGAAATGCGTAATGGGAGCCATTTGAAGACTGGCTTTAAAGGGCTTAAAAATAAATTTTCCACCCGTATTTAGCAAATATCCAGAGCTAAGTTCTTCAACTTCCATTATTTGGGCCTTTTCAAGCTGTTCTTTGCTGAAGATTTCCTCGATAGATTTTCCTGCAAAACCTTTATACTCCGGAAATTTTTTCTTCAAAAACGGAAGCTGTGCCGCAAGTTTATCAAGCCCATTGATCGGATAATATTTTTCGTCTTTTTCATAAGCCACGATACTTTCGGTTTTGCCATTATCATCAAAATCGGCCAGGTACATTTTTAAGGGGTATTTGGCTGAAGCGCGAAATTTAGTATTCTGGCCCCAGTTGCCTAAGAGGTAATCCATTTTTCCGTCGCCATTAATATCGAACGGGATAATGCTTTGCCAAAGGCCTTTTAAACCTTCGGGAATGATTTGCGAAGTGACATCTGTAAATTTTCCTCCTTTATTTTTTAGAAATTTAGGGCTCATCCATTGCCCCACCAAAATAAGGTCTTTTTCACCATCTCCATTAAAGTCGCTGGCGACTCCGGCACTCAACATTCCCAGGTTTTCGAAAACTTCCTGCTCTTCAAATTGAAAATCTCCCTTATTATTCTTTAAAAAATATGATGCTGAAGTTTTACCAAAATCATTAGAATTTGCTCCCGTTCCCACAAAAATATCGGGATAGGTATTTCCTGTAAAATCTTCGGCAATGGCAAAGCTTGAATTTTCAGCCAAACCGGGATTATCTACCTCTTTAAAGATTTCTCCAACTTTATAAAAAAAGCGATCTTTTAAAGCGCGGTTTCCGCTGGCAAATTCTCCACCAGCCGAGCCTAAGAAAATCCCGGTTCTTCCTTCAGCATTAAAATCCACGGCCAGGGCAATGCTTTCTTCAAAAATTGAATCTTTGGTAATTTCAGGATAATGTCCAATTTCAAAAGTTTCAGCTTTCTGCAAATAAATTTTGGAGCTATTAAACTTGGAGTTTCCAAAAAACAGATCGTCTTTCCCGTCGCCATTTAAGTCGGTCACCAGAATGGCGGGGCCACGGTCAGAAATTCTGTAAGGGATAAGCTTATGCCGGTCAAAATCTATATACCTGTTTTCGCGATGCACGAAATCTACCCCGGGCAGGGAATCGAGTTTGGTAAAAACCGGGTTTTTCCCGGGTAACAATTTAGCGTAATCTACCCGCGGCAAATTAGTTTCCGGCTTCAGAAGGTGACTGCTATTCAAGTCTGGATTTTTGATCACCTGGTAGGTCTGATCTGGCCAAATTATACTGATGGAGTCCAGGTTTTTAATGTTTCCGAAGCCGAAATGCAAGACAGGCTCAGATGAAGACTGAAATCCACGTGTTGGAAATAGCTGTTTTAGCTGTTTTTGACCATTATTCCAGGTAATGACTTTGGTGCCAACTCCGAAGGTATTGGGGGCAGGGTGATCGAATTTTAGCTTAATCCAGGCTCCTTTATCTTCGATATTATTTTTGTAAATCCCGGCCGGAGCGTTGATGTTATTCACGATTAAATCGAGATCGCCGTCGTTATCGAGATCGGCCCAGGCGGTCCCGGTAGAGATAATCGAATCCTGGGAGATCCAGCTTTGAGAAAGGTCGTCAAACCTGATATTGCCCTTACCCTTAAAAATATAGTTGGGCACATTACCCGAGGGCATCATATCAAGGGCTTTTTGATCTACCAGCCTGGTGTTGTTTATTTTATTCCGAATTTGATCGCTGGACACGTATTTGATATAATCCAGGTCGTTAGGCCGCTTCGGAATTCCTGTGGAAATGAAAATGTCCTGCTGCCCATCCTGGTCAAAATCGGCAAAGAGGGCGCTCCAGCTCCAATCGGTGGCGGCCAGACCGCTATACAATCCCGCTTCCTGGAAATATTTTCCTTCCCGGTTAATTTGCAACATATTTCGGGTGTATTGATGATGGTAACCTAAACGCTCAATTTTTAAGGCGTCTAAATCCCTGGGATCATCACCCACCGAGGCTTTTAAAACTTTTTCATCCTGCGGAAGCATATCGAGGGTGATAAGATCGGGGTAAGCGTTGCCGGTGATATCGGTGGCATCGCTGCCCATCGAAAACCGACTTAAATGCCCGAATTTTTCCTTGACCTGTTCGCTAAAGGTACCGTCACCATTGTTTAGATAATAGTAATCATCTTCGTGAAAATCGTTGCTTACATAAATGTCTGTAAACCCGTTGTTATTGAAATCGGCCGTAGCGATACCCAGGCCATAACCATTAGCGCCGCCATAAATCCCAGCCTCTTCGCTTATATCGATAAATTTCCCATTGTCATTTCGCAGCAATTTATCTCCACTGGCGGGATGCCTGTTATCTCTAAGACTTGCCGGGCCGTAGGTATTTACCGTATGCACTGCATGATTTAGCAGGTACATATCTAAATCTCCGTCGTTATCGAAATCGAAAAAGGCAGCAGTAGAGCTGTAATTTTGAAAATCCAGGCCATAATCGGCTGCAGCTTCAGTAAAAGTGCCATCCCCGTTATTGATGAAAAGTTCATTTTTTCCTCCCAAACCATTTACCCCAACCACGGCACACACATAAATGTCCAGGTAACCGTCACCATTAACATCGGCCATAGTTACCCCGGTATTCCAATCGGAAGTTCCAGCCACTCCTGCGGTTTGGGTAATATCTTCAAACTGCATATTTCCTTTGTTGAGAAACAGCTTATTTTTCACCTGGTTTCCGCTGAAATAAATATCGGGTAGACCATCATTATTGATATCGCCAACGGCAACGCCGCCGCCATTGTAGAAATACAGGTAGTCCAGAATATTTAAAGCAGGGGTAGGGCTTAAGTCATTGCTGAATTTTATATTGGTAACTTCAGCAGTTAAATATTCAAAGCCTAAGGGCTGTTTATCCTCTTCCCTGGAGCAGGAAACAAAAATCAAAAAAACCAGAAAGATAGAAATTAGCCTCATAACTTCAGTTTATAAATTTGGGCCTGGTCATTATTAATTCCAAAAATCAGATAGGTTTCGCCTTTTGCATTTTTAAGCTGACGAATTTGCCGTACCTGCCCTTTAATGTTAAATCCGCTTTCTTTTTTGCTTTTCAACTGATAATTTCCCTGGGCATCGGCTTGTAGCCAAAGGCCCCGGGAAGCATCTAATCTCGAAAATTGAGGTTTTAGATCGAAATCATTTCCGCCGGCGATGATGTGAAATTTACCCATATCATCCTCAATGAGTTCTATGGCTTTAATACTGCTAAATTGAGCCGGGCCTGATAGGGGTTCTATGCTAAAACTGCCGTCACCATTATTCCACGCGATCACCGATTGAAATTCGGTGATTTCTTTCTGAATAGAATTTTCAATGACTTCTTCAGAAAAGAGTTGAGTGATATCCCGAGTGGCATATTCTGAAAACTTAAGGTTTTGCTTTTTAATAGCGCTAATCTGGCCAGCCAGTTCCCGCCTTAAATGAATAGGAACATCTTTTCCATTTATCCTTTGCGTAAAGATTTGTTCAATGGTTCCGTTTTCGTCGAAATCGTTGATAAATACCCTGGCCGGCGTTTCTTCTGAAGCCTGGAAAAAACTGTTGGTGCCTCTATTGCCAAGAATTAAATCGGGGTGGCCGTTACCGTTTAAATCGGCAACACCAAGACCCGACCAGGCTCCCTTGAGATTATCCAGCCCCGAAGCCGGCATTTTTTCAAAGCCCGTCTCATTATTCAAATAGATTTGTGGTGCCATCCAATCTCCGGTTAGTACCAGGTCGGGCCTTTCATCATTATTAAAATCTACCCATTTAGCACCGGTCAACATTCCCAGATCTTTTAAAAAATATGCTTTCGAGTTTGTAACGTCAGAAAAGTTGCCTTTGCCATCATTTTCCAGAAGCAGGTGATCGGGGTTAATACCATAAATCCCGGGAACGCTGCGACTCCCTATAAACAGGTCTATGTCGCCATCGCCGTCAAAATCTTCGGCGGCGATCACTGCTGTATTATGGCCGGTTGAAGGAAGAAGCTGGCCGGAATTTGAGAATTTTCCGTTGCCTTCATTTAAATAAATTCGGGTTTGATACATTTCCCTGGCAAGTTCAGGTCGATTTCCGCCCGAACCTACAATAAGATCGGGTAGGGCGTTACCGTTAATATCGGCGAATATGGCAAAAGTATCCTCATAATCTTTGTGATTTTCGAAAGCAGGATTATCAATTGCTCTAAACTCAGCATTTCCTCTTGAAAGATAAATTTTCCCGGTCTGCCCGCGTGCCCCACCCAGGTAAAGGTCATCGTGTCCATCCCCATTTATATCGCCCACCGCCATTGCAGGGCCTTCTCTGGATAGCATCTGAAAGACGAGGCCTTCGTAATCGTAATCTACATAATAATCTTCCTGGTGTGCCTGGAGATTATTCTCAACTATGCCCGAAGCGGCTTCTATTTCCGGTTGTGGCTCACGACCTGAAGAAACTGCATTTTTATAATTTAATTCCAACAGGCTATTTATTTCAGGATTTTCCAGCTTTTGGGTTCTTGAGTCTGGCCAGATAACCTTTAAACTATCTATGGCCGAGCGTTGTCCCAGGCCAAATACCAGGTTGTAATCTATGGAAGATTGAAAGCCCCGCGTAGGAATCAATTCCTGGCTTAAAATTTCGTCTCCGATATAAAGGTTAACTTTGCTCCCAATCGCAAATTTATTTTTCTCATCTCCTTCAAGTTTCAGCTTCAGGTAATTGTGTTTTAAATTTTCAGTAGAATTATTGCGATATATAAACACTTCCTGATTCACATTGCTCACTATTAGGTCTAAATCTCCATCGCCATCCAAATCGGCATAGGCCGAACCGTTGGAAAAGCTTTGAGTATCCAGCCCCCATTCCTGACTTACATTTTCAAAGCTCAAGTCGGCTTTATTTCTAAAGGCATAATTGGAAATGGCCGTACTGGGCATTTGGTTTAAGATAGAATCGAATTCTTTCTTTTTACCGGTAAGTACCATTTGCTGCAGGATATCATTGGCGAAGAAATCCATAAAATCCTGATTGGTGAGATCGTGATAGATACCATTGCTTACAAAAATATCTTTGTAGCCATCATTATCCATATCGAAAATAAGTGCCCCCCAACTCCAGTCGGTTTGGGCAACCCCACTGTAAAAAGCAATTTCAGAATAAGAACCGCTGGCATCATTTAGCTGAAGCGTATTCTGCATATACTGATGGTAAAAATCCTTACGCTCTTTAAGCTTATAAATATCGAAGCGTTCGAAATCACTGGTATTTTTTAAGCGCTCATCATCTTCGGGTAACATATCGGTTACAAAAATTTCAGGATGCGAATCGTTATTGATATCGGCCATATCGGCACCCATCGAGGAGAGGCTCAAATGGTCTATGCGGTCTTTGATCTCTTCAAAAAAAGTACCATTGCCATTATTGATATAAAGGTAGTCCCGTTCGTAAAAATCGTTAGACACATAGATGTCGGGCAGGCCGTCGCGATTTACATCACCAATGGTAACTCCTAAACCAAAGCCGATAAGGCTTCCGTAGATACCGGCTTCTTCGCTAACATCTTCAAATTTTCCATTATTATTCTTCAACAATTTATCTCCACCACCTTTAAAAACCTCGGGTAGATCCCAATCCTGCCATCTTAGATCGCGTTTATTGGTATATCCCAAACTCGAAACCGGGATAAAACTATTATTTAAAATATAAACGTCCAGGTCGCCATCGCCATCGTAATCGAAGAAGGCGGCGTGAGTGGTAAAGCCATTTTCATCAAGGTTATAATCTGCGGCAGCTTCTGTGAAAGTAAGATCTCCGTTATTGATAAAAAGTTCGTTTTTGCGGTCTTCGCCTTCAATATTTCCTGCGTTGGAAACATAGATGTCGAGAAAGCCGTCATTATTGATATCTACCAAAGTTACCCCGGTAGACCAGGCTTTCGTCCCCCCGGTGCCCGAAGTTTTGGTGATATCTTCAAATTCGAAATTTCCTTTATTGAGATAGAGTTTATTTTCGCCCATATTCGAGGTGAGATACACATCGGGCAGGCCGTCGTTATTGAGGTCACCAATCCCAACCCCTGCGCCATTATAGAAATTTCGATATCTGAAAATGTTGAAATCTTCAGAATTCTCTACCTTATTGATAAAAGAAATTCCTGTCTCTG
This sequence comes from Salegentibacter haimaensis, assembly GCF_054121495.1. Classification (NCBI taxonomy): domain Bacteria; kingdom Pseudomonadati; phylum Bacteroidota; class Flavobacteriia; order Flavobacteriales; family Flavobacteriaceae; genus Salegentibacter; species Salegentibacter haimaensis. The sequence goes on from NZ_JBSYGH010000024.1 coordinate 16,603, forward strand.
AAGCATCCAAACGCGTAAAGAGACTTGTACCTGTATTCTCATTGACTGCGGCATTACTTTCCTCTTCTGAAGTAGTTTTTTTGCAGGAACAGATCAACAAAGGAATAATGAGGAAAAAACTCTTTAAATATGATTGGGGCATAAAAATTCTCATCTACAGGTTTTAGAAACTGATGGGGTGAATTTAAGAGAATTTTATGAGTTTAAAGAATAAAAAAAGACCTAAAAAGCCGGAGCCTTTTAGGTCTTTTTCAAAAATTGATAAAAATTTAGTATCCCTCGTTTTGAGTAAGATTAGGATTTGAAGTTAATGCTATACTGGGAATAGGGAAGAGGTTCACATATTCTCCTCTGCTTTCTTTGAATTCCCATTCTTCATTGAACTGACCAAAACGGATAAGATCCTGTCTTCTCCACATTTCATTGTAAAGTTCACGGGCTCTCTCATCGAGCATATCCTGCTCGCTTAAAGATCCAAGCGGAGTGGCCTGGCGAAGTTCTCTCAGCTCGTTCACCATTCCAAGAGCGGTTTCGCCCGAGCTTCCACCTCTCATGATAGCTTCAGCCTTCATTAAATGGGCATCGGCATAACGGAATAAAATATAGTGTCCCATATATGCCCCGTTAGAAGGATGATATTTTAAAACTCTGATTCCGGTTCTTTCGTTGTTTCCAAGAAGTCCCGGTAATTCTTTGGTGTAGAATAATGGGTTCCCGGCACGATCCTGAGTCATACTACCGTCTAACTCATATTGCTGGCCGTGAAGGAATCCAAGTCCTATATCTGAACCATCTACAAAGCCATCACCATCTTCATCCTTTCCGCCGGCAAAATAGCCATCGGTACTGGGCGCTGAACCAGACATTGGCACCCAGCCACGTCTTTCTTCCTGCCCGGCACCCGGGTGGTTGTTGTCGGGGTCACCTTCAAACAGATTATAGAATTCTGCAAGGGTAGAGAATCCATTCCAACCTCCACCTACGTTATCGGGGGTGGTTTGGAAATAATGAAGCCCGTTCCAGATTTTTGATCCTACTCCCGTTTCGGTATACCAAATGGTTTCGCTATCTACAGCAGGTTTGAAAATTTCAAAGAATCCGCTTTGCAGGCCAAAGCCAAGTTCTCCTATAGCATCTACATGCTCGATTACAGCGTTCATATCTTCGGCTGATGCCTGTCCGCTTCCGTTGTAAATATGCTTATTAAGATGCATTTTAGCCATTAGGTAATGAGCTGCTGCTTTATTGGCGAAAAGTGCTTCAGATCCAGGGCCTACGCCTCTAAGATTTGGAAGGGCAGAGGTAAGATCGTCCATGATAAAATCAAAGGCTTCACTTCTGCTTAGTACCCTTGGATCTACATCGGCACCTTCATCAACTTCTCTAAAGGGAACCTGACCATAAAGGTCCATTACCCAGAACATACTAAAGGCCCGAAGGAATTTTGCTTCGGCCAGTTGTTGCGGGTTGGCATTACTCTCTGGAGCTATGATCTCGGAAAGGTTAAAAACATTCCGGTTCATATTATTCCAGGTGTTAAGTATAAACTGGTGATTGGCATCCCAGGTATGCTGGTGTAAGGTTCGCCATAGTCCATTATCCCCCCAGTCGGTTCCTCGTGTAGGTACCAACATACCATCACTGGTAACTTCCTGTAAGGCATAGAGGTTTTCCTGGGTGTCTAATTGACCTCTTAATCCCTGATAGGCATTGTTCAAGGCGTTTTCTACATCGCCAACGCCTCCAAAGCCACCACCCTCAGATGGTTCTCTAAATACAGAGTCGGTTTCTTCCAACTCCAGGTCGGTACAACCGAAAGCTCCTACCAGCAAGGCCAGAAGAATCGATTTATTTAACAGTTTTATTTTCATAATAATTCTTTATTTAAAATGATGCATTTAGTCCTAAAGTTACGGTTCTGGGTCTTGGATATGCCGTATATTCGATACCCGCCGTCGGGATTCCGTTAAGGGACTTGTCGGTATTTACCTCAGGATCCAGTCCTGTGTAATTGGTGATCAGGAACAGGTTTTGACCTGTTAAACTCACTCTTACAGACTTAAGAAAACTATCTGGCTGCAAATCGAAATTATAGCCCAGAGTGGCGTTTTGTAGTCTTAGGAAGTCTCCTTTTTCAAGGAATCTGGTAGATACATCGGGAGCGTTGTTTATAGCTTCGCCGTTTCCAATCACGTTTCTGGTTACGTTAGAACCTGAGTTAAGTGCACCCTGGGTAAAGAACGCATTTTCTGTATTGTTGTACACCCAGAAGCCCATTTGCCCGGTAAGGAAGGTTGAAAAATCCCAGTTTCTGTATTCCAAACGGGTTGAAAATCCAATATTGGTTGTAGGCAGGGCGCTTTTCCCTACGAAGGTTTGTACATCCCCGTTGGGATAAACGCTTTGTCCATTGGCGTCAAATCCACCAAATTCTCTAAGGTAATATGAGAATAGGGGGTGACCCCCTGCAAGTAGCTGCGCATAGGCATTGGTAAGACCCTGACCGTTAATTCCACCGGTTTGTACACTACCAGTGAAATCTTCAACCATGTTATCGTTATATGAATAGTTGAATCCAACATTCCAGAAGAAATCTTCTTCCTGGAAAATGTTATAGTCTATCATAAATTCTATCCCTTTGTTGATCACATTAGCAGGCAGGTTTTCCCATACAAAATCCTGGGCTGCGGGTTGTGCAGAAAAGGTCTGGAAAAGAAGATCGGTGGTTTCCTTATAATATACATCGATAGACCCGCTAAGGCGGTCGTTCATAAAGCCATAATCAATACCTATATTAGACTGTGCTGTGGTTTCCCATTTAAGGTCTGGATTGGTGAAAGTTACCTGTCCTGTTCCGGGAACCTGAACTCTTCCGTCATCTCCAACTCCAATACCACCAAATCTTTCACGTGGCAGGTAAAGCCCGTAAGGTATTTCCTGGTTACCGGTAACTCCATATCCAAGTCTTAACTTTAAAGTAGAAAAATCATCGGGCATAAAGTCTTCTTCAGCTATTTGCCAGGCAAAAGCGGCAGAAGGGAACCATCCATATTGGTTGTTTCCTCCAAATCTTGTAGAACCATCGGCTCTTAAAGTGGCGGTGAAGAGATATTTTTCGGCAATATTATAATTAACTCTTCCGAAGAAAGATTGTAATTCATCGGTTGTATTGAAAGTGTCTCCTGCAAGTGCCCTGGCTAGAACGCCTGAAGGCTGGCTTGATGGTCTTTCACTTGAAATTTCAGGAAATAAACGATTTACAAACAATCCATCACCATCATAACCATATTGCTGATATGAACCTGTAATGCCACCCTCAATAATATCACGGGAACGCTGCAGATCGTCTATCATATTTTGCATATTCATATTTTGAAAGCCCCAACCGCTCACGTTAATCCCCTGGCGGTTAAATTCCTGATAGGAATATCCTAATAAAGCTTCAAGTTTTGAATTTTCAAACTGCTTATTATAGTTCAAAGTAGCTTCCAAAAGTCTGTTGGTGTTTTCAATCTCATTGATTTGTGAACGTCCATTTCCAGGAACTGCACTTTGAATACCCTGTAGATCTCCTGAGATTCCGAAGCCTCTATAAGAATCGGCCCTGTCATAACCTAAGGTTACCTTAGCCGAAAGATCTTCGAAGATGCTGTAATCGGCAGAGAAGTTTAGTAAAAACCTGTCGGTTTGGGTCTCATCCTGGGTGTATTTCAGCATTCCATTTGGGTTTAGCTGTCCTTCAAACGCATCGGGATCACTGGGTAGAGTTGGGTTCACTCTATAGGCTGCACCCAAAAGGTCTCCCTGGAAACCGGCATTGTTTGAAATTGGCGCTCTCTGGTCATCAACTCTCGAAATAGTTGATTGTAGACTTAGCCTTAACTTATCGTCAAACAGGCGGTGGTTAATATTTAACCTTCCCGATAAACGTTGCATTTCAGAATTCTCAATGATACCCTTAAGATCAGAATACCCTCCGGAAATTCTGTAATTCCCCTGTCGGTAAGAATTTGAATAAGAAAGGTTATACTCCTGGTTTATCGCAGTACGTGTAATTTCATCCTGCCAGTCGGTATCGGCTCCCCAATCTACAGCGCTGGGATCATTACCTGTTGCAGCATAAGCTTCTAACCACTCTTCACGATTTAATAGATCGTAACGATTAGCAGGCGTGGCAACTCCAACACTTGAGCTGAAATCAAATCTTCCTTCCTGTCCGCGACCACTTTTGGTGGTGATAATTACCACCCCGTTCGCCCCACGGGAACCATAAATCGCAGTGGCTGAAGCATCTTTAAGGATACTCATACTTTCAATATCCTGGGGGTTTAGGAAGTTTAAAGGGTTTTTAGGAGAACTGTCTCCAAAACCGGCATTTGAACCTCCGGCTGAAACGTTATCGCCTCCCAGTGGCACCCCGTCTACTACGAATAGCGGGTCATTACCACCACGTACCGAAGTTGTTCCTCGAATTCTAATGTTCACTCCGGCTCCGGGCTCACCACTGCTCGAGGTAACCTGAAGTCCTGCAGTTCTACCCTGAATTAATTCTTCAGGAGAAGCGATAACCCCACGGTTAAAATCTTCGGCAGAAACTGAAGCAACCGCTCCTGTAGCATCCCGCCTTTGTACCGATCCATAACCGATAACCAATACTTCGCTAAGGGCTGCGGCATCTTCCTGCATAGTTACATTAACAGTTGACCTTCCATTTACCGGAATTTCCTGCTGGCCATAGCCAAGGAAACTAAATACCAGAACGGCGTCATCACTTACATTGTCCAGGGAATAATTCCCATCGAAATCACTGGTTGTACCGTTACTGGTACCCTGAACCACGATGTTAACACCCGGTAATGGCATAGTGCCATCGGTTACAGTTCCCGATACCGTATTTTGTGCCTGCACATAGCCCAGACATAAAAACGAAAACAGGAAAAGACCGAGCTTAAGTAGTCTTTGTTTCATAAAAATAATTTTACAGTTGATTAATTAAACTTAATAGTTCAATAAGCCAATTTAATAAAAAATTATACTAAAAATTAAGGAGCTGGTTTACTATAACGTTTTCTGATTTTTGAAAAAACGTTTTTTGGTATAGTTAATTGAAGGATTCTCGGTAAGGATTTATGGGGGATATTCTTTATGAACCCAGGAAATAAAAGGCTTCAGGGTTATATGAAGCCGGTTCTTGAAAGGGCTGCAAGTTTTAAAATCCGTTAATGTTAAATTGTTAATAACTCTAAAAAATCTGTCTTAATTCACGGCGATTTTTAGCTTTTCTGTGAGAACTTTCACGTTAATTTCACTGCGTTCGCCTATAAATTCTCCATCTATTTGAAAGGAAATGGGCTTTCTACAGGAAACTTTAGCGCTGGTAGCGGGGATTACCTCTACAAAACCGGGGTTAATTTCGGTTTCATTTCTAAGGGTTTTAATAATTCCAATTATATCGAAATTTTTAAACACCAGGATTTCAAAAATTCCGTCGTCTAATTTTCCTTTAGGATTTACATTGGCGCCCGTCCCATAGCGCGAGGCATTAGCTACTGCCAAAAGAATTCCTTTTCTTGTAAAATGATTGTCAGGCAATTCTATATCAAATTCAAAGGGATATTTGCTGTTTATTAAGGTTGGAATAGATTGCAGCAAGTATCCGAATTTGCCCCGAATGCTGGATGCCTCGTAATTTTTAATCAATTCGGCATTGATCCCGAAATCGCTCATGTGCAGGCAAAAATCTCCATTGATTTCAAGTACATCACAATCCAGTAATTTTTCGCCCAGGGCAATTTTAATTTGAGTTTGAAGGTCAAATCTGGTAATCCCCAGGTTAACGGCAAGACCATTGGCTGAACCTGCCGGTATTATTCCTATGCTTGTTTTTTGAAAATCAATGACCTCGGCAACCAGTTTAATGGTGCCGTCTCCTCCAGCAACTAATATGCGATCGGGAGAAAAAGTCTTTATAAGTTCTGCTAATCTTTTTTTATCCTCCTGTCCCGTGGTTTTAAAAACTTTAAAATTTTCGCCTGCATTATTAATATGTTGTTGCACTTCCATCACCAGACGATCCTTGTTAATATTTCCCGAAATGGGATTTACTACAATTAGAATTTGCCTTTTTCTCTCCATTTTCCTGTTTAATGATTTTAAAATTAATTAATTTGGTGGGAACCAAAATTAAGTGCAGCCAAAATTTTGAAGATAGATTTAAAGCTTTACCGGGGTTATGTAAATGAACAGGAACTGGTGGTTTTTGGCCATCTTTTTAAATCCTGGGCCCCCGACAGGTATAGACTTGACCGCCGTGGCATAAAACACGCGGTTTCTATGATTCATATGTTTCGCATTTCTCCGCTGGCAAATTTTAGAGTAAGCCTTAGATTTAAAGAAACTTATGTAGAAACCAAAACCCTGAACGATGGCTACTTTAGGTTTACCATCCCACTTGAAACCGAACTGGAACCGGGCTGGCATCGGTTTGAAGTAAGTGCGAGCCTTAACGGGAAAGAGATAACAGAAAAAGCCGAACTGCTAAAACCCTACGAAAGCAAATTCGGAATTATCTCAGATATAGATGATACTTTTCTTATTTCCCATTCCAATACTTTTTTTAGAAAGCTTTACGTGATGCTGGCTAAAAATATTCATAAGCGCAAGGTGTTCGACGATGTGGTAGATCATTATAAAGAATTAAGCCAGGCAGGCCAGGATAGTGAGCACGCCACTAATTCGTTCTTTTTTGTGTCGAGCAGCGAATGGAATCTTTATAACTTCATAAATGATTTCGCTAAAATGCATCAGCTTCCTAAAGCGGTAATTAAACTTAAAAAGATAAAAACCGGGATCAGGGATTTTCTTTTTACCGGCAAAGGTTCCCACGATCATAAGTTTGAAAAGATTAAAGACATTATTTCATTTTATCCCAATTTGAAATATGTGCTATTGGGCGACGACTCTCAAAAAGACCCTGATATTTACGAACGAATCTGTAAAATTTTCCCTCAAAATATTAAAGCGGTATATATTCGGCAAACTGAACGCAGAAAGAAAAAAACTGTGATAAAAGTGCTTGAAAACCTGGAAAGCCTCAATGTGCAAACCTGTTATTTTAAGCATAGTGAGAAGGCAATTAAACATTCAAGAAAAGCCGGCATTATTTAATTTTTATATTTGCCGGCACTAAAAAAATCGCTTTGCAGGTACTAGAATATATAGAAACCAGGCTTAAGCTTCCCAGGCAGGCCATTAAAAATAGTATAGATCTATTTAATCAGGATGCCAGTATCCCGTTCATCGCCCGGTATCGAAAGGAACAAACCGGAAACCTGGATGAAGTAAGCCTGGAGCAGATCTTAAATCTTCAGAAAAGCTTTCAGGAACTTGAATCCCGAAGGGGGCGTTTATTGCAGGTCCTTGAAGAGCAGGATAATCTTTCTTCAGAACTAAAAGAGAAACTGCAAAAAGCTAATAGTCTTACCGAACTTGAAGATTTGTATTTGCCGTTTAAAAAGAAACGGCAAACCAGGGCAGAGGTGGCCAGAAAAGCCGGCCTGGAACCCCTGGCGAAAATGATTATGGCTCAAAATCTAAGCGAACCGGCGAGTCTTGTTTCAAGGTTTCGCAGTGAAAATTTCACTTCTGAAGAGGAAGTTTTCAAGGGCGCCCGTGATATTATTGCTGAATGGATTAACGAAAATACCTTTATTCGCAGCCGACTGAGAAAATTGTATTCCAGGGAGGCGCTTATTAAAACCAAAGCCGGGAAAAATACCGAAGCTGAGCTTGATAAATATTCAGCTTATTTAAAAATTGAAGAAGCGCTTCATAGAATCCCATCCCATAGATTTTTAGCTATTTACCGTGCCTCAAATGAAGATATCTTGCAGCTTAATATTAAAGTTGATAAAGACAGAGCTCTGGGCATAATTCTGAAAGCATTGCTGAAGAATAATCCTGCCTCTTTTTGCGAAGAACAGATCCAATTAGCCGCGGCCGATGCCTTTTCACGCTTGCTGAAACCCTCATTTTCAACCGAATTTTTGAGCTCTGCGAAAGAAAAGGCCGACAGGGAGGCGATCGAGGTATTTGCTTCGAATCTCGAACAATTGCTTATGGCACCCCCGCTGGGGCCAAAGCGAATTTTGGCGATAGACCCCGGTTTTAAATCGGGTTGTAAAGTGGTTTGTCTTGATGCGCAGGCTAATTTGCTACATAACGAAAATATTTATCCGCATCCGCCTCAAAAACAAATGGAGAAATCTGCAGCAAAGATCAGAAATCTGGTGAATGCTTACCAGATTGAAGCCATAGCGATTGGGAATGGTACCGCAGCCAGGGAAACCGAAAATTTCATTAAAAAATCGGGTCTGCCTTCCAGTGTACAGGTTTATATGGTCAACGAAGCCGGAGCTTCGGTATATTCGGCCTCACAGACTGCAAGAGAAAAATTTCCGAATTATGATATTACCGTTAGAGGAGCGGTTTCCATAGGGCGCCGGCTTATGGATCCGTTAGCCGAATTGGTAAAGATCGATCCAAAATCTATAGGGGTAGGGCAATACCAGCACGAGGTAGATCAAAAACTTTTAAAGGAGAAGCTTGATATTGTGGTTAGCCGCTGCGTTAACCTGGTGGGGGTAAATGTAAACACCGCCAGTAGCGAATTACTGGCTTATGTTTCCGGGCTGGGACCTGCGCTTGCTTCGAATATAATTGCATTCAGAAAGGAAAATGGCGCGTTGAAATCCCGGCAGGATTTGCTAAAGGTAAAGCGTCTAGGTGCCAAAGCTTATGAACAGGCGGCAGGATTTATAAGAATTAAAAATGCTGAAAACCCTCTGGATGATTCGGCGGTGCATCCTGAAAGTTATTTTATAGTGGAACAAATTGCTAACGATCTTGGGGTTAAACCTAAAGATTTGATCGGAAACAAAGAATTGCTTCAGAACATTGTTCCCGAAAATTATACTTCAGCCGAAGCCGGTTTGCCTACCATTAAAGATATCCTGAACGAATTGGAGAAACCCGGTCTCGACCCCAGAGCAGGTCTTAAGGCCTTTGCCTTCGATCCTTCAGTTAAAACTATCGAAGACCTTAAACCCGGGATGTTGCTTCCCGGAATTATAAATAATATCACCAATTTTGGGTGTTTTGTCGATATAGGGATTAAGCAGAGCGGGCTTGTTCATATTTCCAAACTCGCAAAACAGTTTGTAAGCGATGTGAATTCGGTAGTGAAACTCAATCAACAGGTAGAAGTTCGGGTCTTGGAAATAGATTTGGAAAAAGGAAGAATTCAACTTTCCTTAATTGATTAGTTTTTTGAAAAAAAACACCCTGAAATTTTGAGTAAAAACTTCAGGGTGATACTTTTAAAAACTTCAATTTTTAAGTTCTTTTTCTAAAATTGGAACCGTCAAATTCGTCCCGCTCATAAAAATAATCGTGTTCCTGCTGTCGCCGGCGTAATTCACGGTCGTAATTCTCATCTTCTACCACCGGTTCATCATCCCAGCGGTTGGCAATAGAATTATCGGCATATTCATCTTCTTTTCGGCGGGTAGTGTGGGCCTCGTCGAGATCTCTATTTCTATTATAGGAACTCAAAACCGACTCTTCATAAGCCCGGGACATTTCTTCTCCGCGTTCTATTCGCTTGGTTTCCGCAAAAGTTTGATGGGTTATTCTATTGGTGTAAACATACTTTTCATCGGTGTTTAATTCTACCAGACCAATTGGAATGATGAGGTGGTTTTGCCCGTCTTTGTTTACAAACTCCTTAACCTCGGGATCGGCCGGTTTTCCGTAGGGGTCGTGCCTGGCATCAATGATGGTTTGATCTACTTCCACATCTACGTAGACCACGCGGTCAAGGCTTCGGTTTACCAGAAGGTCGTCTACTTTTCCTACAATTCTGCGGTCGGCATCTCGTACATCCCAACCCCGAATATCGGCATAACCTCCAGCTACTTTATAATCATTCAACTCATTGAGGTAATGTAAATTTTTTTCTTTTGGTGTGCTCATAACATTCAAATTTTAGTTAAGACTTCGCCTTCGTTTTAAATTTGAAGGTGTTGTCGCCTGGTTCTATTGAAGTTGTAGGACCATCGTTGAGTTCTTCAATTTCATCTATATCATCTACACGATCATTTTCCCCGTTTTCATAGAGAAACAGATAAGCCAGGATGGCCAAAACTATTACCACCAGGGTAATCCAGGGCCAAATGGGTTTTTTCTTTGCAATTTTTATCTCTGCCATAATGTTTCAGATTTTAGTTAGTTCTCTTAAAATTAAACATTTGAGCTGATTCGTTTTGCTAAAGCAGGCCCAAACTAATGTTAATTTGAAAGCATAAAAATAGGGATGCCACTGCCGGCATCCCTTTGTAAATATTTAATGCTAATGTTTATCTAAATGTTCCAGAAGGAAATACCACCACACTTTCGTGCCCGTCTTTTCCCACGGCAGCCACTCCAAAGAAAAAGTTGTCTATTACGATGCCTTGCAGGGTAAATTCATCTACATCACCAACAAAACGGGAATGTTGCCATTGTGGAGCAGTAGTATCTCTCCAGTATATTTTATATCCTGCAATGTCACCATCTACCTTTTCCCATTTTAATTTTGCTGAAGGCTTCACGATGCCCCCAATTTTCACCTCTTTTGGAGCCGGGGGCGCCCAGGCCAGCGAAGCCATATTTATGGCATTTACGGCCGTAAGTTTTTTAGCATAATCAAAATTCACCCCTTCTATAACATCCCCATATTCGATCCCATCTTCAGTTCGAATATCCTGATGTTGCCGGTTATAATTTTCGTGGGCTTCCATAATTCTTATTCCGGGGAAACCTAAATCGTTGAAGGGCCTGTGATGGCCGCCTCTTCCGAATCTATCCAGCCTGTAAATCATCATAGGGTTCATCTCTGGCATATAGATTTTGGTGTTTTTATGGACATAACGTGCGAGTTGCCGGGAAATCCCATCGACTTCGCCACCGTAAAAGCGCCGCATTCTACGTTCGTTCTCGGTTTCGGTTGGAGGAACGGGTTCAGAAAAAATTCTGAAGCTTCGGTTATCGATAACCCCGTCTACACCTTCAATATTCCCAATCATATCATTGTTAAAAACTCCAATAATCTCCCAGTCATTTTCTTTAGCATACTCGGCCAAACCTCTTCCGCCAAAAAGACCCTGCTCTTCCCCTGAAAGGCCTACATAAACCACGCTGCTTTCAAACTCATATTGAGACAGGACCCGTGCTGCTTCAATAGCCCCTGCCATTCCGCTGGCGTTATCGTTGGCTCCGGGGGCATCGGTTTCAAAATCCATAGTGTTGCTGGCGCGGGAGTCTATATCTCCACTCATAATGATATAGCGATTTGGATATTTTGTACCTTTCTGTATCGCCACCACATTAACCACCCAGGCATCATGTGGTACGCGATCTCCATCTTCGGTGGTTACCAGATCTTTTTGATAAAAAACATCAAGACAATTGTTGCATTCAGCAGAAATTTTATCGAATTCGGCCTTTATCCAACGCCTTGCGGCACCAATTCCCCGGGTGTCGCTTAAAGTGTCACTAAAAGTATTTCGGGTACCGAAACCGGCCAGTTTTCGAATATCATTTTCAATCCTTTCTGAAGATACCTCGTCTATGATATCATAAATTTGGCTATCGGTTTGCTGACCAATTGCAGATTGCTGAAATATTAAAACCAGCGCAAAGCTTAGTAAAAACGTGGTAAGTCTCTGATTCATTTGTAATAAATTGAAGTTTATCTGGCCTAAAGTAAACAAGTATGTTATAAATTACAACCTAATACCAAAAACAAAGAGGCCGTCTAAAAAGCTATTTTTTTAGACGGTCTTTTTTTATTCTTGCTTTAGGTAACTTTGGAATGTTTTGGTTCTCGTTATTCGTTATGAGTTAAAAGTTAATAGTGCGTTCTTACTTACTGCGCTAAAGTGAACTTTTTAAGGTTATGTGCCATCGCTATCAGTCCTATTTCTGTAGTGACTTTATCCATCCCTCGTAACATAAATCGCTTGAAGCCCATATTTTGTTTGATATTTCC
>NZ_JBSYGH010000025.1:0-24588 GCF_054121495.1 Salegentibacter haimaensis
ATAACATTGTAAAACTGCCTAAAGCACGAATAAAAAAAGACCGTCTAAAAATAGCTTTTAAGACGGCCTCTTTTTTTTGCCTTAGGCCCCATCGGCCAGGTCTTTTAAATCTTCGTATTTTTGATTGGTTTTAATCACAAAACCATTGCTTAGCATTATACTGCAGCCAAAATCTTCCTGATCGGCGATGTATAAAATTTGATGTTTATTCACGTAAAAAACATCTTCGTTCAAGTCTTTAATCTCAAAAAATAACATGACAGGTAATTTTTTACAAATTACGAGCCCATTTTAAAACTTAAAACTGGGGAAATCCAGAATTTCTATATCAAAATTTACATCGTCAGTGAGGAATTTACCGCTTGAATTATGCCTTTCTTTAACCAGGCCGGAAATTGATTATTTTCAGCATATTTCTGGTTGATCTCCAGCTCTATCCCCAGGTAAGCATCTGGAAATTTTCTTCTTAAATAAGTAGTGAATCCATCGGCTTTGCCTAAATAAGGGTAGTTGGAGCGAACCTTTAATTCCGGCAAATTCTGCTGCAGCATTTCTTTCAAATTCTTACTGAAGCTTTTTTCTCGCGGTCTTTGCGGGTCGTATAAAATTCCGATATCGGCTTTGCGCTTTTGTACGTTTAAAATTGGTGTAAAAGAATGTATGGAAAGATGTAAAACCTCATTTCCGTTCGTGATTTCTTCTGAAATCTTTTCTTCCAGGGCATTTCGGTAAGAAAAATAAAAGCTTTCCAGAATTTCCTTCTTCAAGGCCGTGGAAAGATTTTTGGAAAATTCTGAAAATAAGGCAGGATGATTAAGAGAGCGATTAACTTCAACCAACAACCTGCTAATCTCATTAAATTGAGAGTATTGAGCCAAATCCTGAAATTGCCTGAAGAGGTCCAGGGCTCCCAAATCTAACCCACGATGTGAATTAAGTTCATTTTCTGCATCTGGGAAATAGGGTTTATAAATTTCAGGAATTATATTCCCGCCGTGTTCGCAACTTAATATCAGGATCACGGCTTAAAAAATTTGTTTTCAACCAGGCAATCGGCCAGTTCCAAATACACCTTTTTTAGCTGCTCTGAACTGGGTGTCCTCCCGGTTCGCTGAAGAATCCTGGTGGCAAGACTTCCGTTATTTAACAAAAACTCCAGGCTTTCCTGATGCTTCGGGGAAATATTTTCTTTTACCCGTTCATAAATTTTAAGCCATATTACCTTTACACTTGCTTCAGAAGTAATATCGAAAATTGAAAGAAAATGAGAATCTTTGACCATAGTTTCTTCCGCAGAAACTATTACCTCATTAAAAATTGCAAATAACTGCTTTTCATCAAAGCTTTTTTGATCTTCCAAAGCAATCCACTCCTCTCCTACCAAAAGTTTTAGAGTTTCGATAATTAACACAGCTATGGCCACATCGGCTTTGGGACATTCCTGAATATCGATGATTCGAATCTCGATGGCCTGCCTGTCAAAACGGGCAATGGCGCCCCGACTGTTTAAAAAATGATGTTCAAGAATATTTTCTGTGTCATAGGGTTTAATCGCCTTATTGATGGGCTCAAAAATGCGTTCGAAGTAGTCTTTTCGTGAAAAAACCTGCTCGGGAATTACAGTCCCTGTCATTTCAGGAATTTCTTTCTGATTGGTTTTGTAATAATTTAAACGGGCATCTTTAAAGCCGGTAAACTTTCCGTCTAAAAAAGGGGAGCTCGCGCTTAACCCGGGAATTATTGGTAGCAAAAGCCGAATAGCGGCATGTAATTTTTCAAATTCTTCATCACCCGAAAATGGCAAATTTATATGAGTGCTTTGCAAGTTGCTCCAGCCGTGACCGCGGCAATCAAAAATTATATGATACAACTCGTAAACCTCATTATTGCTATGTTTCCAAAGTTGGGTGTCGGTTTCGGGATTCATCAGAGGATGCGCCGCACCCGGTAATAATCTAGTGTTTTTTAACTTTAGATGCTCATTGATTTCAAGGATGTTTTGGTGAAACAGCTCATCCAGGTTTTCCAAATCCCTGGTTGGACCATTGGTTTTCAATTCAATCACGTGAGCCACTAATTCATTGCTCCATTCAATTTTTCCATTGTCTACATCAGAGCAAACCTCCCCGGTTTTGTCGAGAAAAAGTTCATCTACCACTGGTTTTACCCCAAAAGTATTCCTGTCAACCAACATATATTCTAACTCGATACCGGTGACTTCAAATAAATGATAACTCATCTTATTTCTTTTCTAATCTGGATTTTAACGCTTTTAAAATTTCGAGATAAATCTGGTCGCCATACCAGACATCTTCAACTCCTGCATCTATATTGGGATTATCGTTAATCTCGATGACCAGGGCCTTATTCTTAATCATTTTAATATCTACTCCATACAGACCCGGCCCTAATAATTTTGTGGATTTCAGAGCCAGTTTCAGTACTTTTTCAGGTACATCTTCTAATGGAAGACTATCGGCATTTCCATCCTGGTCCTTTTTCTTTTTAGCCTCCCAATTATAGATTTGCCAGTGACCCTGGGCCATATAATAACGGCTGGCATACAATAACTTTCCGTCTAAAACTCCAATTCTCCAGTCATAGTCTGAAGGAGAAAATGCCTGGGCAATGATCAGTTCCGATTTTTTAAGCATCGCAGTAACCAGCTCGAAATATTCTTCCTGGGTATGGGCTTTTTTAACCCCGAATGAAAAGGTAGAATCGGGAGATTTGAGGACTACCGGAAGTTTGATCTCTTCCAATACCTTAGCCTTATTGTCTTTATGAACTATGAGCGTTTTTGGCGTTTCAATACCCGCATTGAGCATAGCTTCGGCCATAAAAACCTTATTACAGCATTTTAAGATAGCATCGGGATAATCTACAATTGCGATCTCTTCCTGTTCGGCCTTGCGGGCAAAGGCATAGGCCTCATTATTAACCTCGGTACTTTGCCTTATAAACAGAGCATCGAAGGCTGAGAGGCGGGAAAGATCGCCGGGACCAACAACTTCAACATAGAAACCCAATTTTTCACCGAGTTCTATAAATTTTTTAATCGCCTTGGCATTGCTGGGCGGGGCAGGATCGTTAGGGTTTACCAGAATGGCCAGGTCATATTCAAAATTCTGGCTACGCGGGGTATCATAACGTTTTTTAGCAAAAAACTCTTCGGCATATTGCTGCACCATTTCCCTGTGTTCTTCGGAAATTTCAGATTCTGTAACCGCTTTAATGCTTTTGATTTGCCATTTAGTGGTATACTGAAATTTAACCTGAAGCAGGGGAATTTGGAAATGCCTGAAAAACATCGCACTTAATTCTTTGTACTTTCTGGCCAGGTTTTGCCCGAAATAAATGCTAAGCGTAAATTCCCTGGATTTGATGTTTTTGAGGTTGCTCTGTATAAGCTCATCAAATTCCCCTGATACAATTTTCACCAGTTTTGGCGCCCTTAAATCTACCAGGTTTTTTACCGTGGGCAGGGCAAGATGTCCCCGGGCCTCGGCAAGCAGAGATACATAATAGCCACGGGATTGATAGCTATAATCTTTGCAAAGATTAAAGATTCTGGCTTTCTTGAGCTTAAAATATTGGGGATTGGTTAGATAATCGGTGGCTGAGATCACTTCAACCAGAGGGGCCTGTATCTTCCAGGTTTCAGGATTATTTACAACTATATATTTCTTCATTATAGGGGTGCAAAAACAATCAAATGTACAGGAAAAAAGTTTTCTAAAACAAGCTGACTTTTCTTCACTCAAATTTTATCCTTAAATTCAGCGCTATTATAAATGTAATTCAATAAAATGAAGTCCAGTCTCTTAAACTTTAGTCTGTTTTTAGCTACCACTGCGGCGGTAGCTCAATCTGCAATTAGTCCTGAAATTCGTGAAAAAGCTCAGCGCATTCACGATAATGTAATAACCATAGATACTCACGCCGATATCAATGTAAACAATTTCACCAATGAAGCGAATTATACTATGGACCTTGACACCCAGGTAAATTTGCCAAAAATGGAAGCCGGCGGGTTAGATGCAGCCTGGTTTATAGTGTACACCGGGCAGGATGAATTAAGCCCAGAAGGTTTTGAAGCCGCACATAATAATGCGATGCTGAAGTTTATCGCCATTCACAAATTGGTAAATGAAATTGCCCCAGATAAGATAGGACTGGCCACAAACTCGGCTGAAGTTCGCAAATTACATGCTGAAGGAAAGAAAATCGCCCTAATAGGAGTTGAAAATGGCTACCCAATTGGCCGGGATATTAGCCATGTTGAGAAATTCTATAAGCTTGGCGCGCGCTATATGTCTTTATCCCACCAGGGCCATAGCCAGTTGAGCGATTCAAACACAGGAGAAAATAATGATGAATGGTTGCATAATGGCTTAAGTGAGCTGGGAAAAGAAGTTATAAAAGAAATGAACCGACTGGGGATGATGATCGATGTTTCCCATCCTTCTAAAGAAGCGATAAAACAAATGTTCGAATTATCTGAAGCACCATTATTAGCCTCCCATTCTTCAGCCCGGGCGCTTTGTGATCATAGCAGAAATTTAGACGATGAGTTGTTGTTACTTTTTAAAGAACACGGCGGGGTGGTTCAAACGGTAGCTTTCAGCGCTTATGTAGATACCGAAAAAACCGAAGCCTTCAACAAAGTCAGCCGCGAAGTTTATGAGAAGAAAGCCAGGGAGATGAATTTTGCCTTAATATCCCGCGATAGTGTGCGCAGTCTTCCGCAGGAAGAACAAAGGGCTTATTATACCGAATATCAAAAAGTGAGAAAAGCTTCAGAAGCTGACATCGAAACTCTAAAAACGAAAGTTGAACCTGTGGGGGTTTCAGACTTTGTGGATCATATAGATTATATGGTAGAATTGATTGGAATTGACCACGTGGGCATTAGTTCAGATTTTGACGGCGGCGGCGGAATTGATGGCTGGCAGGATGCTTCAGAAACTTTAAACATTACCATTGAACTTGTAAAAAGGGGCTATACCGAAGAGGAAATCGCCAAATTATGGGGAGAGAATCTGCTGCGGGTAATGGATGAAGTAGATGCGGTGGCAGAACGACTTCAGAAATCATAAAAAACTTTAAATCAGTTGCTAAAGGCCGTCTTCGACGGTCTTTTTGTTTTTATCGAGTTGTACCTCCAGAATGTTCCCCGGGTAATACCCACCTTCGTTAGAAATAAATAATCTTCCATCGGGAGTAAAACTAATACCTTCGGGCTGATTAAATTTTTCGGGATGCAACATATAAAGTTCTTTGGGGTTCTTTGTGGCTGCATCGAGAATAAGCAATTTCGGGCTGGCTCCATCCAGAACATAGATATCACCGGTTTGAGGATGAAATTCCATATCTGAAGGTCTCATTACCCGGGAACTGTGAATGTATTCTATTTCAGAAAAAATTGAGTCGGTCATCGATATTCCAAAAACGGGATTGGGATTAAGTTGTTTCGCATCGAGATCGAAAGCATAAAAATTTTTGTTGCCATCTTCTTCCAAATCTTTAACCCCAATAATTAAATTGTTGGAATTTGGATCTTTACTAAAGGATTCGGTGTTATGTCTCGCAGTTAAACCTGTGGAATACTGATTGAAATCTGGGTTTGTATCCAGGTAATTTTTAATTTCAAACAATTCTCCATCACTTCTCAAAACCCAGGCATCATTATCCAGGATTCGAATGGCCTCAAAATCTCCGGTACCCGTAAAATCTATTTCACTAAGTATTTTCTTTTGGCCGAGATCATAAATGAAGACAATGCCTTCCTCGTCCATCACGCAGGCGATTTTGTTATCACCTATCCAATGTATCCCGGAAATTTCTTCCAGTACAGAGGGCATATCCCAGGAATCTACAATTTGATAATTCTCCTCGGCATCGAAAGCATAGAGCCTATCTGTATTAAAGGTAAAATAGATTACCAGGACCAGGGCAATAACTCCTGCTACAATAAAAATCGCTGCTTTATTCATGCTGGTTTTATAGTTTGCTCAATTTCGGAAAAATATAGGCAGCAAGGGTTTAAATAAAAGCTAATTAAACAAGCTGATAATATTCCTGGTTGCAACTTTTTGTACTGCAATTCAGGGATTTACCAGCTGTTTCATACCCAATTTGTTAATAATTAGTTAAAAAAGTACCTTTTTATACATAGTACTGTAACAGATTGAAACCGAGTGCAGTCTATATAGTAAATCAAAACTTTAAAAATTATGAAAACTAAAATGGAAAACAACAGAAACTTCTTCGGAATCGAAAAAACCAATGCCAAGTCTATTTGGAATAACAGAAGAAGGCACAATTAAAAGGGTCATTTATCAATCAAAAAATCAGAAATTATGAAATCATCAGCCAACTCTCGCAGAACATTCTTAAATCAGGAAAAATCGGGACACAAATCAAATTGGGATCAGAAAAGAAGATTCTTAAGTTAAAAAATTCATCAATCAAAAAATCAGAAATCATGAAATCATCAGCCAACACTCGCAGAACATTTTTAAATCAGGAAAAATCGGGACACAAATCAAATTGGGATCAGAAAAGGAGATTCTTAAGTTAAAAAATTCATCAATCAAAAAATCAGAAATCATGAAATCATCAGCCAGCAATCGCAGAGCCTTTTTGAATCAGGAAAAACCAGGTCACAAGTCAAGTTGGGATCAAAAGAGGAGGCATTTTAGTTAAGTTCAATCATCAAAAGTTAACCATCATGAAAAGCATCAATCAAATAGTGGAATACGGTCATTTTATAAAAGAAAATGATATTAAAATCAGGAAACGAATTCTGAATTTTAAAAGACAATATACCAGGCAAAAATGGGCGCATAATAATCCCATCGCCTTTCAAATTTAAAGCTAAGTTGTTATGAAATCTACCGGGACTGGCCGGTGCTAAAGGCACCGGCCTTTTTATTTTAAGGCTCTTTTAAAACCTTAAAAAAGAATTAAATAGAGTTTAGGTTTTTTATAGGTTTTGTTTATTTGCAGGACCTATACCTAATTATGTTAGAAAAAATAAAGAGCTCGCCTAAACTCAAATGGGCAGTGATCATTTTGGGAAGTTTATTCGCTCTTGGAGTGATTTTCTTTGCAAGTATTTATTTTGGAGCCTGGGGCAAACTCCCCTCCTCTGCCGAATTAAAAGAACTTAAACAAAACCGCGCTACCCAGGTACTTTCAGCCGAAGGCGAACTTATCGGGAAGTTTTATGTTTTCGATCGTCAACCCATAAAATTTGAGGAATTACCCCAGCATCTTATCGATGCCCTCATCGCAACCGAAGACGTTCGTTTTTACGAGCACGACGGTATCGACAACCGTAGCCTCTTCAGGGTGTTTTTTAAAAGTATTTTACTGCAGGACGAGTCTTCTGGCGGGGGTAGTACGATCACCCTTCAGCTGGCCAAAAATATCTACGGAAGAAAAGATTATGGCTACCTGGGAATTGTAGTGAACAAAATGCAGGAGGCGATCATAGCCAAGAGAATAGAAAAGGTTTATGACAAAGATGACATTCTAAGGCTTTATTTCAATACGGTACCTTTTAGTGATAATACCTTTGGTATAGAAAGCGCGGCTATGAAATTCTTCAGCAAACACACCGCAGAGCTCAGTTTAGAGGAAGCCGCGGTTTTGGTAGGAATGCTAAAAGCATCTCATTATTACAATCCAAGAATTTTTCCTGAACGCAGCAGGCTTCGCCGGGATGTGGTACTTATGCAAATGGCCAAGTATGGGTATTTATCAGAAGAAGAAGCCGAAGAGGCCAAACAAACCGATATGGTCCTGGATTATAAAAATTACAGCCACGATAAAGGCCTGGCGCCCTATTTCAGGGAACAAATTCGCAAAGATGTTAGCCGAATTCTGGACACTCTAAAAAATAAAGATGGCCAAACTTACAATATCTATCGTGATGGCCTGGTGGTGCATACCACTCTCAATTATGAAATGCAGGAAATGGCTGAAGCAGCGATGCGTGAACATATGAGTAAGCTGCAGGTTCAACACGAAGAGTCTTATGGCGAAAAAGCCCCCTGGCTAACCAACAATGAAATTTTGATGGATGCTTTAAAGAAGACTTCCTCCTGGCAAAAACTCGCGAAACAGGGAATGCAGGAAAGTGAAATTATGCAGGAGCTTCAAAAAACCAGGTCTATGGATTTATTTGAATACGACGACATTACATCCAAACAAGCAAGCGTCGTAGACAGTGTGAAGCATTACCTAAAGTTTTTAAACGCCGGAATGCTGGCCGTAGACCCATCAAATGGTGCAGTACAGGCCTGGGTTGGAGGTGTGGATTTCAGGTATTTTCAATATGATCATGTTTCCCAGGCTAAAAGGCAGGTGGGCTCTACATTTAAGCCTGTAGTGTATACCGCTGCCCTGGAACAGGGTATTGAGCCCTGTACCTATTTTTCGGCAAGAGAAGTTACCTACAGCGGGGGCTGGACTCCGGGAAACAGTGGGATGAGCGAGGAAGAGGAAGAGATGAATTACAGCATGGAAGAAGCGCTTAGCAAATCGATGAACACTATAGCGGTAAAAGTACTCACCCAGGCCGGGATTGGAAATGTGATAAATCAGGCCAGGAAAATGGGAATAGAATCCGATTTACCCCAGGTGCCATCCATTGCTTTGGGAACCGCATCACTAAGTTTAACCGAAATGGCTACGACCTTTACGGGATATGTAAATTCCTCGCGTTCCAGCAAGCCTTATTATATCTCGAAAATCGAAGATGGCAGCGGCAATGTTCTGGCAACTTTCGAACCCCAGGTATCCCAGCAGCCGGCCTATTCAGAAGTTACCAGGCAAACTATGTTGGAGATGATGAAATCTGTAGTTAATAAAGGTACGGCATACAGGTTACGCAGCACCTACGGACTTCGAAATCAAATAGCGGGAAAAACAGGGACGACTCAAAATAATAAAGACGGTTGGTTTGTGGGGGTAACCCCAAAATTGGTGACCGTTACCTGGGTGGGCTCAGACGATCACAGAATTGGATTCAGAAATACTTATATAGGCCAGGGAGCGAATTCAGCATTACCCATTTTTGCCGGGTTGATGCAAAAGATGAATGCCAATCCCGATTTTGCTGAAATCACCAATGCCCGTTTCCCTCCTACCTCGGCCAGCGTTCGTGAAATGCTGGATTGTGAACCAGAACAACGCGACGGATTCTTTAAAAGATTATTTGGCGGTGGAGATGATAATAATGAAAGACAAAGGCGAAGAGATGAGGCTGAAGAAGATGACGGCAAAAAGAAAAAGGGTTTCTTTAAACGCCTTTTTGGAAAGAAAGATGATAATTAACAAAAACAGCCGCTCTGATAGCGGCTGTTCTTTTTAAAGAATTTTCAGATTCTAAACCGGAACCTGCTCAGTTTTTTCTCTTTCCCAGAAGCGATGTTTTCCAATAGCTTCGATAAAGTCTTTTCCCGAAGATTTTGAATTCCCAAGAACTACTCCCTGATCTTTCATTTTTTTCTTATCGATTTTTTGCCAAAACCAGGTTTCTTCGATAGGTCCGGTTTCACTGGCTGAAGCAATAGCCTTGCAATGCTTATAGGCTTCATTAAGAAACTGAATTGCTTTGGGTTCTTTTTTTAAGGCTTTATGAGCTTTTTCTCCTGAAGGAACAAAAAAGGCATCAAACAATACTGAAGCAGCCGTGTTGTAGCTGTGATCAACTTTAAGTTCTTCACCCCCGGCCGTTTTCACCGCATTGCTGTTGGTCCCCAGAATTTTTACCATCGCCCCTTCTTTCTCCAAAGCTTTCTTCATATCCTTAACCGATTTTTCATCAACTCCATCGGCACATAAAAATGCAATCTGCCTGGTTTCAATATCTCCAAAGCCGTATTGCATCATATTTAAAGCTTTGTCTTCTTTCACCGAAGGATTGCTTTTAGAAGGCTCATAGCGTTTTTTGTCATAATCGGCTGGAACCCCGTGGTTGATTTGTTTTTCAGATTTTGGAACCTTTACCCCCAGGTTTTTGGCCACGGCTTTTGCAAGGTCTTTATCTACTTCGTTGAGATGAGACAGCATTCTCATTCTAATTTCTTTGACCTCCACTTTTCCCAGCTCAAAACTAAAGGCATCGATTATATGTTGCTTTTCGATATCTGTTTGGCTGTGGTAAAATAAAGTTGCCTGGCTAAAGTGATCTTTAAAACTCTCACTGCGTTCCCTTACTTTTTTGGCATCTATTTTTTCAGGATAAGAATCAAATCCGCCTTCTGCTATTTTTGCCTGGAAAGGGCAACCATTGGCAAGGCTGTTGGGTTGGTATGCGGTTCTGCCTTTATTGATTTCCTGCCGCATATGCCCGTCGCGTTGATTGTTGTGCATAGGAGCTACAGGACGGTTAATTGGAATCTCGTGAAAGTTCGGGCCACCAAGACGCTTCAGTTGAGTATCTGTGTATGAAAAAAGCCGGCCTTGTAATAAGGGGTCGTTGGTAAAATCAATTCCGGGGACAATATGACCCGGATGAAAAGCTACCTGCTCGGTTTCAGCAAAGAAATTATCGGGGTTACGGTTTAAAACCATTTTGCCGATGCGTTGAACCGGCACCAGCGATTCGGGGATAAGTTTGGTAGGATCAAGGATATCGAAATCGAATTTATGCTCATCTTTTTCAGCAATTAGCTGCACCCCTAATTCCCACTCGGGAAAATGGCCGTTTTCTATGGCTTCCCATAAATCCCTTCGATGAAAATCGGGGTCATTTCCTGAGATTTTCTGGGCTTCATCCCAGGCTACTCCGTGAACCCCCAATTTAGGTTTCCAGTGAAATTTCACAAAGGTCGCCTCTCCATCTTTATTTACAAATCTGAAGGTATGAATTCCGAAGCCTTCCATCATTCTCAAACTTCTGGGAATCGCCCTGTCGCTCATCGCCCACATAAGCATATGGGTAGATTCAGACATTAGCGAAGCGAAATCCCAGAATGTGTCATGAGCCGAGGCCGCTTGCGGGATATCATTATGGGGTTCGGGTTTTACAGAGTGAATGAGATCTGGAAATTTAATCGCGTCCTGGATAAAAAACACCGGGATATTATTCCCTACCAGGTCATAGTTACCTTCATCGGTGTAGAATTTAACGGCAAAGCCTCGTACATCACGGGCTAAATCGGTGCTTCCTTTATTTCCGGCAACTGTAGAAAACCTTACAAAAACCGGAGTCTTTCGGGAGGGATCCTGCAGGAATTTAGCTTTGGTGTATTTTTCCATAGATTCATAGACCTGAAAATAGCCATGTGCCGCCGATCCTCTTGCGTGCACAATACGCTCGGGAATTCGTTCGTGATCAAAATGGGTGATTTTTTCCCTTAGAATAAAATCTTCCAGCAGGCTGGCACCCCTGGCTCCTGCTTTTAGTGAATTTTGATTATCGTTAATTCTTACCCCCTGGTTGGTGGTTAAAAACTGATCTGTGCCATCTTCCCGGTTTCGTTCAAGGTCCTGTAACTTTTTGTTTTCTGCTTCAGCTTTTTTACCTGATTTTTTCATAATTAATATATTTAGTGGTTAGCTTAAATTTCCAAAATTTTAGGCCCCTGGCCTATCCCTGGCTGTTAAATAAATCCTATAATTCGCAGGTAATTGTAAGGCCTGAAAAATTATTCATAAACTTGAAATAGATACTTTAATCAAATTAACATGCCAACCGAGGAACTTAGAAAATTAGATCGAATAGATTACCGCGTTACCAAATGGATGTACACCTACGGGAAGCCAATGTTGCGCATTTCGCTGGCTATTGTTTTTATCTGGTTTGGTGCTTTAAAAGTGGTCTTTGAAAGTCCCGCTCAGGATATGGTGGCCGCTACGGTATACTGGCTGGATCCCGAATGGTTTATCCCGGTTCTTGGAATTTGGGAAGTGCTCATAGGTATTTTTATGCTTTTCAAAAAGACCATTCGTCTGGCATTGATCCTGCTTATATTTCAAATCCCGGGGACCTTCTTTCCGCTAATCGTTTTGCCGGAAGTTTGTTTTGAAAATTTTCCTTTTGTGCTTACGACGGAAGGCCAGTATATTATTAAAAATCTTGTGGTAATTAGCGCTGCGATTGTAGCGGGAGGATCAATTAGGGAAAGAGAATTTGTGGAGCGCGATTTAAAATCGGCCGATACCGAATAAAAAAAGGCCCGGCGAGGATGCCGGGCCAATATATCATAATGTTGGGAACAAATTTAGAATTCCTGGTTAATGGCCAGTCTTAATTTTCTGGAATAATCTTCTTCCAGCCAGTCCCGGTAATTTTTGGTGCTCTTACTTATACAATAGGAATATTGTTTGATACGGGAGGCGATATCATCTTTTAGTTCCTTGGCTAAAATACGCGCATCAAATACATCTTCACTATTCTCCACACACATTTTTACGTGCTGTTCCAGAGACCACTCTAAAACGGTTTTCGATTTTAAACCTTTTTGAATTACTTCATCATAAGCCACTTCAACATCAAAATCAACATTTTCAGACTTTGCGAATTGTTTCCTAAGTTCAGGAGGCATTTGGTATTTGAATTCCCTTTCTATCTCTTCATCGCTAAGAAGATTTTCAAAATAGAAATCGGGCGATCTAAAGATCTGTTTCCAATCTACCGGGGCACTCCAATGGCCAAAACGCGCCAGGTTATTTCCTAAATCTATAACCGAAAACTCTTTTTTATTCGGAAGAACCCTGGAGCCCCGACCAATCATTTGAAAATAAAGTGTAAGCGATTTGGTGGCCCGATTTAGAATAATGGTTTCTACCGTAGGTTCATCAAATCCGGTGGTTAGAATACTTACCGAAGTAACAATGGCATCGGGCGTGTTTTTAAACCATTTCAGGATATCCTTTCGGTCCTGTTTACTGGTGGTGTTGTCCAGGTGCCTTATGGGCAATCCGGCATTTTTGAAAGTTTCATAAACTTCGATAGAGGTATTAATCCCGTTATTAAAAATCAAAGTCTTCTTACCGCGTGATCTATCATAATAGGCATTCAGGAGTTTTTCCTGCATCGAGAAATTAGAATAAAGCTCTTCAGAAGATTTTACTGTATAATCCCCGTTCATCCCCACCTTTAGGCTGGTAAGCCCAACATTGTAACTATAGGTATTAGCCCGGGCCAAAAAGCCTTTCTCAATCAAAGAATTAATGCTATCTCCCACTATCAGCTCCCGGTAATTATCTTTCATCGGAAGTTTGATATTGGAACTTAGCGGCGTTGCGGTAACCCCCAGGATAAAACACTTTTCAAAAAACTTGAAAAGCTTTCTGAAGCTGTTATAATGTGCCTCATCTATGATTACCATCCCAATATCACGCACCTCAAGCTTTTCGTCGTGAAGGCGGTTATTAAGAGTTTCTACCATAGCAACGAAACACATATAATCTTCCTGGTCGGGTAATTCCTTTACTTTGGAATTAATAATCTTATTGCGCACTCCAAAATCGGTAAGCATATTTGAAGTTTGCTTACAAAGCTCAATTCTATGAGTTAGAATAAGTACTTTCTTTTGGGTGCGTTGAATATATTCTCTAACAATTTGAGAGAAGATTACCGTTTTTCCACCTCCAGTGGGTAACTGGTATAACAGATTATAGTGCTCTGGATGCTCATCTATAACCTTAAAAATTTTATTTATATCATTTTGTTGGTAGCCATATAATTGTTTGTCTACTTTCTTTTCTTCTATCCCAAATGTTTCAACCTCCATAGTGTGTTTTAAAATCTCAATTTTGCAAAAATAGCTGATTTTTCAGGTTTAATGAAATTATCGCGCCACAATTCATCGAAATGAATTTTTAAAAGACTAAATTTGTATTTCTATTGCTACACCAATACTTCAATATTTCTCCCCCCTTTTTTTAGGTTGTTTCTGTTTTTTAAAGGCTGCGGTATGTTGAAGAAAAAGGCACTAAATTCTTATTGCGAATTATTTCGGAATCACAGAATTTTCAAGGAAATTTCAAATGAAAATCTGGAAAAAATTCTCTCTTCTTTTTCAGAAGAGAAAAGACCTGAAAACTCCTGCTCCATTACCAGCCAGGGTACGCTAAATCATTTTTACTTAATAGTTTCAGGCAGGTTAAAAATGTACCAGGTAGATGCCACAAATTCCCGCGAATTAACTCTCTTTCTTTTAAAAGATCAGGATTGTTTTGATACCCTCTGCTTACTTGAAAACTGTGAGCATAAGGTTTATTTTGAAACTTTAAATGAGGTGAAATTACTATGGATACCAATGCCTGAAATGAGACAGTATCTAAAGCAGTTCCCTCAAATAGGCTTGAATCTTCTGGGGTATATGGCCACACAAATGCGGCAATTAGAAGAATATGCCACCAATATAACTTTTGTGGATATATCTACCCGCCTTGCTAAACTAATAATAAAGAACTTAAACGGTCAATCCCGAAAACTGGAATCTATAAATGATCTTTCTAATGAGGAGATTGCCAATCTTATAGGTTCAACCCGGGCTGTTGTTAATCGCCATTTGCAGGAGTTCAAACATGACGGAATTTTAAAATTAGGTCGCAATAAAGTTGAACTTGAAAATTTAAATCTGCTTCTTCAAAAATTGGAAAACGGGGAAAATTCTTCCCAAAATTTTTAATAGGATGCAGTGTTAAAAATGTAGCTGTGATACCCAGGTAGTATTAAAGCCGTATTAGAGCGAGTACTTTTACCTCATAAATAGTATTAATCTAATTTGGGGTGTTATGAAAAAATTAATTTTACTGCTTCTCTTTGTGGCTTTCGTAAGCCAGGGGCAGGCACAGGTTATTATGCTCGATGAGCTAACTTTGAAATCGAATCCTTCTCTATTAAAACTTGAGAATGAAAACAGCAGTCTCAGGATCAATATTCCTGAGAAGTATGCAGGTCACTTTTACAGCAATCCGCTGAAATTTGCCAGAGAAAACTTTGATGTACAACAATTGGTAGACGCTAATATTGGCAGCGATATCGATAGGTATGAAGTGGTTTTTAAAACCAATAAAGGGGCTCTGGATGTAATCTTTGATAATGATGGAAGATTAATATCAACCTATCAGCATTTTAAGAATGTTCCCATGTCTAAAGACATCGTTGTTGGGATTATGAAAGATAATCCGGGGTACGCAATTCTGGATAATAAACACATTGCCAGTTCGAAAGGCAGCTGGGTTGCAGATAAAGAGTTTTATAAAGTAAAACTCAAAAATGGCAAAGACAGTAAAACAGTGAGGGTAGATCTTAGCAGGACCCGGGATGGCTATGCGGTGGCAAATAATTAAGCAGCATATCCTATCCTCTTTCGGGTAGAGTAGTTAGTTTTTCATGGAAAACCGGGAGCCAAAACTCCCGGTTTTTTAATATTTAAAAAGGTCTGAAGACAAATACCTGTCGCCACGATCACATATAATGCTTACCACAACCCCACTATCGAGTTCTTCACATAATCTTACTGCGGCCGCAGTAGCACCGCCACTGCTCATCCCGGCAAAAATTCCTTCCTGTCGGGCCAGTTTATTTGTCATACTTCGGGCTTCTTCCTCGCTAACCTCAAGAATTCTGTCAACTTTTTTAGGGTTGAAAATTTTGGGCAAATATGCCTCGGGCCATTTGCGAATACCGGGAATTCTGGATTCATCGGTAGGTTGCACTCCCACAATTTGAATATCGGAGTTCTTTTCCTTTAAAAAAGTTGAAGTTCCCATAATGGTTCCGGTAGTGCCCATGGAAGAAACAAAATGAGTGATTTTTTGGTGGGTGTCATTCCAGATTTCTGGGCCGGTGGTTTTGTAGTGTGCTTTCCAGTTGTCATCGTTAGCAAACTGGTTGAACATAAATCCGCCGGTTTTTTTAACCTTCTCCTCAGCATAATCTCTGGCTCCTTCAATCCCGCCATCGGCATCGGTAAGGGTTACAGTGGCACCATAAGCGCGCATCGTTTGTACTCTTTCTACTGTAGAATTTTCAGGCATAACCAATTCAATCTTCAGCTTAAAAAGGCCTGCAATCATCGCCAGGGCAATACCGGTATTGCCACTGGTAGGCTCGATAAGCAGGGTGTTTTTATCGATGTCTCCCCTTTCTAAAGCGCTTTTAATCATATTGTAAGCAGGCCGGTCTTTGACACTTCCCCCCGGATTTTGACCTTCCAGTTTAAAGTATAAGTCTACCTTCGGATTTTTAACCAGGCTCTGAGCTTTTACCAGGGGTGTATTTCCTATAAGTTTTAATACTGAATCTTCCATCTACTCGGCGTTGTTTTTAATATTGATTTGTGGAGTATGTGATACCATAGAATTTTTAGGGACTGAGGCGGTTAACCAAACATTTCCGCCAATTATACTATTGGCTCCAATTGTGGTTTCACCTCCCAAAATAGTAGCATTGGCGTAAATGGTCACATTATCCTCTATGGTAGGGTGTCTTTTTACATTCCGCAAATTGCGATCTACATACAGCGCACCCAGGGTAACCCCCTGGTAGATTTTTACATTATTTTTAATGACAGCAGTTTCCCCGATAACAACCCCCGTAGCGTGGTCTATAAAAAAAGGCACTCCTATGCTGGCACCAGGATTAATATCGGTACCTGTGAGCCGGTGTGCACATTCTGTCATTAACCGCGGAACCAGAGGTAAATTAAATTTATAAAGCTCGTGGCTAAGCCTGTAAATAGCTATGGCGTAAAAGCCCGGGTATGACAGATACACTTCTTCAACCGAATTTGCTGCAGGGTCATTTTTGGCGATAGCATTCGCATCTTCATTGAGTTTTTCTAAAATTTCAGGAAGGAGCTCTAGATAATCCTGCCATAATTTTCCGCAGGGTTTAGATGGTTCCCAGCATACCAAATCGGCAAGTTCTTCAAAATCTTTTTCGAGCTGCTCAATATTGGAAGCCACCGGGGTAGCTTCATCAAAAAGCGTATAAAATAGTTTATGGGTGAAAGCTTCAGTTTTCTCCTTGATTTCGAATTTCAAATTTGGATGCAGCTTTTTGGATTGGATCCTCTCTATGATGTTAGCCTTGCTCATAAAAAATCATCTGGTTCAACCTCAAAAATAAGCAATGTACAGGCAATAGCAATTATTTAGGATAAATGATTATTATAGAACAATTGGGGGTAGAAAAATTTAACAGTAAATCATAGTTAAAAATTTGATAACAAGAAATTTACGAGAGTTTTAAAGCCGTAAATTAGATCTGTAATTTTAATCAATTTAATCATGGCACAGCAAGGACAACCACGTAAGCAGGAGGAGCCCAAAAAACCTGGAAAACAGGAAGCCGCTCCAAAAAAGCAACCGGCTAAGCAAAAACCAAAAAGGTAGTTTCTAAATTATCGGGTAAACCGAAAAGGAAAAATTGAACTGGCCACCCTATAAGGGTGGTTTTTTTTGTGACCACTTTCAAAGATTTAATTAGCCATTAATTTTAAGTAACGCTTTTCAAGCTTCTCGGCGATCTCCAGAAGCCATTTCAAATGATCTATAAGCATTCTGGCTTCCTGTAATTCTTCGCGCATTTTTTTATTCTCGCTAAACTTACCTTTCTGAATTTCCCGATCTCTGTGAATAAGCAGGGATTTTAACCTGGTGTCTAAATTTTTCCTGGCTTTATCCAGGTCTTTTAAATTCGATCTTTCTCCAGAATCTATTTTTGTTTCCTCTATAGTTCTGGTTAGTTCCTGCTGAATATGATTCACAAAAACTTCAAATTCTTTGGAAGCTGCGGTGGTGGGATGATTGCGCATAAATGTTCCCATCGCTGCTAGAACCGACAGAAAAGTCTGGTTAAGGTTGGTGATTTCATAGATTTCCTTGAGATTCTGCTGCCGGGCGCGTGGTTCCTGTGTCATTCTTTGAAATGCGGCGTTGAGCTGGCCCATAGCCAAAAAAGCTTCTTTTCTGGCCAGTTTATAGGAAGCCGGTAAACGGGTTTTATTCTTGTAATAAGCATTAATTTCAGCAAGAAATTTGCGATTTGCCCGCACACTATTCCTAATGAGATTTTCGATCCCGCTGGTTTCCCAGAATGGCCATAAAAACTGGTTCCCGAGTGCCGCCAAACCAGCACCCAGCAGAGTATCTACCACCCTGAATTTTATAACCTCATATACATTGGGCTGTAATAAACTGTAGATAAATACAATACTTAGAGTTACAAAAATTGCAGCAGTCTTATAATTTCGCTGAATTAGGGAAAAGGCAAAGGTGAGCGACAACCACCCCAAAACTCCGTATAAGATGGGATTCTGACTAAGAAATACGATACCCAAAGCTATTATTGCTCCAATTATAGTCCCAACAATTCGCTGCCAGGAACGTTCGCGGGTTAAACCATAATTGGGTCGCATAATAACAACAATGGTTAAAATAATCCAGTATGCATTATCTATAGAAAAGTATAACCCAATTCCAAAACCAATCAGAACCACAAGGGCAAGCCTTAAGCTATGTCTAAAAATTGGAGATTGTAAATTGAAGTTTTCCAGCAAAATTTTAGGATCATAATCCTGCGGAGTTATAAATTTTGCCGCTGCCTCCCGACTTATTAAAAATTGCTGGCCTGCGCCTAAATTTCCGAAGATTCGCAAAATGGTGAGGATGCGATTGGTTTGTTTTTCCAAATAATCATATAGCTGAAAAATATAAAAATTTGAATCGCTTTGAATCCCTGTATTAGCCAGTTGCCTTCCTGTTTTAAAGTGATCGAGAAATGCGGTAATTTTATTCTGAAGTGATTTGAGATTATCTTTTTTCCCTGAAAGAATTTCTTCGGCAATTTGATGTAGCAATCCCGATAATTCCCTAATATATTCCTGGAATTCCTCTAATCGCTTATTATCTTTCTGAATTTCAACCGCTGTTTTTTCATAAATAAAAGGATTGGCAAGCGCCAGTTCAAAAATATCTACGAGTTCAATAAAAATAAGCAGGCGTTTGCGAACATAATTCGAGCTGCCAGATTGAAGCCGCGATCTAATTAAAACCCCTCTTAAATCTTCGTGCTTTTCGCTTAATTGGGTTTGAAGCTGTAAGACCTCTTTGGTTATGCTTTCTTTGTCACAATCTGGATTAAGCATTTGAGCCCGTTTTTCCATAAACCGCGCGGTGAGCCTTAAGCAATCGGCTAAAAATTCTTCGGTAATTTTTTTCGGATTCAAAAAATAATAGGCGGTGCTAAGACTTAGATACCATAGCCCCCCCGTGGTGATAAATATGGCGCGTTCCCAAATTTCAATTTCACCAGAAAGATTGGCAAAACTCAGTACGATGGCAAAAAGACCCGAGAAGGCCACCAAAGAAGCCCGAAACCCAAAAACAGCCAGGTACGAAATCCCGAACATCAGGCCGGGAATAGATAAAAGTAAGATCCAAATATTCTGTTGGGCATAACCCATTAGCAGGCTAATAAATCCTGCAAGGAATGCAGCCAAAAGTACTCCCACACTTTTGTGCTTTAAATTTCCGGGAATATCACTGGGAGAACTCAACAAACATCCTACGGCAATGGCGATACTTTCTTCTAAATAACCTAGCTTTATTCCTGCTAAAATCGGGATACCTATGGCTAAACTTAAAATTATGGCTTTAGCGAAATCGTAAGACCGGGTAAAATCTAAAAGATTTGACCGTTGTTTAGAGAGGTATGCTGATACGCCAGCCTTCATATCGATTTTTGAGAATTAAAGTTAGGTGCTATCACTAAGCTCGACTCAAATTTAGCTTTAAATTAGGATGATATAATTGTAAAGCTCCCGGTTTAAATTTAAATTGAGTTAAAAATCTATTTTTATATGAATAAGGTAATCTTACTTAAAAATCGCCCTACCGGGGAACCTACAGAAAATGATTTCAAAATTACAAAAGAAAATATGCCTGTTCCCGGCAGTGGGGAAATACTTTTAAAAAGCCTGTATATTTCGGTAGATCCTTATTTAAGAGGAAGAATGCGGGATGAAGAATCTTATATTGAGCCGTTTGAAATTGACAAACCCATAGAATCTATGGTAATTGCCCGGGTTGAGGAATCTAAAAATCAAAATTTTGCTGAAGGTGACCTGGTATCAGGAATGCTTCAGTGGAAGGAATACCAGGTTAGTTCAGGGAAATCTTTGAATAAACTTCCGAAGGAAACTAAACAGCCCTCGGCTTATCTTGGAATACTCGGTTTAACGGGACTTACAGCATATATCGCATTAGACAAGATCGGGAATTTAAGCAATGGCGAAACTCTGGTAGTTTCGGGTGCGGCCGGGGCTGTTGGCAGCACTGTTGGTCAAATCGCAAAAATTAATGGCTGCCGTGTAGTAGGAATTGCCGGGAGTGATGAAAAAATTAAAAAGATTACTGAAGATTTTGGTTTTGATGCCGGGATAAATTACAAAACCAGTCAGAATATTAAAAAGGATCTCGAAAGCGCTTGCCCCGATGGTATTGATGTTTATTTTGATAATGTTGGCGGGGAAATCCTGGATGCAGTAATGACCCAAATAAATAGTTTTGCCCGAATTATTAATTGCGGCGCAATTTCGCTTTATAATGAAACTCAAGCACCAACAGGCCCAAGACACGAGGGAACCCTGATTAAAAAATCGGCTTTGATGCAGGGGTTTTTGGTTAGAAATCATGCAGCAGAATTTGGTCCTGCTTTAAAGCAATTATCCAAATGGCTGGAAGAAGGTAAATTGAAATATGAGGAAACCCGGGTTGAAGGTTTTGATAACTTACCTAAAGCTTTCCTGGACCTTTTTAAAGGAAATAATACGGGAAAACTGGTGGTTAAGATTTGAGGATTAGTTCCAGATAGAATTTCCACTTAAAAGCTTCCATTCGGTATTATTGGAGATCAATTTTAGAAGCCTGGTATTAATCACTTTAAAAGTGAGGCTGCCAGAGGGAATTTCATAACTATTAGGTACATAAACAATTATCTCCTTTCCTCTAAGCTCCCAGGTGCCTCTCCAAATGATATCGGTAAGCATAATTTCTGCTTCCGAATTTGGATAAAGATCGAGCTGTTGATGGCAATTGATAAAAAAGTCGGGGGGTTGGGATTCTTCGCAGTCTTTTTCGGTAGAATAAAACAGGTGGACGTAAGATTTATTTTCAAATCGCTTGTGTTTGCCCGACATCATTCCTTCGGAACAGGACAAAAAACCAAAAACAAGAAATAATATCAGCCACCGCATCTTCATACCTAACAGAATTATATTTCAAATTACTGAAATTTAGCGGCTTATAAAAGCGCATTGTGATTTGTTTAGAGGGGGAAAATTCCCCCTTTTCAAGAAAAAAGCCGGCTTAGAAAAATTAGCCGGCTTTCAAATCTTTATTTTGATGGAGGTTGAGAGGGCCTCACCTCAATTTTACTCGGCAAGGTACGCGGATTCATTTTAAGCAGATCCTGCACTAATTCCCCAATATCTTCAGGCTGGATTTTCCAGGCATCTTCTTCATTTGGCGTATGCCCATTAAAATGAGTAGCTACCGATCCCGGCATAATTGTACTCACATTGATTCCTTTTTGTCTTAGATCCAGCATTACGGCCTGGGTAAAGCCTGTTAAACCAAATTTACTCGCATTATAGGCGGCCCCTCCGGCAAAGAAATTAGTTCCTGCAAGGCTGGAAATGGTAATAATATAGCCTTTAGACTTGGTAAGCGCTTCGAGAGAAGCTTTAATACTGTAAAATACCCCGGTTAGGTTGGTATCTATGGTTTCCTTCCAATCCTGCGGGCTTAACTCATCTATGGCTCCAAAATGCCCAATCCCGGCGTTGGCGACAAGCACATCGAGCTGTCCCCATTTGTTAAGCACCTCTTTAACCGCTTTTTGCTGACTTTCAAAATTTCGAACATCTGCTTCGAGCCCTAAAACTCTGTTTTCGTCTCCCAGCTTGCGTGCGGCTTCTTCGGCATTTGATTTTGAGCGGCTGGTGATGGCTACTTTCATTCCCATATCGAGTAAACTACGGGCTACCCCGAGGCCAATTCCCTTACTGCCTCCGGTAATAAAAGCTACTTTATCTTTCATAAAATTCATTTTTTTTTAATTTCCCTTAAAGCTAATAAAGATTGGTGCCTGCTTAAAATACTAAGCACTAAGATATTGTTAATATTAATGCAGATTATAGCCTGAATTTGTGTGTTAAATTGTTTCAGGAATTATTGAAAGCAGTAAATTTGCATCGTTATTGGGAAAATCCGGTAGCTAAGTTGAACCCATATAATTCAGAAGATTTTGGAAAATATAAAAGCTCAAAAATTACTTAATAAGATTCAGCGTGACCTTATGCGCAATGGTATTATCACAAACACCATTGTTGAAGATTTAAAAAGTTTAAGGGAGTTGGTGGTAGAAGAAGGGAATCCGCTTCTGGCCAAAGTTATCAGGTTAACTTTTGAGCATATTGAGACTTATGAAGCTTTCGAAGTAGCCATCCCACAGGATGAGCCCTTAGAAGGTGAAGAAATTGCTGAAGAAGAGATTACCGGACGTGAAAGCCTGGATTATTTACTCTCTCTAATGGCCGATTCCCGCAACAGAGTAAATGAAATCGAATTAAGAGAATACGTAAGTGCCCTCCAGGATTACGCCGAGGAAAATTAAATTTACAACACATTTAGGCCCGGTATTTGAAAAACCTGCCATCAAAATACAGGGTCTCTAAGCCTGTTTAAAAAAAGCCTGCTTGATGAAGAAAGATGCGAAGTCTAAAAAGAAATCGCGCATACGCTTATTACACCAGTATTACAGCTATACAGGGTTTTACAAATTTGTGTGGAGAAGTGTAAGAAAAGCTATTATTCCCATTTTACTTTTCGTGGGTGCCCTGGTAGCCCTGGACAGGTATGTTTTAGATATTGAAAATCTTCTTGTTGAAGTTACTGAAACCTACCCTCCTATCGGGATACTTTTGGTGTTTTTTGCTTCAGAATCCTTGCTGGGGTTAATCCCGCCTGAACTTTTTATTGCCTGGTCGGGGAAATCTTCCAGCCCTATTTTATATCTATCACTTCTGGCGCTGGCCTCTTACCTGGGTGGGGTAATTTCTTACTATATTGGGAGGGCAATTACCAAAATTCCCGCCGTGCACGAAGCCATAGAGGTGAAAATGGCTCAGCATATTAAAAACACCCGAAAATGGGGTGGTTTTTTAATCATTGTTGGGGCTCTTTTACCAATACCTTTTGCGATGACCAGCATCGCTGCCGGAATTATTAAATTTCCTTTTCAAAGTTTCCTAATGTTCGGACTACTAAGGTTTGTGCGTTTTTATCTTTATGCGCTGGTTATATTCGAAATGGTTTAGAAGCTTAAACTTTTACTAACTTCTCGCCCACCCGTATATTTTTGAGTAATTTTAGGTTACTAACCAACTAACTCAATTATGCAAGAAAAGGTCGAAAAAGTGGCCCGGGCCGGCTATGTCGCCAAAGGGAGTATTTATGGTATTATTGGAGTACTCACCTTTCTGGCTGCTTTTAATATGGGAGGGCAAAGCGCAGGACAACTGCAGGTGCTGGAATTTCTGGAAAAGCAAAGTTTTGGGCAGGCACTTCTAATTTTAATGGGACTGGGACTTTTATGTTATTCTTGCTGGCGATTCTTTCAGGCTATAAAAGATCCTGAAAATATTGGCAGTGATAAAAAAGGATTGGCTAAACGATTTGGCTTTTTTATTAGCGGCCTTATCTACCTTGGTCTTGCAGTTATCTCATTTCTGAAAGTTATAGATGCAGCAGGTTCATCCGGAAGCGGTCAAAACGGTATGATGTCTGATATTCTCACTGGTCCTGCCGGGGTTTATATTTTTGCGGTTATCGGCATAGGATTGATCATTGCCAGTATTTTTCAGTTTAAAAAAGCAATAACCGGTGAATTTTTAGAGAAGCTGGGGTATGGTTCTATTTCCGAAGAAAAAAGAAGAAAAACCGTAAAAAATACAGGCTATCTCGGGCTTATTGCAAGGGGAATAATCTTCGGAATTATGTCGTATTTCTTTATCAGGGCCGCCGTAGAATCCAACACTTCTGAAATCAAAGACACCCGCGATGCATTTTCATTTCTTGAAGAATCGGCTTTTGGATCCTGGTTGATGGGAGCGGTGGCTGCAGGTTTTGTTTGTTATGCGATTTATTCGTTTATGCTGGCCAGATATCGCAAATTCGGTTCCTGAAACCTGTTAAAACCAGATTAAAGTCTATTGCCGGCTTTAGTTTTCTCCTGAAAAACTCTAACTTTTAATTATTAACCATAAAACCAACTAAAATGTCATTACTAACCATTATTCTGAATATCCTATTACCGCCATTGGCAGTATTTTTAAAACACGGGCTTAGCGGCACCTTTTTAATAAGTTTGTTGCTTACAGCGCTGGGCTGGTTACCGGGGGTAATTCACGCCTTCCTTGTAAACGGAAGCAGATAATATTGCAACTATATTTAAAGTAAAAGAGGCCGTCTTAAAAGCTATTTTTAGACGGTCTTTTTTTATTCTTGCTTTAGGCAGTTTTACAATGTTATTGTTTTCGTTATTCGTTA
>NZ_JBSYGH010000026.1:0-10472 GCF_054121495.1 Salegentibacter haimaensis
TTTGGTTCTTTTGATATTGAAACCCCTGAAGACCGTCAAAGCAGCTTCCAGCCGGAACTGGTCAAAAAGAGACAGACGATTCTGGCGGATAATCTTTCAGAAAAAATCATCGGTCTTTATGGCCTTGGAATGAGCTACCGTGACATCTCCGGGCATATCAAAGAAATGTACGATACCGATATTTCCCATACGGTTTTAAGCCAGATCACCGATCAGATCATTCCTGATATCAAAGCCTGGCAAAGTCGTCCTTTAGAGCCGCTCTACTGCATTGTTTGGCTTGATGCCATGCATTATAAAGTTAAAGTGGATGGAAAGATTACCCACAAAGCACTCTATAACATCCTGGGGATTACAAAAGAAGGAAAAAAGGAAATTCTGGGGATGTACATTTCCGAAAGTGAAGGTGCTAATTTTTGGCTACAGGTTTTAACCGATCTTCATAACCGTGGATTACAGGATATCCTGATTGCCTGTACGGATAATCTCAAAGGCTTTACACAGGCCATCTTAAGCGTTTACCCAAAGGCTCAGGTTCAACTTTGTATTGTACATCAAATCCGTAATTCATTGAAGTATATCGCCTCGAAGGATCAGAAGGAATTTATGAAAGATCTGAAAAAGGTCTATAGGGCCGTCACTAAAGCTGTAGCCGAAGATGAGCTATTGAACCTGGAAGAGAAATGGGGAAGTAAATATCCTGTGGTCATTGAAAGCTGGCAGCGTAACTGGGAGCAGCTCTCCCAGTATTTTGAATACACAGAGCCCATTAGAAAGATTATTTATACTACCAATGCCGTAGAGGGCTTCCATCGCCAAATCAGGAAAGTTACCAAGACCAAAGGTGCATTTACCAATGATATGTCGCTGCTCAAGCTGGTCTACCTGGCCACAAGAAACATTGAGAAGAAATGGACCGCTCCTTTGCATAATTGGAGCCTTACGATCCAGCAATTTTATATTAAATGACCGGATACCGCTGGCCATAAACGCCAATTCCTCTGGGGCTAGCCCCAGAGGAATTGAAACATCAGACAGAGTTTAATTTACAGACCCAATATTCCAATAAGTTCTTGCACTAAACCCTAATATCTTAGACTTAATTTAAAATGTTTTCAATATCCTTAACTTTTTGTTGCAGGGAATCTAAGGTTGAGGAAGCATCTTTAATTAAGGTATCGGCTTCTTTAAGTCTTCTGCCTGTTTTAGGAAAAATTGAATCTAATTCATTTACTTTTTTAATTCTCTCATTTACCATTGAGTCAAGATCTTTGACCTGAGTATTAAACTTATTCATTTGTTCCTCCGCCTGCCATACTCGCAAGAGGATGACATTACCAAAATTAATAGACAAAAAGGTACCTCAAATTCATTTTTATTGTCATCATTTATAATATTTGTTTTAGTTTCTGCGTAGAACTTAATCGATCTTTTTAAAGTTCCCCTGGCCTAGCTCAGTCCCGTAAACTCCGGGTACTTCCCTTAAAACACTCATAAGGCCTTCGGGGGAACCGGAAGCCTGTAATCCCTGCATTTCAATGTCTAAGATGTTATAAGGGCTTTTCTGTTGAGTCCTGCTCTTTTATCAATAATTAAGATCTCTCCCAGCTCATTTCTGTCCGGACTTAGTTCAAAATTTATAACTATGGCTTCCTCGGTTCTGATTGTAATTGTTTTTTCCTGAGTAATGAATCATAAAGATATGGCTTTAATGATGTAGGATTCAGGAGGAAGGTTGTCCAAAATATATGTACCACCTTCTCCGGTAGTGGTGCCTCTGTTTGACTGTTCCACCACAATACTGACCAATTCCAGGGGCTCTCCGGCAGTAGTAACGCTTCCCCGGATCCCACTGTTTTGTGAAAACAAAGGAAGGCTAAATAGAAGGCACAGTATCTGACAATTATTCATAAAATTATAATCTATATTTAGACACATCTAAAAATAGAGTTTATTTTTTTTAAATTTGTATTTTTAAATCCAAAAATATTTTCATATATACTTTTTCTGAAGAAAATTTTCCAAAGACACTTTTTTATCTGGAACACATGTACCCATCTGGCGTAAGTTTAATGCCCTGGCAGAACAAATGGATACCAAAGCTTGCCTGAGAAGAGAAATATTTGGATTCAATACTAATTTATAGCTACCGGTCTAATTGATCTCCTCCTTTATGTACTGCTATTTTTGTCGTAAAGCTATTTCAAGTCTTCGCAACGTTGGTAATTATACTAAAAACTTGACGAAGGCTGGCGATATGAGATGTGGCGGTAAACGAATTCAATATTCTCAACCAAATTCTTAGCAATTTAAGAACAGGGGAAAGTTAAGCTTGCCTTTAAGTATGAAATGTCAAGGTTAAAAACTCCCTATCGCAAGAAAAGGGAAATCCAGAATAGTTTACCCTTTTTAGAAAGACTTATTTATAATAATTCTAAATAATTTTTTTCCGAATAAAAAATAACATAGATTTGACCCTCTTTAGAATGATTTTAAATTGTGACAAAAACTTCAGACATTAGAGTTGTATTGGCAGATTTTCAATGTTTAACAAGAAAAGCCCTTGCCTCATTAATTGAAGAAACACCGGGATTTGATCTAGTAGCACTGAGCAACAGTTTAGAAGAACTCGAGAACCAGGTATTATCTCTTCAGCCGAATTTGCTTATTTTGGAGGCTACTAATAATTCTTCTTGTTTTCTTGATAAAATAAGCCATTTTCAACAAAAGTTTAGTCTCAGACTATTAGTTGTTACTAATAGTCGAGACTCTAATGTAATTAAGTCTCTTATCAAGACAGGAGTGAAAGGAATTTTAATAAAGGATTGCAGTGAAAGGGATTTTGTTAATGCCCTTAAAACAATTGCCGCAGGTAATCGCTTTTACAGCGCATTTATTCTAGATTTTTTTGTAGATCAAGATCAAACTTCCAGACAAGGTTCAACCTCTTTATCTCAACGTGAGCTTCAGGTTTTAAAGCAGATTGCCCAAGGGCATACCACCAAGAAAATTGCAAAACAGCTTCATATCAGTGTGCATACGGTAAATTCCCACCGTAAAAACATTCTTAAAAAGCTAAAACTTAGCTCTCCTATCCATCTTATAGCCTATGCAGTTGAACAAAGGCTAGTCACTATAGATTACAATAAAGGTTAATATTCTGCTTAAAATAAGCTAATATTTCTTTAGGTGACTAAATCATTCCAATACTATAATTCTATCACTAATTCTAGTGTTAAATCACCAAAATAGGTAATTATATTTCACCAAAATGGGGATTGACATCGGGTAGGTAATATCTATATATTTGCCCCTATATTTAATAAATCTAAATAAGAATAATAATGAAAAAACAGCTCTTAATATACATAATGTTTTTAGCCGCTCATTCAATTAATGCTCAGCAGCGAATCGTCACTGCGGGTAGTTCCTCTTCTGAAATCGTCTGTGCTTTAGGGATGTGTGAAAACATTGTGGCTACAGATCGCACCAGTATTTATCCTGAAATGCTTCAGGCATTACCCTCCATTGGGTACCGAAGCGGGATTAGCGCGGAAGGAATTATCAGTCAAAGGCCGGATCTGGTAATCTTTGAAAATGGTTATGTTAAAGATGATGTGATAAGTCAGCTTAGATCAACAGGAATAAAAACCCTGGTTGTCGAACAAAATGGTACTTTAAAGAATACAGAAACAACCATAAATGCTATTTCGGAAGCTTTAGATGAAAAAGAAAAAGGGAAAAAGCTTATCAGGCAAATAAAATCTGATCTCGAAGAAGTAAAGAAAAAAGTGGCAGCTACCTCAAAGCGTCCCCGGGTACTTTGTGTTTACGCCCGGGGAGAAGGAAATCTTCAGGTAGCAGGTGAAAATTCAGGTTTTAACATTCTGGAATTGGCAGGGGTTCAAAACGCCGTGCCAGATATTGAAGGCTACAAACCCTTAAATGCCGAATCTCTTATAATGACTAATCCTGATTATATCCTGTTTTTTAATTCAGGCCTCGCCAGTATTGGAGGAATAGACCAGGCATTAAATATAAGTGGGGTCCAACAGACTACGGCGGGGAAAAAGAAACAAATTATTGCCATGGATGGTGTTTTGCTCACTAGCTGGGGTCCAAGGATAGCCGAGGCAGCTCTAAAGCTTTTTCAACTTACCCATCCACAATCAATTAAATGATGAGAGAAGTGGTTTATATAAAAAAGCGTGAATCTACAAAAACAGTTTTGATCCTGTTATCAGGTCTTCTTGTTTTGCTAATGATAAGTTCTATGGCTATAGGTGCAGTACCTATTTCTCCAATGGAAATTGTACAGATTTCTGGTCAAAAGCTGGGTCTGTTCCAAGAAATCGATAAGACCCAGGAGCTGGTTTTGCTCAACATACGTCTTCCGCGAATGTTGCTTACTGTTCTTATTGGGATGGCATTAGGACTTAGTGGTGCGGCCCTTCAGGGGCTCTTTAGGAATCCTTTGGTCGAGCCGGGAATAATTGGTGTTTCTAGTGGTGCAGCTCTGGGTGCCATCATTATTATCACGTTTGTAGGAGCAGTAGCACCGCATTTTGTTGAAAATTATAGCTTTTGGCTTATGCCTGTCTTTGCTTTTGCAGGAGG
Source organism: Salegentibacter haimaensis (assembly GCF_054121495.1). Lineage (NCBI taxonomy): Bacteria > Pseudomonadati > Bacteroidota > Flavobacteriia > Flavobacteriales > Flavobacteriaceae > Salegentibacter > Salegentibacter haimaensis. The sequence goes on from NZ_JBSYGH010000026.1 coordinate 4,618, forward strand.
AGTACTAGCCACCTTTGTTACACTTAGGTTAAGCAGTCATGAAGGCAAAACTCAAATTACCTACTTAATTCTTGCAGGAGTGGCAATTACCTCACTGGCCGGAGCCGTTATAGGGCTTTCCATTTTTTATGCAGACGATGTGCAACTTCGCACCTACACCTTCTGGACACTGGGGGACCTTAGTGTAGCTACTTGGAATAAACTTAAAATCCTTTTTCCTTTGATTGTGCTGGCCTGTATTGGACTAATTGGTATGGGGCGGTCTCTCAATGCAATAGCATTGGGTGAATCTGAGGCCTTTCACTCCGGCGTTGCTGTTGAAAAAGTGAAGCTTTGGGCAGTTTTGCTAAGCGCGCTCGCTGTAGGGACTTCTGTTGCTTTTACAGGTATCATTGGCTTTATAGGACTTGTAGTGCCCCATATCATCAGGATAAGCTTTAATTCAGACCATACGCTTGTGCTTCCTGCCTCAGCTCTGGGCGGTGCGTGCTTACTGATTCTGGCCGATTTATTCGCTAGAACTATAGTGGCTCCGGCCGAACTTCCAATAGGCGTGGTTACAGCAGTTATTGGTACCCCATTTTTTATATTCCTGTTAATATCGTCCAAAAAGAAACACCTCATTTGATGCTGAAAGCGAAACACATAGGAAAACAAATAAAAAGAGACATTTTGCTTGATGACTGTTCTTTCCAACTGGAGCCAGGAAAATTTACTGCGGTAGTTGGACCCAACGGTGCAGGTAAAACAACTTTACTAAAAATTATTTCCGGGGAGTCCTCTAATTATTCAGGTGAAATAACCTTAAACGGTAATCCGCTTCGGCATTACAAGAATCGTGAGCTGTCGCTCTCAAGAGCGATTCTTCCCCAGCAAACGGTGGTCAACTTTCCATTTACTGTAGAGCAAATCATAGAAGTTGGCAGGTATGCCCACCGGAGCTCGGCTGCAAAAAACCAGGCAATTATTGAAGAGGTAATGAAATTGTGTGGACTTAATGCTTTTAAGGGAAGAATCTTTCAGACACTTTCCGGAGGAGAAAAGCAACGGGTACAAATGGCACGGGTAATGGCACAAATCTGGGAGAAATCTGAACATCCAAAATATGTGTTGCTTGATGAACCTACAGCAAGTCTTGATTTGGCCCAGCAACATGTTCTACTGTCCCTGGCCAGGAGGCTCTGCCGGCAAAACATTGCTGTTATCGCTGTGCTTCATGATCTTAACCTTGCCATTCAATATGCTGATGACCTTCTTTTTCTAAAGAAAGGAAAGGCCGTGGCTTATGGTGAGGTGAAAGAAGTCGCTTCCCGAAAAATAATAGAAGAAACATTTGGCCACCCAGTAAATTTACTTGAACACCAGGGACAGCTCATTGTAGTTCCAGACAGCAACACCGGAAGGGGACAAAAACATCATTTTAACCTGTCTCATAAAATAGTAGAGGCTAGATTATAAAAATTAACCTGTTGGGCATCATAAAAAATCTATCAACTTTCAACCATTTACAAAATGAAAAATACATTATTTAAACAACAATCGCCAAATCAAATAAAGCAAGACTGGACCCGAATTCAGGAGAGCATGCCCGGAATTCGTATCAGGGAAGCGGCTGCGGAACTTAGTTTAAGTGAGGCTCAATTATTAGCTACCCTTGTGGGTAAAGAAGCAATTAGGTTAAAGCCGGAATGGGCAGCGCTCTTAAAGCGTCTTCCTCAACTAGGTCGGATTATGGCACTTACTCGCAACAATAGTTGTATTCTGGAACATAAAGGTGCTTTTGAAAAAATTCGAGTGGCCGGAAAGGGTAAACACGCCATAGCTACTGTCATTGGTCCAATTGAGGCCCGGGTTTTTCTTAAATCCTGGTACGTAGCCTTTGCCGTCAAACAAAAAAAAGAGGACCAACTGCTTACTAGTCTTCAAATTTTTGATCACGAAGGGCAGGCAATCCTTAAAATCTATCTTCAGGAAGAGAGTAATTATAACGCTTACGAGGAAATCTTAACTGATTTAAAAGCGGAAGATCAAAGCCAGGAACAGGAACTATTCACCTATGATAAAAACGAGTTCTCCCGTGAAATAGATAAATCATCATTCTTAGACGATTGGTCAAATCTAAGAGATACCCATTCTTTTTTCCCGTTGCTGAAGAAGTATAATGTAGACCGTATTAATGCCATTGAAATAGCTGAAGATAGATTTACTTATGCGATTTCAGTTTCGTCTATTAAGGAGATGCTCAAAAAAGCTGCCCGACAAAAACTGCCTATCATGATCTTTGCCGGCAACAGGGGGAATATCCAGATCCACCAAGATAGGGTACGCTCTATTCGACTCTTAGAAAGAGGTCATGCGGGCGCAGAAAAATGGCTCAATGTACTCGACCCCAATTTCAACATGCACCTCCGAATTGATTTTATTAATAATGCTTGGGTGGTTAAAAAACCCACAAAAGATGGTGATATAACTTCTTTAGAATGCTATGATAACAAGGGCGAGCTCGCAGTACAATTCTTTGGGTTTAGAAAACCGGGTCGTCCGGAACTGACTGAATGGAAGCAACTGGTGGAATCATTGAGTGAAATACAGGAGTAGATATGAAGTTTATTTTCACCAGTTTACTAATGCTAATCCCTTTTGCTGTTCTTGCCCAAACCAGCTACAAAGTAATGGGTAGAGTTATTAATCAGAATGGGGAAGGGATGGTTTATGCCAGTGTACAGGGAGCAGGAAAAGGGACTATCACAGATGGTCAGGGCAATTTTGTACTTGAAATGCCTGAAGGTATATTCACTTTACTAGTAAAATCCATAGGATATCACCCGGTGAAGCAGCCTGTAAGAGTGCCTGTGGAAGAGCCTGTTTCTATTACTATTAAGGAGGATGTGCAAAAGTTAAAAGAAGTCATGGTTACTGCCACGCGAACAAAACGGAGCATAGATGATATACCCTTGCCCGTAGATATTGTAAATGCTGAAGAAATCGCTGCCATAAGTGCTTTACGGCTTAGCGAGGTACTGCAAGAACAAACAGGGCTTCAAATAACCTCAGATCACGGCACAGGTGTCCAGATGCAGGGACTCACCTCTGAATATATCCTTTTCCTGATCGATGGAGAGCCGGTAATCGGACGCACCGCAGGCACTCTGGAACTAAATCGGCTGGCTGTTGATAATATTGAGCGGGTTGAGATCATAAAAGGCCCTTCCTCTTCTTTGTATGGGAGTGAAGCCATGGCAGGAGTAATTAATATTATCACAAAAAACCCTGATGAAGGTTTTTCTACTGCCATTCGTTCCCAGTATCGTTCCTTCGGCACTTCAGACTTAAATACCACTCTTAATTACAAAGCAGGAAAACTTTCGGCTTCTTTGTTTGCCAACAGGTTAAGCAGTGAAGGGTATGATTTGACTCCGGATACACCATCAATGACCGTGCCGCCATACCAAGCTTACACCTTTAATCCTAAAATTGCTTTTCGTATTTCTAAAGCGGTAAAGCTAAGTTTAAACAGCCGATTCTATAAAGAAAGTCAGGAGAACACTACAACTGTTCTTCAGGGTGAAGAATCGTTTAGGATAAATGACGATAGTAGGCGCGAAGACTGGAATCTTATGCCCACTCTTGAAATTCAGCTTGGCAAACGACATGAATTGAAGCTTCGCAGCTATACCACTGGCTACCGAACAGAGACTGAATTACGTTATCAATCTGATGGGGCATTATATGAAGAAAATTATTTCGACCAGCTTTTTAACCGTTCGGAGATTGTTTACAATTATAACATCAGCAATAAACACATTACTACAGTAGGTGCGGGGCAGACAATAGAAACAGTCGAAGCCACGCGTTATGCCGATGTTAATGAATTTAAGGCTCATTACGCTTTCCTGCAGCACCAGTTTTCTGCTGGTGATGATTTTGATCTTATTTTAGGAGGGCGCTATGATACGCATAGCGAATATTCTTCAAGGTTTAGTCCTAAACTTGCTGCCGGTTATAATCTATTTGACTGGTTAAAGTTGCAGGCTTCTTTTGGAGGAGGCTATAAAGCTCCAGACTTTCGCCAGTTACTGCTGAATTTCACTAATCCCGTTTCCGGCTACACTGTAATTGGCTCCAGTATAGTACTCGAACAAATGAAAAATCTTCAGGAACAGGGACAGATAGACGGGGTGTTCATTGATCCTGCTACTATGGAGACTATTGAAGCCGAAAGTTCTATTGCATACAACGTAGGATTTGATTTGAGTGCCGGAAAGTTTAATGGGGAAGTAAATCTTTTTCGCAACGAGATTAACAACCTAATTGAGGCTGCACCTATTGCACGAAAAACCAACGGGCAAAACGTATTTAGCTATTTCAACTTTGAGGAAGTAATTACACAGGGTATAGAAATTAAAGGTAATTATCCTCTTTTCCGAAATCTACAAGTGTCTTTTGGCTACCAATATTTAGATTCTCGAAATTTAAAAGATATTGAGAAAATAGAAGAGGGAAAAATCTTTAGGCGGGATCTCGCTACTAACCGAACCATTGCGGTTAAACTTTCGGATTATGGTGGGCTTCCAAACCGTTCCCGCCACTCGGGAAATGCAAAACTCTTCTATTCTAATATAGAACATCGTTTTGATTTAGCATTAAGAGCCATTTACCGGGGCCGATGGGGTTTGGGTGACTCTAACGGTAATGGAGTTATAGACATACCCAGTGAATATGCAGATGAATATCTGCTTCTTAACCTTGCCCTAAACAAAGATATGTTTAGCTGGCTCACCCTCGAGGCCGGGGTTAATAATATCTTAAACAGAACAAACCCTTTTGAACCTTCCCTGCCTGGAAGAATCTGGTATGGAGGAATTCGACTAAACCTTTCATAATACAAAAAATAAACTCTAAATGATTATTAAAATGAAAACAAAAACAACCAAATTTCGTTTATTACTTCTTGTTACATCCCTTGGCTTTATGTCATGTGAAAAAGAGGAAACCCTGGAAACGGTGATTCTGGAAGAACAAACAGCTGTTGATATTCCTGCAGACCCTGATGCCGGGCACGGAGCAACCAGTAATTTCACTTTTTTCGACCTGGAAAACGGCAAGGTGCTGCAAAAATCTGATTCAACTTCTACCAAATGGGACCTGGCTTTTGCCGGTACAACAATTCTTGTTAACGGAGGTGCTTCGGGTCCAGGTGAAGGATCGGCCCAGGTAATAGATGGTATTTTCGAAGATATGGATTCTGCACCGGAAGCAGGCTATGCAATAGACAGTGAAGAATCCTTGGCAATTCCTGCCGGTAATGGCAACGGCTGGTATACTTACACTGGAGGTGGGGGTACACCCAAATACGCAGTATTGCCTATTCCCGGAAAAGTTATCATGTTAACCACAGGAGAAGGAAATTTTGCTAAAGTTGAAATCATAAGCTATTATAAAGGAAACCCAGATACTTCCACAGCTGAATTTGCTGACCTTGATTCACGGCCAGCTAGCAGGTACTATACCTTCCGGTATGTTGTACAGGAAAATGGCGATCTTAATTTCTAATTGATAATGAAAGCCTGACCAAGCCTCCTTAATAAAAACAGGCTTGTAAAAGTCCTCCGAAACCGCGAATCAATTCGCGGTTTTCGAGAGGCACAAAATAACCTTTTTCTAGATTTAGTTCCTTTAAAAGGTATGGTCGTGGGTTGCGGCACTACTAAAACGGACCGGACAAGGGACGTCCTCCAATGCGTTGATCATCGTATACATTTTGATACCGCCCTTCTTCTGGAGTTGCTACCTTTACTCGGACATAAAATTTAAGACTGTTTGTTACAAAACAAATATCTTAGAAACATGAAAAA
>NZ_JBSYGH010000027.1:0-7935 GCF_054121495.1 Salegentibacter haimaensis
TAATATTAACGATTATAATTATTAATGGTAAATTTTCTTTTTTCATCCGTTTTGTTTTTCTGCAATTGTAGGCAACGGTTTTGTTTATGAAAAGTTGCGAATTTGACGACGAGGATTTTCCGTAGGAAAATCAGAAGTTGGTAAATTAGCGACTAAGTTCCGTTTTTGTTAAAAGTAGCAATTTTTTATAAACGTTGTTACCTTTTGTACATTTTTCAGTTCAGAGTTTGATTCCGATTTCATTATTTGATTCCGTTTAGTTCAGTCAAAATTCGATTGAGTAGGGAAGTCTGCGTGTTTTATTCCGCGTTGTATTCCGATAAGTTTTTGAATTCCGTTTGAGTGAGTTTCAGAGTTCAGTTCAGTAATTAAATCCGCAAACTAGCTAAATTCCGTTTGAGTAAGATTCCGTGTAGTATTTTGCTCAGATTCTCATTTTAAGTTTTAAAAGTCTGAGTAAGAATCCGTATAAAAGGTAACGTTCCGTGTATGGTGTCGTAGCATCCCGCAGGGTGCTATGCACTATACACATTGTTAGGCGTATTTTTCTATTTCAATTTATCTATTACTTCATTACAATTCTGTTCTATTGTAATACAAATGGCGTCAATGTTTACAGAAGTTTTGTTTTCAGAAAATGGCTCAGCAAATAAATTCGCTAATTTATTTATAGTCAAAAAAGCGGTGCTAATAATTACCATTATTGGAATAGCCAAAAACTCAAATCCGCTTTCTTCTCCGCCTAAGTCTATGTCTCCAATGAATAATGGAATAAGGATAACATAAAAGCTGACAATTATTTTAGTAAAAGCACTCTAAATCATCAAAAAAGGTGTGTTCTTTATCCTTTCAGCTTTACCTTGAATATCATAGAAACGATTGATATGCCGCATTAAGTCACTTTTTTCAATGTTAGCCTTTAAAGAAAAATCTTCTTCAATACTCTTTGTAAGTGCTACTAATATTTCGTTTGATATTTTATTTTCGGTATTTATGTTAAACTCATTTAGTGTTTCTGTTGCTTGCTCATTGAAAGTTGGTTTAAAATTATTGTGCATTTCATTTTTCAATTGACGAATGTATAAAATGCTTAATCTCATTAATTTTTGAGCTTGAATTTTTGAATCTACTCGCTCTACTTCTTTAAGATTCTCCGTATTGCTATAATAGGCATATATTTTCGCAACGAAACTCCTTGAGTTATTTGTTAACTCGCCAAATATTTTTCTTGCTTCCCACCATCTGTCATAAGCTGAGTTCATTCGAAAACCTAAGAAAAAAGCAACTGCAAGTCCAAATACAGAACCTATTTGTCCAGATATTTTATAAATGTGGTCGCCAAAATATTCTTCAAGTCCAAGTACAATAATTGCATAAACTGTTGTGATTAGAATAAACGGTGTTGCAATTTTCAGCAATTGAAGTAAGCCTTGTTTTTCAGTTCTTATCATTTTTTAATCGTCATCGTCATTATCAGCATTATTATTTTCAATTGCGGGAACATTATTTCCAGTTCTAATTTCGGTGTGTCTTATCTCTCCGCCCGTTGTACCTGTCTGCTTAGCAAAGAATAAAACCACTATAGCGAAAACTAATGTTCCAATAGCAATGATATTAGAAAACGTTCTCTGCTTAAAACTTGCCCAAAGCCCAAACAACGAAATTCCTCCTAAAATATAAGAAAGAATAGCAAATGTTTCAGCTGTTTCTTCGTGGCTTTCAATGTAGTTCTCACTAACTCCACTTATCTTTTCTGCAACTTCTTCTGCTCCTTCGCCTGTTGACATTGCAGCAATTGCAGCTAACGCTCCAAACATAAAAATCATAAATGCCGTTCGTTTAACAGCTTCTGATTTTGAAATAAGTCCTGTAACCATTACGATTACACCCACTACGGGGAAAATGATTGGTAAATGATTTACCACTAAGTGCCAATGTGCTTCGTTCATATTATTGTATTTTTAAATTTAAATGTTTACTCCAAAAAGATAACCAACTAACGCAGAAAGTACCATTGCGATTGTACCCCAAATAGTAATTCTCAAAATGGCTTTTTTAATACTAGAGCCACCTGTCTTTGCCGCTGCAGTTCCCAAGATTATTAAGAAAATAGTTGTAAAGCCGTATAACCAATATTCCATTCCTTTTACTGGTGCAAAAAGTATCACTAAAAGAGGTAATATACCTCCAACAGTAAATGCTGCTCCTGAAGATATAGCTGCTTGTATAGGGTTCGCTTGACTTATCTCATTAATACCTAATTCATCTCTAATATGTGCCGCTAAAGCATCTTTTTCAGTCAGTTCAATTGCTACTTGCATAGCAGTTTCCTCTTTTAGACCTCTTTTCTCATAGATTTGAGCTAGTATTTTTAACTCTTCATCTGGCATTTCTTTAAGCTCTATAATTTCTCTTTCAATGTCAGCTTTTTCGGTGTCTGTTTGTGAACTTACCGAAACATATTCGCCTGCTGCCATTGATAATGCACCCGCTACAAGTCCTGCAACTGTGGCTAAAACAATCGGTTCTCTTGTTGAGCTTGCAGCTGCAACACCAATTGCTAGACTTGATATTGAAATTATACCATCATTCGCACCTAGTACAGCAGCTCTTAACCAATTGCTACGGTGAATATAATGGCTGTCTAAATAGTTGTCGATTGTTATCATTATTTTGTTTTTGTTCTTTTAATTACGCCTAACGTGTATGTATAAAAGCTGTTGCGATTTCAAGTTAGCATTTTTTAGCAAAACCGAACTTTAATTCTTTCTCAGAATGATTCAGTCGTAAAAATTTTGCCGCAATTGCTTTTATGCAGTGTTGCCTGCTTTTGCCAAACGCCCGGTCTGGCGAAACCCTGTCCGTGCCTTTGGAATTTTACTTTTGTTACGGACTGTCATCCGCCGAATCGAAACCCGAATTTTGTCAGTTTTCGAGATCGCTTTTTAAAAGGTCAGGGGAGAAGCAATATCCTTTAATCAAATTCCGTGTCCGTCCGAATCGGTGCAATTGCTGGCAACGGTTATGTATAAAAGCTGTTGCGCTTTCAAATTAGTATTTTTTAGCAAAACCGAATCTTAATTTTTTATCGTACCGAATCAGTCGTAAAAATTTCGCCGCAATTGCTTTTATGCAGTGTTGCCTGCTTTTGCCAAACGCCGGGTCTGGCGAAACTCTGTCCGTGCCTTTGGAATTCCACTTTTGTTACGGACTCCCATCCGCCAAACTGAAACCCGAATTTTGTCAGTTTTCGAGATTGCTTTTTTAGAGGTCAGGGGATAAGCGATGGTCAGAATTAAAAATCCGTGTCCGTCCGAATCGGAGCAATTGCTGGCAACGTCCCGTATAAAAACTGTGCGAGCTGGAGTGCGTGATTGTCCGCAGGACAATCCGCTAAGCAAGTGAGCGCAGAGTTTCGATTTGCGACAGGCTTAAGCATTGTTTTTATATACTGTTGTAGCACGTTTTTATGTTCTGGTCAGATTATTTCTATTTTCTTGAGAAACAAATAGAGAATAAAAATAGGTAGAATTACCAATAACCCAAACCTGATAAGATAATATGCGGCTTCGTTCACTATATCCTGAGAGGAAAAGGAATTATCTATTGGTTTCGAAAAATTTCCCGTTCGCAGCCTTATGATCAAAACTCCTATGGGAAATAAAATTAATCTCATTTATTTTTTCTTCCTAAAGCTATTAAAATAATTTAATGGAGATAAATCCACTTAAGAGTCCGAGTACGATCAAATAGAATAAATTCCTCGCCCATTTGTCCGGATTCTGTTCTTTTTTTAAGTCCGTTTTCCCAAACTTGATGGTCAGCCACCAAAGAAACCCTCCTAAATCTGAAAATATTTCATATCTCATTTGTTCGTATTTTGGTCGAATGTGCTACAACGTTTCGTATAAAAACTGTGCGAGCTGGCGAGCGTGATTATCCGCAGTACAATCCGCTGAGCAAGCGAGCAAGGAATTTCGTCTCAAGACCGAATTAAGCATTGTTTTTATATAGTGTTGTGGCACGTTTTTTCTGATTTTTAGGGAAGGGTTGCTTTTAGTTCTTCCAAAATGTTTTTGTCAATGATACCACGGTGAGCTATAAAAGTTTCGTTTTGGTCGGTTTTATTTACCATAACTATAACTGGATCTCCCACGTTCAAAATCAAATCAGTATTTTCAGTTCCGTCACGTTTAGTTTTAGATACTCCTCCGTAAACATAGTGGTAAGTCCGCTTGAATTTCTCTGTATAATTAAAGTGAGTTTCGATCTCAGTAATTAAACCCTGGGTTCTAATAAAATTGGATTCATCTAAATTAGTTTCCATATTGTTTTTCTCGTTGCCGCAAGAACTCAACACCACTAATATTAAAATAAAGAGTTTATTCATCTTTCGTTTATCATATGTGCCACAACGGTCTCGTGTATGAGCAGTAGCGGATTTTAAGCCACTAAACTGTCAGATAGCACCGACCTTTGATTTATAGATTTACGTTTCAAAATAGCACTAAACCCGCTATTGCTCATACACAATGTTGTGTGTAGCCTTTTTTAGAATCTTACTAATAATCCTCCCCCCCAGCCATATCTATTATTATAATTTCCTTGGATGGAAAAATTTATAGAAAGGATATAAGAAACACCAACCAGCCATTGGGTCTCTCCTTGATACGATTTATTATTTTCTAAATCATTGACCCAACCAAAGTCGGCTCTGTATTCATATTCGCCTTCTATAAAAAGTCTTGGAAAAAGTAAAAGCTCTCTATCCAAACGGATTCTTGGACGCAATTGATGGTCCATACTCACATCTACATTAAATCTATATGGTGTGAAATATTTAACACCAACTAATCCTACTGTATTAAACGTATCATAAGAATCTGGTGTTGAAGTTTCGGTGTTTACTCCTGCATACACCCGTACCCAATCATTGAGGTATCGATTGTAGTTCACTTCTATCTCGGCATTTTGGCTATAATCAAATTCGGCTCGTAAACTAAATTCATTTCTGATATTGCTTGACGTTAAAAAGAGTTCATTAAAGTTTGAACCAGCACGAGCCAATCCCCACGAATAATAGAGGTCAGTTTCATGTATAAGTTTTTCAACCGGAAATTCCGCCATCCGTTCATCTCTTGGTGTATCATAACTAAATACACGATTCATACCACCCATTAAATGGTACAATATGTGACAGTGAAAGAACCAATCGCCGTACTCTTCGTTATAGAATTCGATGACCACTTTTTGCATTGGTGGTACATTGACGGTGTGTTTTAATGGCGAACGCTCCCCGTTTTCATTGATTACCCTAAAGAAATGCCCGTGCAAATGCATTGGGTGATGCATCATTGTTATATTATTTAGTGTGATTCTTGTAACCTCGCCACCTTTAATTTTAATCTTATCTGTTTCAGACAATGGTACGCCATTCATACTCCAAACATAGCGCTGCATATTTCCAGTTAGATTGAGCAGAATGTCATTAACCGGTATGTCTTTCTTATAAGTGGTTTCTTCCTTTGCTTTTAAAAAATCATAGTTGAAATAGGTTTTACGAGTACTGTAATCAAAAGTGGTACTGTCTTTTTGCATCATAGACATATTATGCTTCATTGGCATTGAGTCCTTTTTCATTTCAATCGTATCGTCCGTCTTCATCTTCATTTTATCATTCATCTTGCCGTCTTTCATATCCATCTTATTCATTCCATATTTCTGCATCAAAAACTCTGGTGTTTTTTTCTTTTTGTTGCCCACCATTGCTGGTGCTCCCATCTTCATATCCATTGTTGCCATTTGCTTCATCATCGCCACCTTGTCTGGTCTGTCTATTACCATTGCTGGGAAAAGTTTTCCGCTTCCCAAGCGGATTGAGGTATTGCCAGAACCATCCTGTGCCGTGGCAGTAATTTCTAAAGTCCCTTCCGGAATAGTAACAATAACATCATAGGTTTCCGCAACTGCATAAAGAAATCGGCTTTTATGTACCGGTTCTACATCTATACCGTCACTTGAAACTATCATTGGATTACCACCACCAAAATCCATCCAATAATAAGTGGATGCCGATGCATTTATAAAACGAAGCCTTACTTTCTCACCAGGTTTAAACTCTGGGTATTCTGCGAGTTTTTTTCCGTTAGTTAAAAAAGCAGGGTAGTAAATATCTGTAATATCGGCACCTCCCATTCTATCACGCCAAAACTTAAATTGCGATCCCAATGCACCTTCTTTAATGACTCTGCTTAATGGCACTGATGTGCCCTTTTTAACCTGATACCATTCGTTATTTCGTTTAAGGTTGCGTAATACATTCATTGGTTTTTCATTGGTCCAATCAGAAAGCACCACAACCAAATCTTTGTCATAATCCAATGTCTTTTCTTTAGGTTGAATGATAATGGAACCATAAACTCCCTTTTGCTCCTGCAATAAAGTGTGTGAATGGTACCAATAGGTGCCCGATTGGTTGATAGGAATTCTATACTGAAACGTCTCACCCGGCTCAATTGGTGGTGTTGTTAAATAAGGAACACCATCATAGAAATTTGGAAGTATTAAACCGTGCCAATGTACAGACGTTTCTACATCCATTTTATTGGTTACATTGATTATGGCAAGGTCACCTTCATTAAATTCTAATGTAGGACCAGGAATACTGCCATTTATGGTCATACCTTTGGTTGTTACCCCTCCAAGGGTCATCTCCTTTTGTTCTAGAGTAAGGTTATACTCTTTAACGGGACGCCCTTCTTCCTTTCTATCATCTCCATTTGTACCAACTTGGGCAAAAGAAGCAGAAGAGAAAGATAGAATAGCAAATATTATTACATATTTCATATTTATTTATTTTTTGTGGTTACACACAACGTCCCGTATAAAAACTGTGCGAGCTGGCGAGCGTGATTGTCCGCAGGACGATCCGCTAAGCAAGCGAGCAACGACTTTTGATTCGAGAACAAATTAAGCATTGTTTTTATATGTTGTTGGCGTGTCGTTTTATTCCGTCTGACCTTTTCTTTTGATTTCTCGCCCCATAAAATATCCCATAGTCAATCCGTGAATTAATCCAAGAATTAAATAAAGGAACAAACCGTAAATTAACCATCCTGTTACAGCTGAACTAAATCCTTTCGCTCCCCAGGTTATTGAGTTTTCAATTGCATTACTTAGAGTCAAACTAATAAAAAGTAATACCCATAGCATAAAAAATGTCAGAACGCTAACCGTAAACTTAGATTTATGCCGGTCAATTATTAATTGACCTGTTAGTCCACCCATTATCCAAATTCCTATTAGTATTGCGCCCAATGGAATTAGAAGGAAGATTTCATTGCCAACAACATCTTCGAAAATATTTTTAAAGAATGTTATAACACTAATTGGTTCGTCAGTAAATATTTGGTAAAACAGTCCGACTACAACAGGAAGAATCAAAACTATTGCAACTGAAAAAAGGCAGTATTTAAATAATGTGATTCTTCCTATTTTTTTACTTGAATTCATTTTCAGCCTTTTTTATTAATGCACGCCAACGGTTTCGTATAAAAGCTGTTGCGCTTTCAAGTTAGTATTTTTTAGCAAAACTGAATTTTTCTTCTTTCTCAGAATGATTCAGTCGTAAAAATTTCGCCGCAATTGCTTTTATACAGTGTTGCCTGCTTTTGCCAAACGCCCGGTCTGGCGAAACTCTGTCCGTGCCTTTGGAATTCCACTTTGGTTACGGACTGCCATCCGCCGAACTGAAACCCGAATTTTGTCAGTTTTCAAGGCTGCCTTTTTAAAAGGTCAGGGGATAAGCAATGGTCAGAATTAAAAATCCGTGTCCGTCCGAATCGGTGCAATTGCTGGCAACGTCTCGTATAAAAACTGTGCGAGCTGGCGAGCTTGATTGTCCGTAGGACAATCCGCTGAGCAAGCGAGCACAAA
>NZ_JBSYGH010000028.1:0-6612 GCF_054121495.1 Salegentibacter haimaensis
CTTTAGCAATCGTTAAACAAGTACAAATTGTTTCGTGAACAAAAATTTGGGCCTTATTTTTGCAGCTAATTACCCCAGCGGGCCTGAGCATTAAAATTGAAACTGCCTATGAGTGAAACCAATCCCAAAACCCCGGTTAAACGACTGTGGAATTTATTGAAACTCGACAAAAAAGATGTAAAGCATATTCTGTTCTATGCTTTGTTTGCAGGGCTTATCAATCTTTCTGTACCGCTTGGGATACAGGCTATCGTAAACTTAATTCAGGGGGGTAAGGTGAGCACCAGTTGGATTGTACTGGTGGTTTTGGTAACCCTCGCCGTGGGCCTGGTTGGAGTATTTGAACTGCTTCAGTTAAGACTGGTGGAGAATATTCAGCAAAAAATATTTACCCGTTCCAGTTTTGAGTTTGCCTACCGCTTTCCGAAGATAAAAAGCGAAGCCTTACAAAATATTTATCCGCCCGAGCTGGCTAACCGCTTCTTCGATATCCTGGCCGTGCAAAAGGGGCTCAACAAACTATTGCTGGAATTTCCTTCGGCTTTGGTGCAAATTGTGCTGGGGCTTATCCTGCTGTCTCTCTACCACCCGTTTTTTATAATGTACAGCATACTTTTGGTGGTCTTGCTCTATGCGGTTTTCAAATTTACCGGAAGAAAAGGGCTTTTCACCAGTCTTGATGAATCCAAGCATAAATATCAGGTGGTGTATTGGATACAGGAAGTAGCGCGAAATATCAACAGTTTTAAAATCTCCGGAAGAAGTAGGCTGGCCCTGGAAAAAAACGACAGACTTACAGAAAAATACCTCATTGAACGCGAAAGCCATTTCGGGATTCTGAAGCTTCAGTATATCAAACTTATCATTTTTAAGGTACTGGTGGCCGGAGGTCTTTTGGCAGTAGGGGGAATGCTCGTTCTAAATCAACAAATGAACATAGGGCAGTTTGTAGCTGCAGAAATTATCATATTATTGATCATAGCCTCGGTAGAAAAAGCCATCCAGGGATTAGATGAAGTTTATGACACCCTAACTTCCATAGAAAAACTGGGACAGGTAGTAGATAAACCCCTGGAATTAGCTGAAAGCGACAATAAGGTTGATGCCAGTAATGGGATTAAAATCGAATTCAAGGACGTTAGTTTTGAGCCCGAGGGCCATACGGTGCTTAATCGAATCAACTTTACCATTGAACCCGGAAGCTGCTTTTTGATTACCGGCCCGGCCGGAAACGGAAGAACCAGCCTGTTAAAACTAATAGCCGGAATTTTCACCCCTACCAAGGGTCGAATTTATATTAATGGGATGGCACGACACTCCCTGGTGCTCAACGATTATCGCCAGCATATAGGTACATTATTGCCAGATGAAATTCCCTTTGAAGGCAGTTTGTGGGAAAACATCACTTTTGGTGATTCCAATATTACCGATGAAGATATAGACTGGGCGCTGGAGCATTCCGGATTAAGAGATTTTGTTAGAGACCAGCCCGAGGGAATGAAAACTCAAATTCACCCCGAAGGGCGTTATCTTTCCACGCTTATTTCAAGGCGAATTATCCTGGCCAGGGCTATACTTAAAAAACCTAAAATTTTGATTCTGAAAGAACCTTTCGAAAAATTTGAACCCAGGGAAAGCAAGCAGTTAATGCGATTTTTCACTGCTCCTGAAAGGGAATGGACACTTATTGTGGCCAGTAATGACCCTGTTTGGAAAGATCATTGCAAGGGTCAATTGAATTTAATTGAAGGGCGCGTAAACTAAATTAGAGGCTGTATGTTAAACATTTCAGATGAAAAACTGAATGAAAAGGTAGATATCACCGGATACCGTTCGGGGCAAAGAGTCTTTTTTAGGAAGCATTACGAGCTTTTTAATAAAATTCTGGTGGGGCTACTGCTTTTATTTATACTCATATTATTTCTTCCGTGGACCCAGAATATTCAGGGTACAGGGAATGTTACCACTTTAAGCCCCGAACACAGACCGCAAACCATTCAGTCTCCTATTCCCGGAAGAATAGAGCAATGGTATGTGCAGGAGGGCGATTTTGTGAATAAAGGAGATACGATTTTAAGAATTTCGGAAGTTAGCAGCGAATATTTTGATCCGCAGCTTATCGATAGAACCTCAGGGCAAATCGATGCCAAAGCTCAATCGGCCGAATCTTACACCGGAAAGATTGGAGCCCTCGAGCAGCAATTAAGGGCGCAGCAACGCGAGAGAGAACTTAAAGAAGACCAGGCGCGTAACAAATTAAGGCAGGCTCAACTTACCGTGCGAAGCGACAGCATTCGTCTGGAGGCCGCTAAAACCCAAATCGAGATTGCACAAACCCAGTTTGAACGTACCCGAACCCTTGAAGAGGAAGGTTTACAATCCTTAACCGATTTGGAAACCCGCAGGTTACAGCTTCAGGAGGCACAGGCACGTGTAATCGCTCAGGAAAACCAATTGATCTCCAGTCAAAACGAGGTGATTAATGCTGAAATTGAAATAGGAAGAATTCAGGCTGAATATGCCGATAAAATTTCCAAAACCCAACAGGAAATCTTTACAGCGCAAAGCAACAGGTTTAGTACTGAAGCTGAAGTTGATAAACTTTCTATCGAGTTATCTAATTATGAACGTCGAAGTCAGCTGTATTATATAGTTGCCCCTCAATCGGGCTATGTGAACAGGGCTCTTAGAGCCGGTTTGGGTGAAACCTTTTCGCAAGGCGAAAGGCTGGTAGGTATTATGCCTGCCGAGTTCCAAATGGCGGTGGAAACCTATGTGAGACCCCTGGATTTACCATTAATACACATTGGCGAAGAAGTGCGGGTTCAGTTTGATGGTTGGCCGGCCGTGATTTTTAGTGGATGGCCTAACCTTTCTTTTGGAACCTATGGCGCTAAAGTGGTAGCTATAGAAAATTATATTTCTGAAAATGGAAGGTATCGAATCTTGCTTGCTCCCGATCCCAACGATAATCCCTGGCCCGAGAATATAGGGATAGGAAGTGGAGCGTATACCATCGCCCTGCTGGAAGACGTGCCTATTTGGTACGAAATATGGCGAAACCTAAACGGCTTCCCACCCGATTATTATAACCCGAATCAAACTGCTGAAGAGAAAAAATAATGCTCGCATCAAAAAACATATATGTTTTGCTGGGGTTCTTTCTTCTGGCCGGGGGTTTAATGGCGCAGGAAGATAGCCTTAGCTACCGTGAATTTCTGGTAAAGGTGCTTGAAGATCACCCTGTAGTTCGCCAGGCGGGGTTGGTACGACAATTGGGAGATGCCGAAGTGCAGGCTGCCCGGGGAGCTTTTGATCCGCGTTTTGAGGTAGATTATAAAGCCAAGGAATATAAGGGAACCGAATACTACGATTTACTGGATGCCCAGTTAAAAATCCCTACCTGGTATGGTTTGCAGCTAAAAGGAGGCTTTCAGCAAAACCAGGGGGTATATGTAAATCCACAAAATACGGTACCCGAGGCCGGTTTATTCCAGGCCGGGGTAGTGCTGTCTTTAGGCGAAGGTTTATGGATCAATTCCCGAATGGCCGGCTTACGGCAGGCACAGGCCTACCAAATGCAAAGCCGGGCAGAACAACAGCTTATTGTAAACGACATTTTGATGCAGGCCTCGTTCGTTTATTTCGATTGGATGCAGGCTTACGAAAAAGTTGAAATTTATACCGATTTTCTTGAAAATGCGAACGAACGTTACCAGGGTATTAGGCGTAGAGTACAAACCGGGGACCTGGCAGGAATCGATAGCGTAGAAGCCAGGATACTGCTTCAGAATCGCAAAATTCAACTGGCGCGTTCCCAAATTGAATTAACCCGCAAGCGCCTTGAGCTTTCTACTTATATCTGGGATAATGACCAGGCTTTGATACTTCGGCCAGAGGTTGAACCCGGCGATGCTTCAGATGCGTTTTCATTTTTGATGCAGGTACTGCCCAATGCTGAAGCAAACCTGGCTACCCATCCGCAGCTCGAATTCTTCCGAAGAAGGGTAGAAGCACTGGAAATCGAGAGGAGGTATCGCATTAACCGCTTATTGCCGCAAATCGACCTGGAATATAATTTGCTCAGTGAACAACCCGATAATTTCGAAACCTTTAATCCCGGGGCTTATAAGGCCGGTTTGCGCTTTTCGATGCCCCTGTTCTTAAGGCAGGAGAGAGGGGAGCTTAAAATAGCCGAATATGAGCTGGAAGATGCCCGCTGGGAGTTAAACCTGCAGGACCAGCAATTACAAGCGCGATTACAGGCTTTAGAATTGCAGTTGGAGAACTACAGGGAGCAGCAGGTAGCCCTGGCACAACTTCTGGCAGATTCTCAAGCGCTTTTAAACGCCGAATTGCGTAAATTCAGTTTTGGGGAAAGTTCTATCTTCTTAATCAATACCAGGGAATCTGCACTGCTCGACGCACAACTGGATCGCCTGGAACTGGAAATTCAGATATTAAAAACCCAGGCCGAATTTCTTCAAACTTTGGGTACCAATCCGCTGGATTAGTTTTCTCCTGCTTCTACAATTTAAGACCAGTTTTAGATTAATTCTTTATTTCTGAACTAATTTTAGGTATCAAATAAATTCTGATTCTGAAATAAAACAAAGAAGAAATCTATGAAAAATTCATTGTTAGATGAGGTAAGTCTGCGCCTGCCGGTAAAGATTAGTTATAAGGTTATTGAAGACTTTCTGAAGAAAAAAATGATTGGGGAGAAGATTAGCCAGGAGAAAAATGGCAAAAGCACCGATTATGCAGAAATTCAGGATATAGAAATTTCAAGTAGTCCTGAAGAGGGATATGACCTGGCAATAAACTTGAAACTACAAATCCTTACCACGCTTTTCAAAAACAGGAAACTGAATTTATTGCTACACGCCAAACTCGATTTCGATGAAACCGGGCAGTTGATCAGTGTTAAAAAATATAACCTTGATGGCAAGTCCAGAAACTGGTTGCTTGAT
The DNA here is from genome assembly GCF_054121495.1 of Salegentibacter haimaensis. Lineage (NCBI taxonomy): Bacteria > Pseudomonadati > Bacteroidota > Flavobacteriia > Flavobacteriales > Flavobacteriaceae > Salegentibacter > Salegentibacter haimaensis. The sequence goes on from NZ_JBSYGH010000028.1 coordinate 4,974, forward strand.
AATTTGCTGGAGGGCTTGTCTAATACTCTTCTTTATAATAGTATAATCAGAAAAATGCGGGTAGATTTGAGTCCGCATATTAAAGAGCAACTGGCCAGCGTGAATTCAAAACTTGAAGACGATATGGAGACCGCTCCCGGGGTTCACGTTTCGGGTTATATTAAAGATTTTAGAATTGTAGATATCATTCCGGGTTCCAATCAGTTTTTAATTGGAATTGAAATTACCGGGCACGGGTTAATCGATATTAGAAAAATTGGTTTTTAGCTAAACCTCAACAGGTAAAACAACGCCTGCCCGGGTTCATATTGAATCTAACCAAAACCGATTATTCAGAAAAAGCTTCTACCACTTTTTCCAGGGCTATGCCTCTGGAACCTTTTACCAAAATGTAAGAATCCCTGATATAGGTCTGGCTAAGGTGTTCTTTTAGATTTTCGGTATTCGAAAATTTGATGATGGTGGGGCTGCTGGTTTTTGTTTTTTTGAAATTCTCGCCTACCAGGTAGGTTTCGGCAAAATTGCTTTGTTCAGCTAAATCTACAATGGCCTGGTGTTCTTCTACGGAAGTCGACCCCAGCTCCAGCATATCACCCAGAATTGCAATTTTCGGCTTTTTGGTGGCTATTTTTTGGAAATTGGTAACCGAGGCGGTCATACTGGTTGGATTGGCATTATAAGCGTCTAAAAAGAGTTTATTGCTTCCCCTTTCCATAACCTGAGACCTGTTGTTTTGAGGTTGGTAATTGGCCAGGGCATCCTGTATTCCCTCAAGCGGTACTTTGAAATACAGCCCAATGCATAAAGCTGCGGCCATATTCACGGCATTATAATCACCAGATAACTTGCTGCTAAAATTGATTTTATTAAAGCCCAGCCCGGCAAAATCACCGGATTGCGTATAGTCTACCACTACATTTGCAAGGCGACCGGTTCCATAGCCGAAATGATGATCGTAATTAAGATGTTCTCTTTGAACAGGATCATCTACATTTAAAAATATGAGTTGTGAATGCGATTTTAAATGTTCATATAATTCAGATTTTGCTGCGATGACTCCTTCCAGGCTTCCGAAGCCTTCCAAATGAGCTTTCCCGAAGTTGGTGATATATCCATAATCGGGTAAGGCTATCTGGCAGAGAAAATCGATTTCCAGGGGATGGTTGGCGCCCATTTCAACAATGCCTACTTCGGTGGTTTCATCCATAGAAAGCAGAGTAAGTGGTACCCCAATATGATTGTTCAGATTTCCCCGGGTCGCCACGGCATTGTATTTTTTTGAAAGCGTGGCGTGAATAAGTTCTTTGGTGGTAGTTTTTCCATTGCTGCCTGTAATTGCCAGAATGGGAAGATCTAAAAACTTGCGATGAAAAGTTGCCAGTTGTTGAAGGCTCTCCAGGACATTGTCAACCAGGATGTATTGTTCATCATTCAGAGCATATTCAGGCTGATCGACCACCGCATAAGCGGCTCCTTTTTGGAGGGCTTCAAAGGCGTAATGATTTCCATTAAAATTTGCTCCTTTTAAGGCAAAAAACAGGCTGCCTTTTTTGATATTTCTGGTATCGGTACTTACACCGCTGCTAAGTTGAAAATGGTAGTGGAGTTTGGCTGTTTTCATAAACTAAAGCTATAAAAA
>NZ_JBSYGH010000029.1:0-6495 GCF_054121495.1 Salegentibacter haimaensis
CTTTCATACCATGAAAATAATACTATCCTGAATTATTTCCAATAAAAAAGAGACTGCCTTTTCAGACAGCCTCTTTTATTGCACCCATTATTGACTTTTTAATTTAGGCCCCTTAAAATTAGAGAATTACGAATATAAAGGCTTTTAATTGTTTTTGTTTCATTTTTACTTTCTTTTAGGCTTTTTTGCTTCATTTTATTCAGTGATTTGAATACTTTAGCGAAAATCACTTAAGGATAATCAGGACATGAAATTACAACAGCAGGGGCTCTATTCTCCCGAATTTGAGCATGACAATTGTGGCGCAGGATTTATTTGTAACCTGAAGGGTAAACAAAGCAATGACATTATTCATAAGGCCTTGAATATACTGGTGCGGTTGGAGCACCGGGGAGCAGTAAGTGCCGATGGAAAAACCGGTGACGGAGCCGGAATTTTAATTGAAATTCCTCACGAATTCTTCAAAAAGGCCTGCGATTTTAAGCTACCCGAATTTCGGGAATATGCAGTAGGGATGTGCTTCCTCCCGAAACAGGAAAATCAGCGAAAAATTTGCAGCGAAATTTTAGAACACGAACTCGAAGCTCAGGGTCTTAATATTCTAGGCTGGCGGGAGGTTCCGGTTAACCGGGCCTGCCTGGGAAGCATAGCCGCCTTATGCGAGCCTGCAATTTGGCAAATTTTCGTTGGTAAAACCGAAGATCTTACCGCCCGGGATTTTAATGCCAAACTTTTTGCGGCCCGTAAAATTGCCGAGCACCGGGTGGAGAAATCGGGGCTGTCGCAGGCCGATAATTTTTATCTTTCCAGCTTATCTACAAACACCATTATCTATAAAGGTCTTTTGATGCCGCAGGATATTAACGTATTCTACCGCGATCTTAACGAGCCCGATGTGGTTACCCGCCTTGCCCTGGTGCATCAGCGGTTTTCAACCAATACTTTCCCTACCTGGGATTTGGCGCAGCCTTTCAGGTATATGTGTCATAACGGAGAGATCAATACGCTTCGCGGTAATTTAAGCCGAATGAAAGCCCGGGAAGAACTTTTTGAAAGTGAAATCTTTGGCGATGACCTTAAAAAAATAGTTCCTATTGCTCCTGAAGGCAAATCAGATTCAGCTTCTATGGATACGGTGTTGGAGCTATTACTGCAAACAGGGCGTTCGTTGCCGGAAGCTATTATGATGATGGTACCTGAAGCCTGGGAAAAAAACCCGGCGATGTCTAACGAAAAAAAGGCTTTCTATGAATATAATGCCTGTATTATGGAGCCCTGGGATGGTCCTGCTTCCATTCCCTTCACCGATGGAAATTATATAGGCGCCCTTTTAGACCGAAACGGCTTAAGACCTTCACGATATACGCTTACCAAAGATGGATATGTGATTATGTCTTCAGAAACCGGGGTGGTAGATATTCAACCTGAAAATGTAGAACTACACGGAAGGCTGGAACCCGGGAGAATGTTTTTGGTAGATATGAACGAGGGCCGCATTGTGGGAGATGAAGAGGTGAAAAATAAAATTGTTTCTGAAAGACCTTATCGTAAATGGTTGGAGGAGCACCTGCTTCCGCTGGCCAAAGTGCCTTACACGGGCAATAAGACCCCGGTTGAAAAAACCGACATTACCACCCGCCAAAACCTGTTTGGTTATACCCACGAAGATATAAGCACCATTATTACTCCTATGGCCACCCAGGGCAAAGAAGCCATAGGTTCTATGGGAGCCGATATTCCGCTGGCGGTTTTATCAGATAAACCCCAGTTGTTATTCAATTATTTCAAGCAGCTTTTTGCGCAGGTTACCAATCCACCTTTAGATGGAATTCGGGAGGAAATCATCACCGATATTAGCCTTGCCCTGGGAGAAGACAGAAATATTTTTGATGTCATTCCTGAACAGGCCAAAAAGTTACGCATTCAGAATCCCGTGATCTCGAATGAAGATCTTGACAAAATCAAGTATATAGACCAGCCCGGTTTTAAGGCGCGTTCGGTTTCTATATTATATGAAGTGGAAAAAGGTCTGAACGGCGTTGAAAGCCGTTTGGATGAGATGATTAAAGAAATCACCCGTGCGGTCGATGAAAATTGCAATATAATTATCCTTTCCGATCGCAATACCAAAGAAGGCTTTGCTCCTATTCCCTCTCTACTGGCCTGTTCATTTGTTCATCACCGGGTGAAAGATTATAACCGTCGATCCTCCTTCGGAATTGTGATAGAATCGGCCGAACCCCGGGAACCCCATCATTTTGCTTTGCTTTTTGGTTATGGAGCCAGTGCGGTTAATCCATATATGGTAAATGAGATCATTCACAAACTGGTGGCCGATAAGGAGATCGAAATTGAAGATGCAGAAACAGCAGTTCAAAATTTCAATCAGGCCATTGGGAAGGGAATTATCAAGATTATGAATAAGATTGGGATTTCAACCCTTCATTCCTACAGAGGATCCCAGATTTTTGAAATCCTGGGTCTCAATCAAAAATTTGTAAACAAATACTTCAGCAACACTCCAACCCGAATTGAAGGAATTGGATTATATGAAATCGAAAAAGAAATTCAGAAACGCTATTCCAAAGCCTTCAGCAGCAGTGATGCAGAGCATTTAGACCTGGAAATTGGCGGGGATTACCGCTGGAGAAGACAGGGCGAAAGACATAATTTTAATCCGGCCAGTGTAGCTAAACTACAGCAGGCTGTAAAGCAGAACAGCTTACATGTTTACAAGGAGTATTCAAAACTCATCAATGACCAGAATGAACGGTTGATGACCCTTAGAGGTCTATTCAAATTCAAGGATCTCAACCCTATTCCTGTGGAGGAAGTAGAACCCTGGACAGAGATCGTAAAAAGATTTAAGACGGGGGCGATGTCTTTTGGTTCGATTTCGCGTGAAGCTCACGAAAATCTGGCCATAGCGATGAACCGGCTTAAAGGAAAGAGCAACTCGGGAGAAGGCGGGGAAGATCCGCAGCGCTTTAATAAAGACCTGGATGGCGACTGGCGAAATTCAGCTATAAAGCAGGTGGCTTCAGGAAGATTTGGAGTTTCTATAAACTATTTGACCAATGCTACTGAAATTCAGATAAAAATGGCTCAGGGCGCAAAACCCGGGGAAGGCGGGCAATTACCCGGGCCTAAAGTAAATCCCGAAATTGCTAAAACCCGTAATTCGACCCCCTATGTAGGTTTAATTTCACCTCCACCTCACCACGATATTTATTCGATTGAAGATCTTGCACAATTGATCTTTGATTTGAAAAATGCCAATCGCGAGGCCAGGATCAACGTAAAACTGGTATCGAAGGTTGGTGTGGGAACCATCGCCGCCGGGGTTGCCAAGGCTAAAGCCGATGTAGTTTTAATTTCAGGATTTGATGGGGGAACAGGTGCCTCTCCTCTAACCAGTTTGAGACACGCAGGCTTACCCTGGGAATTGGGAATTGCTGAAGCCCAGCAAACTTTATTGCTGAATAATCTTAGAAACAGAATTGTCGTAGAATGCGATGGCCAGTTAAAAACCGGAAGAGACGTAGCCATAGCCACTTTATTAGGCGCTGAAGAATTCGGCTTCTCCACGGCTCCCCTGGTGGCCAGCGGTTGCATTATGATGCGCGCCTGCCATCTTAATACCTGCCCGGTTGGGATCGCCACCCAGGACCCAGACCTTCGTAAGAAGTTTAAAGGAACCCCGGAAGATGTGATCAATTTTATGTATTTCGTGGCCCAGGAATTAAGAGAAATTATGGCAAGTCTTGGTTACCGAAGTATTGATGAAATGGTGGGTCGCAGCGAAAAGCTGGATATGAATTCTGCCATAGAACATTATAAAGCACAGGGTATAGATTTAAGCAATATTCTCTACAAACCAAAAATCGACGAGGATATGCCGTTACACAACACCGAAAAACAACAACATAATCTGGAAAATGTACTGGATTTTGAAATTTTAAGCAAAGCTCATCCGGCGATCTACCGAAAGGAAAAAATGAGTTTGGAATTTCCAATAAGCAATATTAACCGTACTACCGGAACAATATTGAGCAATGAAATTTCCAAAATTCACGGGGAGAAAGGTCTACCTCAAGACACTTTAAAACTGAATTTTAAAGGATCGGCAGGACAAAGTTTTGGAGCTTTCGCAACTCACGGGCTTCATCTGCATGTAACCGGAAATACTAATGATTATTTGGGAAAGGGACTTTCTGGAGCAAGGTTAAGTGTAAGCAAACCCCCGGAAGCCAGCTTTAAATCTAATGAAAATATCATTATAGGAAATGTAGCTTTATATGGAGCTATAAATGGAGAAGCCTACATAAATGGAATTGGCGGAGAACGCTTTTCCGTAAGAAATTCGGGAGCCAAAGCAGTGATAGAGGGTATTGGAGACCACGGCTGCGAATATATGACCGGTGGGGTTGCTGTTATCCTGGGTCGCATTGGCCGAAATTTCGCTGCAGGAATGAGCGGTGGAATCGCTTATATCTATAATCCTGAAGGAACTATAGACAAGACCAATTTCAATATGGAAATGATTGGCCTGGAAGGAGCTTCAGATGAAAATAAAAATGAATTGAAGACACTTTTGGAAAATCATGTAAAATTCACGGGTAGCGACCTGGCTGCTGAAATTTTGGAAAATTGGGAAAGCAATTCAGAAAAATTTATCAAGGTAATGCCTACCGAATATAAAAAGGCTTTAAAAATGCTGGAAGAGCAGGAGCAACAAGATGCAGATGTAGAACTAAAAACGGCTTAAGCAATGGGAAAATTAAGAGGATTTAAAGAATACGATAGAAAGGAAGAGGAAACTATAGAAGTTGAAAGCCGGGTAAAGAATTACAGCGAATTCACTAAAGAATTGCCCAATGCTGAATTACAAAATCAGGGTGCGCGCTGTATGGACTGCGGAATTCCGTTTTGTCATAGTGGTTGCCCCCTGGGAAATCTCATCCCTGATTTTAATCACGCGGTTTATAAGAATGACTGGAAAAAAGCACTGCATATTTTGCACTCTACTAATAATTTTCCTGAATTCACCGGAAGATTATGCCCTGCGCCTTGTGAATCGGCTTGTGTATTGGGAATAACCGATCCGCCGGTGGCTATCGAATTAATTGAAAAATATATCGCAGAAAGAGGATTTAAAGAGGGTTGGATCCAACCCCAACCGCCTGCAAAAAGAACCGGGAAGACAGTTGCAGTTATAGGCTCTGGTCCTGCAGGACTTGCCGCTGCGCAGCAGTTAAACCGAGCCGGGCATACAGTGACAGTTTTTGAAAGAGATAATAAACCCGGCGGACTTCTGCGCTATGGTATTCCCGATTTTAAATTGGAGAAACACATTATTGATCGAAGAATCGATCAAATGAAAGCCGAAGGAATTGATTTTAGGAATAATACCGAAGTAGGAGTTAATTATGAGGTTGAGAAGCTCAAGGAGTTCGATTCGATTGTGCTTTCAGGAGGAGCTACCAGCAGAAGAAAATTACCAATTAAGGGTGCCGACGCTAAAGGTGTAGAGCAGGCAATGGATTTCTTAAAACATAACAATGAAGTTGTAGATGGAATTTGTGCTAGGGAAGCCCGCTGGAATGCAGCCGGAAAGAATGTTATCGTAATAGGTGGCGGGGATACGGGCTCAGATTGTGTGGGTACCAGTAATCGACATGGAGCTAAATCGGTCACAAACTTTGAGATAATGCCCAAACCAAATGCCGAAAGAGATTTGGAGAATCCCTGGCCCTATTGGCCCTTTACCCTAAAGACAAGTTCTTCTCACGAAGAAGGTGTTGATAGAAACTGGAGTATAAGTACAAAGGAATTCGTGAAAGATGAGGCAGGGAATTTAAAAGCCTTGAAAACCGTAGAGATTGAATGGGTAAAGCAGGAAGGAAAACGCCCCAAATTGATTGAAGTCGAAGGTTCTGAAAAGGAATGGCCCTGTGACCTGGTGCTTCTTGCTTTGGGTTTCACAGGACCCGAAAAAACGCTTAGTGAGCAGCTAGACCTGGAATTGGATGACAGAACAAATATCGAAGCAGGAAAAACCTATCAAACCAATAAACCTAATATTTTTGTGGCAGGTGATATGCGCAGAGGCCAGTCGTTAATTGTATGGGCTATTTCTGAAGGAAGAGAAGCTGCTCATTATGTAGACGCCTATTTAATGGGAGAATCTAAACTTCCGCTTAAAGGTCCGGGTGATTTGCCTGCGGCTTAAATGTCATTATTTTTTTAGGAAAGAAGCCTTTTTCTCTAGTGAAAAAGGCTTTCTTTTTTATTGAAATCGAATTCTTTTTAGCTCAATAAAGATTTAGGGATACCTCTGAAGCTCCAGGATGCAAAGCTCTTTGTTCTCCTTTAGCGGAAGAATTTTGAATACAGGTTTCACCAGGAAACCGGGATAGTTCACTTTCCTCCAAAAAAAAGACCCTTACATTGCTGTAAAGGTCTTTTAAAAAACAAGGCGGTGATCCCTCGACT
>NZ_JBSYGH010000030.1:0-6191 GCF_054121495.1 Salegentibacter haimaensis
AAAAACAATGCTATCTTAGTACCAAATCGAAAATCAATGCTCGCTTGTATCGCTGATTGTCCTGCGGACAATCACGCGCGCCAGCTCGCACTGTTTTTATACGGGACGTTAGCTCCAATATTTTTTCAGAAAATTTAGTTACCATTTTGGTAATTTTAATCTATCTTTGTTTCAAAATAATTTAATGTGAGAATTATTGCGAAACGAACTTTACGTGATTTTTGGATAAAACACGCTGATAGTGAACAACAATTAAAATCGTGGTATCGAGAAACTGAAAAAACAAATTGGAATAATATAAATGATCTAAAGAAAGATTATCCGAGTGCAAGTATTCTACAAGAAAACAGAATTGTTTTCAACATCAAAGGTAACTCCTATAGATTAATTGTGAAGTTCAATTTTGAGTATCAGATCTGCTACATAAGATTTATTGGAACTCACGCAGAATATGATAAAATAGACGCTAATAATATTTAATAAGATGAGAATTAAACCGATTAGAAACGAAGAAGATTATCAAAATGCTCTTCAAAGACTTGATGAGATTTTTGATGCAAAAAGAGGAACTGAAGAAGGTGATGAATTGGAAATATTAGCCATTTTAGTTGATAATTATGAAAATGAGCATTTTCCGATAGGGATGCCTGATCCAATAGAAGCCATTAAATTTAGAATGGAACAAATGGGAATGAAACAAAAAGATCTTGCCGAAGTTTTTGGGTTCAAAAGTAGAGTAAGCGAAATTTTAAACAGAAAAAGAAAGTTGACTTTAGAAATGGTAAGGAAATTACATACTACCCTACACATTCCGACTGAAGTTCTCGTCCAGGATTATTAATCCGAACAAAAAAATACAGGAGCTAACAGCGCATAACTCAAATAGCGGGTAGTATAGTGAAAATGGTTATTTTAGAAACCAATTAAAAATCAATAAGCCGACAACTCCGAGTCCTATTTCCCGCGACTTGTGTTATGCGCGGCCGTTGTAGCCAATTTTAGTCAAGAAAAATGAGATATACAATTACCATAATACTTCTTTTAATCATAACGAATATTTCTGCTCAAGAAATCAATTATGACCTTAAGGTAAAACTTGATTCTATTGAAGAAAAGGATCAAGAACTTAGAAAATTATTTTATCCAATTTTAAATGAAGAAAAGAAATCCATTCTAACAAAGTTTGGATATACGTGGGAAGAATTTAAAGAAGAAGGTTGGGAAATTGTATCAAAACAGGACACAATAAATATTCAGCAGATTTCCAGTATTATTGATAAATATGGTTATCCAGGAAAATCGATAGTTGGAAAACCAACAAATACAGTTGCCTGGAGTGTTATACAGCATTCAAAAAGAATTGAAGAATATTTCCCATTAATAAAAAAAGCAGGTTTAGAAAACGAAATACCAATGACTTTAGTGGCTATGATGGAAGATAGAATGTTAATGTATAAAGGATTGCCGCAAAAATATGGGACGCAAGCAAGCGGACGTGAAATTAAAGATCCCAAAACGGATGAAATCATATGGGAATCATTTATATGGCCAATCGAGTCTCCTTCCTCGGTTAATGAATTAAGAAAAAAAATTGGATTTGAACAAAGTATAGAAGAGAGTGCAAAAGATATGGATATCGATTATAAAGTTCTGACTTTAGAAGATATCAAAAGCATTAGTACAAACTAAAACTGGCAACAACAACGGTTCATCGCCAATAAGCGGCAGCGGAAGAAAGAAAATAATTGACTTGACCAACAAACCAATACTAAGCCGACAAATCCGCGTCCCTTACTCCGCCAACTGGCGATAACCGAGACCGTCAGACTGTCTAATAACCTTCTGAATCTTAATAACTTTGTTCATTTCTTATCATTCTGGTTTTATCAGCGATTGAGCATTTGCAGTACTTTCATGCTATGAGATTTATAGAAGGAAAAGATCGCAAACAATCCTCGCTGTTCCCGGTGTCATTAGATGATACTATCGAACAGGAGAACGAGGTCAGGGCCGTAGATATTTTTGTGGATAGCCTGGACCTGAAGCATATGGGTTTTCGGGTGCATTTCCCCGAAGGCGGACGTCCAGCCTACCACCCAGGAGTATTGCTCAAGTTATTCATCTATGGGTATATGAACCGGCTTCGCTCCTCAAGGATGTTGGAGCGTGAGTGCAAACGCAATATTGAACTGATCTGGCTTCTAGGGCAACTTTCCCCAGACCACAATACCATTGCCAATTTTAGAAAAGATAATCCCGAGGCCATAAAAAAGGTGTTCCGAGCTACGGTGGTGCTGGCCAAAAACTTCAACCTTATTGGGGGAAAGCTTATTGCAGGGGACAGTACAAAACTAAGGGCCCAGAATAGCAAAAAGAACAATTTCAATAAAAAGAAGATTGACCGCCACCTGCAGTATATCGAGAATAAACTTCAGGAATATAACAAGGCCCTGGAAAATGCCGATGGTACTTTAGCTAAAGAAAGCATCCATAAAGAGATAGATAAGCACAACAAACGAAAGAATAATTACCACAGGTTACAGAACCAGTTGGATCAAACCAAAGAAGAGCAGATCTCTACTTCCGATCCCGAGAGCCGGCATATGGTCCTACGCAATAATATTACGGAGGTAGCTTACAATGTCCAGTCCACCGTTGATGCCGAGCATTGCATCCCCATTGATTACGAGGTGACCAATCGCAATGACTCCAAAGCTATGGGGGCGATGGTCCGAAGAGCAAAGGCCGTCCTGGGAAGCACCGATTTTACCGCACTCTTTGATAAAGGCTACCATACAGGGTCTGAACTGGAAATTGCGCAAAAGCTAAAGATTAAAACCCTGGTGGCTATTCCGGCCCCCGCCTCCAATGCACCAGATCCTAAATACAATATTCAAAATTTTATTTATGACCAGCAAGAAGATCATTATACATGTCCGGAGCAGCATTTACTAAAAACCAATGGGAACTATTACACCAACCACAGGGGAAAATCCAATGAGTCAAAATTCAAACAATATAAAACAAAAGCCTGCAAAGGATGCCCGGTGCGGGAATTTTGTACCACGGCCATAAACGGAAGGATCCTTGCCAGGAATATATTTACGGCTGTTTATGAAGAAAACCGAAGGAATATGGAGGCGGATCCGGAATTGTATCGGCAAAGACAGGCCATCGTGGAACACCCCTTTGGGACTATAAAAAGGCAATGGGGCTTTGACCATATCCTTTCCAAACAAGGCAAAAAACGTGCTTCTGCAGATGTTGGCTTCATCTTTATTGCCTATAATCTCAAACGAATATTGAATCTAATAGGTAAAAAAGCCTGGAGCATACTCCTGAAGACCATTCATAGCTATTTTACAACCTGGTTATGCAGCGATAGATCGATTTTAAGGACTAAGAAGCATTTTGATTTAGCAGATACATTTTACAGATCATTTTAAAACCTTCCCTAAAAAACCTTATTTTAGTCCATAATTGGCAGCAACCAAGAGGTTTTTAGACAGACTGCCGTTGGCAAAAATTTTTAATTTAAAAATGAGACATCTAATAATCTTGACAGGCTTACTCTTGTTCTCTTCAACCTTTGGGCAAGTTGAAAAAAAAGAAAAAATCCAAATTGCCCTATTGGGGAGTATTCATTTTACGCCTTCCACACAGGATACCTACAGTACAAATGCATTAAAATTAACGGAACAAAAGCAAAAGGAAATTGAAGAAGTTGTCCTAAAACTGGCACGCTTCAATCCCGATCAAATATGCATCGAAATACCTGTAAATAAACAGGAAGGTGTAGACAGGCAGTATCAGCGATATCTTGAAGGCACGTATGAACTCGAGCTTAACGAGATTGATTTGCTTGGATTCCAAACCGCAAAAAAATTGAACCTGCCCCGGTTGACCTGCGTGAATTATCTAGGAAAGTTTAACACCACGACTGTTGAGCAAGCAGCAGAAGTGTATGACCAACAGTATATCATCAAAGAAACACACCAATATGGACAAGGGTTTGTACAGGAAATGAATGAAATGGAAAAGAACCTATCTGTAGCTGATAATCTCATATATCTAAATAGCCCAAATACCCTCAAAAAAAACCTGCAACTTTATACAAAGTATTACGCAAAAGTAGGCAGTGGAAGTAATTACGAGGGGACTGAACTGGTTGCCGGGTGGTACAAAACAAACCTTCATATCTATACCAATATTTTAAGGCAAGTGCAATCAACAGACAAAGCAATACTGGTTATTTATGGGCAGGGACATATTCCCTTGCTCAAGCATTTTTTTGAATCCAATCCTGATTTTGAAGTGGTTGATATAAAGTCCATATTAGAATAAATAGCAATGCAAAATACATCACGATGAAATTAAAGTTTCCTCAAATATTAAAATATACCGATAGGATTTTAAGTGTCTCAGCTGTTTTAATTAGTCTGGGCACACTTTACATTCTCATTCATCAAACCAACCTGAACAGAAAGCAATTTGAACTTTATCAAAAGCAATTGAGTGCCTCCGTTTTACCGTATCTCGAGTTGGGAAGTTCCAGTCCCAATGAGCTTGAATATGAATTGATTTTGATTAATAATGGGTTGGGACCTGCATTCATAAAAAGTATCCGGATCCTTTATGAGGGAGAAATATATAATGAAGACCCTGGGAGATTTCTTCAACATCAGGGGTTTAAAAAAGATTCCTTGGATTATATCTATACCGACTTGTACGTGGACAGGCTAGTCCCCTCAGGCGAAAAAATCATTCTCCTTGCCGTTGAGAATGACCAGCACAGTGCAAAGTATTTAAGAACCATTTTTTCTGAACAAAAAGCCACTATTGAAATTGAATATGCCTCAGCATTTGATGAAGAATGGATCATCAAAGGATTTGGCACATACCGCAAAAAGAAATAAGCTTATTACTTTAAAACAAATGAGATCTGTTATAATCACAATCCTATTTTTGGTATTTTCCAATGCAGCCCAAAGCCAACATAATTATGTGGTTGAAGTACATAAGGGCACGGAGCTGTTGCACATCATCAATTATCTGGGTGGGGTCTATAGTCCGGCAGTACAAAACTCAAGTTATCAAAAAGCAGTGGACGAGTGGTTTGTCCACTTCAAAGACCATCCTGTGGTTGAGGTTGCCAAGAAGCTTCCCTATAATGACTTTGTTGATTTGGGTTGGTGTATCCAATTCCCGGATTATAGTATAACATTCCCTGAAAAATACGGCTATTTTGATCAGATAGTGGATGAAAACATCCTTATCGACTATCTGACATTGTGTGCGGAATTTGCCAGAGCTTCTGATTTTATGGGCTTTTTTGCCAGCCAAAAGGATAACTACAGCAAATGGGAAAATCAATTCCAAACTAAATTACAGGAAGAGAAACCATTGCAAACATTGGAAAATTTCTATCAAGCACCATTAGGGCAAAAAATATTCTTCTCTATCTCACCCATAGGAGTGGTGCTTAGGGCAAATATTTTTCAGGAAGCAATCAGCCCCGAAAACAAAATTTATGCTCCTGTCATTATCCCGTTTGACAAAAGGTATATCGATAATGAAAGTAAAGAACCCAACTTTGAATATTCTAAAGAGTCACTAAACAACAATGTATGGCACGAGGTAAGCCATCTTTATTGGGAACAGCTGAACGCTCCATATCGTAATGAAATACTAGCACTTAAATATTCAGACTTACTTTCAGAAAATTTTAAAACATTTGAAAGTGAAGCCCAAAACACCTATTACTACATCCACGAAATCATATCGGATGCAGTTACCATATTTTTGAAGGAAAAATATATTGGAATTGAAGAAGCCGAAGAGCATCTTGCCTTGAACGAATCTTATGGAAGTCCGTTGTATCGCAAAGTGGTCAATCTAATAGAAAATGAGTATTGGGATGACAGGGAAAAGATTAATTTTCAAGAATTCATCCCTCGAATAATAGCATTAATAAAAGATGAGGGCCAATAACTTTTGCCAACATTACCTAAGAGCAAGCGGGCGGAAAGTGCTAAAATGAAAGTGATTACTTCCAACAAACCTTGATCGTGGCGAACAGGGAATTGGGATTTAATGCCCGCCTGCTCTTAGCCAAACCGTTGTGTGTAATAATAGCCACTAAAAATTTACGCTTGCTATAAACGAGAAAATGCCTCAAAACAAATTTAATT
>NZ_JBSYGH010000031.1:0-3297 GCF_054121495.1 Salegentibacter haimaensis
GTTGACATATATAAGAAACAAAAAATAGAGGTATACTACAAGGCAAGCATTCAAGTCGCCCCCTTTTATCCTCCCCCTTTGGGGGAGTTAGAGGGGGCTGGTCGCATCAAGCTTTACGGATTATTAGTACCACTTGGCTATGACATTGCTGCCTTTACACCTATGGCCTATCAACGTGGTCGTCTCCCACGGTCCTTTAAAGAAATCTCATCTTGTGGTGGGTTTCGCGCTTATATGCTTTCAGCGCTTATCCCTTCCCAACGTAGCTACTCTGCAGTGCTCCTGGCGGAACAACAGATACACCAGAGGTTGGTCCAACTCGGTCCTCTCGTACTAGAGTCAGATCCACTCAAATTTCTAACGCCCACTACAGATAGAGACCGAACTGTCTCACGACGTTCTGAACCCAGCTCGCGTGCCACTTTAATGGGCGAACAGCCCAACCCTTGGGACCTTCTCCAGCCCCAGGATGTGACGAGCCGACATCGAGGTGCCAAACCCCCCCGTCGATGTGAGCTCTTGGGGGAGATCAGCCTGTTATCCCCGGCGTACCTTTTATCCTTTGAGCGATGGCCCTTCCATACGGCGCCACCGGATCACTATGCTCTACTTTCGTACCTGATCGACCTGTATGTCTCTCAGTCAAGCTCCCTTATGCCATTGCACTCTACGCACGGTTACCAAGCGTGCTGAGGGAACCTTTAGAAGCCTCCGTTACTCTTTTGGAGGCGACCACCCCAGTCAAACTACCCACCAAGCACTGTCCCTCAATCAATGAGGTTAGGCTCCGAACAAGTAAAGGGTGGTATTTCAACAATGACTCCACACCGCCTGGCGACGGCGCTTCAAAGTCTCCCACCTATCCTACACATCACTTGTCCAAAGTCAATACTAAGCTATAGTAAAGGTGCACGGGGTCTTTTCGTCCCGTAGCGGGTAATCGGCATCTTCACCGATACTACAATTTCACCGAGCTCATGGCTGAGACAGTGTCCAGATCGTTGCACCATTCGTGCAGGTCGGAACTTACCCGACAAGGAATTTCGCTACCTTAGGACCGTTATAGTTACGGCCGCCGTTTACCGGGGCTTCAATTCAATGCTTCGCTAAAAGCTAACATCTCCTCTTAACCTTCCGGCACCGGGCAGGTGTCAGACCCTATACTTCATCTTTCGATTTCGCAGAGTCCTGTGTTTTTGATAAACAGTCGCCTGGACCTCTTCACTGCGGCCCCGTATATTGCTATACGGGGCGACCCTTCTCCCGAAGTTACGGGCCCATTTTGCCTAGTTCCTTAGCCATGAATCTCTCGAGCACCTTAGAATTCTCATCCCAACTACCTGTGTCGGTTTGCGGTACGGGTTGCCACCACTCGCTTTTCTTGGAAGTCGATCCGCTGGATTATCACGCCGGCCGAAGCTTTTGTGTACTATCGCCGTGTTACCACTGGCTTCAACGTGCTATTCCGTCAGCACGCACCAACTTCTCGCCTCCGTCCGCTTTAACGTGGGGCAAGTACAGAAATATTAATCTGTTGTCCATCGACTACCCCCTTCGGGTTCGCCTTAGGTCCCGACTAACCCCCAGCTGATTAGCATAGCTGGGGAAACCTTAGTCTTTCGGTGTGCGGGTTTCTCGCCCGCATTATCGTTACTTATGCCTACATTTTCTTTTGTAATTAGTCCAGCATACCTCGCAGTACACCTTCAACCCCATTACAATGCTCCCCTACCACTCTAACTTAACGTTAGAATCCATAGCTTCGGTAGTATGTTTATGCCCGATTATTATCCATGCCGAACCGCTCGACTAGTGAGCTGTTACGCACTCTTTAAATGAATGGCTGCTTCCAAGCCAACATCCTAGCTGTCTGGGCAGTTCAACCGCGTTTATTCAACTTAACATACATTTGGGGACCTTAGCTGATGGTCTGGGTTCTTTCCCTCTCGGACACGGACCTTAGCACCCATGCCCTCACTGATATAAAACATTTTATAGCATTCGGAGTTTGTCAGGAATTGGTAGGCGGTGAAGCCCCCGCATCCAATCAGTAGCTCTACCTCTATAAAACTATCATATCGCTGCACCTAAATGCATTTCGGGGAGTACGAGCTATTTCCGAGTTTGATTGGCCTTTCACCCCTACCCTCAGGTCATCCCAAGACTTTTCAACGTCAACGGGTTCGGTCCTCCACTATGTGTTACCACAGCTTCAACCTGCCCAAGGGTAGATCACACGGTTTCGCGTCTAACACTACCAACTTCAAACGCCCTGTTCAGACTCGCTTTCGCTACGGCTCCACATCTTAAATGCTTAACCTTGCTGGCAACGTTAACTCGTAGGCTCATTATGCAAAAGGCACGCCGTCATCCCGATAAATCGGGACTCCGACCGCTTGTAAGCGTATGGTTTCAGGATCTTTTTCACTCCCTTGTTCAGGGTTCTTTTCACCTTTCCCTCACGGTACTGGTTCACTATCGGTCTCTCAGGAGTATTTAGCCTTGGCGGATGGTCCCGCCGGATTCATACAGGGTTTCACGTGCCCCGCACTACTCAGGATACCACTATCATTACAACAACTTACCTATACCGGGCTATCACCGTCTATGGCTCCTCTTTCCAAAGGATTCTAATTCATCGTGCAACAAATATCGTGGTCCTACAACCCCAATAAGTCCGTAAACTCATTGGTTTGGGCTAATGCGCGTTCGCTCGCCACTACTAGCGCAATCACTATTGTTTTCTCTTCCTCCGGGTACTTAGATGTTTCAGTTCCCCGGGTTCGCCCTCCTTGCGGAGTACTTAACCTTCAGTTAAGTGGGTTGCCCCATTCGGAAATCTGCGGATCAAACTGTATGTGCCAGTCCCCGCAGCTTATCGCAGCTTATCACGTCCTTCATCGCCTCTGAGAGCCTAGGCATTCCCCATACGCCCTTATCTAGCTTGTATGCTTCTTGCTTATGCTCGAATTTCTCGTGACCTATTTCTATAAATCACTAAGTATTCTATTATTTATTTACCTCGTTATAAAATATCAATTCTATAACTGTAGTTTCTCGTATTCTTTGTTTCTCAATATGTCAATGAACTTTAGCCCCCTAGCCCCCAAAGGGGGAACTAAGCGTTACTCTCTCCTCCCCTTTGGGGAGGCCGGGAGGGGCTTCTTGTGGAGAATATCGGAGTCGAACCGATGACCTTCCCGATGTGAAATCGGGACGCTCTAGCACCCTGGTTGTGCAAAATCTCTTCAAAATGTAATGAACTTTTGTAATGTATAATTTATAAGGAATAGAGGA
>NZ_JBSYGH010000031.1:3397-5750 GCF_054121495.1 Salegentibacter haimaensis
GTAGTCTCAGGCAGACTCGAACTGCCGACCTCTACATTATCAGTGTAGCGCTCTAACCAGCTGAGCTATGAGACTGTGTTTAGTCGATAGTCGGTAGTCTGTTAGTCATTAGATGCCTACAACTACTAACTTTCTCGTATTCTTTATAATTAAATCGACAGCTTAGAATCAAGACCAAAAAAGATCTTTAAGAACTCCCCTTTGATTATTGCGCTTTGCACTTAAAGTGCAATAGCTCTAGAAAGGAGGTGTTCCAGCCGCACCTTCCGGTACGGCTACCTTGTTACGACTTAGCCCCAGTTACCAGTTTTACCCTAGGCGGCTCCTTGCGGTGACCGACTTCAGGTACCCCCGGCTTCCATGGCTTGACGGGCGGTGTGTACAAGGCCCGGGAACGTATTCACCGGATCATGGCTGATATCCGATTACTAGCGATTCCAGCTTCACGCAGTCGAGTTGCAGACTGCGATCCGAACTGTGATAGGGTTTGTAGATTCGCTCCTTCTCGCGAAGTGGCTGCTCTCTGTCCCTACCATTGTAGCACGTGTGTGGCCCAGGACGTAAGGGCCGTGATGATTTGACGTCATCCCCACCTTCCTCGCGGTTTGCACCGGCAGTCTGGCTAGAGTTCCCGACTTGACTCGCTGGCAACTAACCACAGGGGTTGCGCTCGTTATAGGACTTAACCTGACACCTCACGGCACGAGCTGACGACAACCATGCAGCACCTTGTAATCTGTCCGAAGAAAAAGCTGTTTCCAGCCCTGTCAGACTACATTTAAGCCCTGGTAAGGTTCCTCGCGTATCATCGAATTAAACCACATGCTCCACCGCTTGTGCGGGCCCCCGTCAATTCCTTTGAGTTTCATTCTTGCGAACGTACTCCCCAGGTGGGTTACTTATCACTTTCGCTTAACCACTCAGCCCTCAATTAGGCCGAACAGCTAGTAACCATCGTTTACGGCGTAGACTACCAGGGTATCTAATCCTGTTCGCTACCTACGCTTTCGTCCATCAGCGTCAGTCGATTATTAGTGATCTGCCTTCGCAATCGGTATTCTGAGTAATATCTATGCATTTCACCGCTACACTACTCATTCTAACCACTTCATAATAACTCAAGATAAACAGTATCAATGGCAATTCTACAGTTGAGCTGCAGACTTTCACCACTGACTTATTTATCCGCCTACGGACCCTTTAAACCCAATGATTCCGGATAACGCTTGGATCCTCCGTATTACCGCGGCTGCTGGCACGGAGTTAGCCGATCCTTATTCGCAGAGTACCGTCAAACCCCCACACGTGGGGGTGGTTCTTCCTCTGTAAAAGCAGTTTACAACCCATAGGGCAGTCTTCCTGCACGCGGCATGGCTGGATCAGGCTCTCGCCCATTGTCCAATATTCCTCACTGCTGCCTCCCGTAGGAGTCTGGTCCGTGTCTCAGTACCAGTGTGGGGGATCTCCCTCTCAGGACCCCTACCTATCGTAGCCTTGGTGTGCCGTTACCACACCAACTAGCTAATAGGACGCATACCCATCTAATGGCCATAAATGTTTAATATAAAAATCAGGAGATTCCTATATACTATGGGGTATTAATCCAAATTTCTCTGGGCTATTCCCCTCCAAAAGGTAGGTTGTATACGCGTTACGCACCCGTGCGCCGGTCGCCACCAGATTGCAAGCAATCTGTGCTGCCCCTCGACTTGCATGTGTTAGGCCTGCCGCTAGCGTTCATCCTGAGCCAGGATCAAACTCTTCATCGTTGTCTTTTTAATATAATAACAACAATCAAAAATTCGTACTCAAAGATGACTTCTCTAGTCTTAATTCTAAAATTATTTGTATCGTTCTTCTCTCGAAAAACGTACGCGCTGTCAATTCAATAAATCAATGAACTCCCCCTCCGGCCTTCGGCCACCTCCCCCAAAGGGTGAGGATCATTCCGCAACGGAAGGATTCTTTGTTGAAATCAAAGGACTCGAACCTTTCTTTTTACGTACCCACCCGGGATTTCCTGTCAGTATTTCTTAGTGAACTCTCGCTGACTCGCTGAAAGCGGCTGCAAATATACAACTGTTTTTCTTTTATATCCAAAAAATTTCTTTGGAAAATTTTAAGGTTTTTTCAGTCGTACCAGAATCAGAAATGAACGTTTCGCTGCTTGTTTTTGCGGCTGCAAATATAGCGCGGTTTTTATTCCTGGCAAGAAAAAAATTATATTTTTTTCAAAGGCCGTTTTTGTCGCTCAAAACCTCTTCCAATTCCACTATTTCTAAGAACTCCCGCCTACAGCTTAACTCCCGTTATCCCTGAAAGCGGATGCAAAGATACGCCTAGTTTTGAGTTG
>NZ_JBSYGH010000032.1:0-2259 GCF_054121495.1 Salegentibacter haimaensis
ACAATAACATTGTAAAACTGCCTAAAGCACGAATAAAAAAAGACCGTCTAAAAATAGCTTTTAAGACGGCCTCTTTTGGTTTCTGAAAGTCACTGGTTCCCCCGAGGCTTCAAAAAAGGTTCTGCTGCAACAGCCCTCTAAAAGGAGGGCATTTTTTATCATTCTAAAAAGACCGTAACTTATACCCGAAATTATAATTTTAAAAGAATGAAAAATTTATTTGTAGTATTTCTTATATCCCTGATTTTTACTGGATGCGCGATATCACCGATGAGGGCAGGCTTTGTGCTACGGGGCCGGCTGGTTTGGCATTTGAAGTCGTAAATGAAACAACAGGTGAAAATTTGTTTGAAGATGAATCGTTTGAAGAAAATCAGCTGCAAATACGAAATAATGATGGGGAGAACGTTGACTTTGAAATTATACCAGAACGTAATGTGGTAAGTGTATTATTGGGTTGGGAGTCGAAGTCTGATATTTATACCGTTAGCATCAGGGAAGAAATAGAATTTGATATAGCGTTTACGCTGGAGAAATCGAGTAGTGAAGGCTGTACTTCCACTAGGTTAACAGAATTGGATATCCTTGGTGGAACTTATGAAATTAGCGATACAACCGGCGTAGTGAGCATTTTTGTCAATCCTGATTAATCACTTCAATTTTATTCTGAAACGTCATACCCTGACGCTAAGGCTTCGCATATTTGCCGGGATAACCAGCAAATTCAGGTGCCAGGTAATGTAAATAATTCTGCTTCGGTCTGTGGGTTTTTCTAATTGTGGAATAATAGAGAACTAAAGGGCAAAATAGTGACCGCAACCAGGATTATGAAATACATCATAAGATAAGCCCTGGCGGAAATCTATAGAACTTAGGGTAAATAAATGAAAAAATTATTTCTTGATGACTTGCGCAGCGTAGATATGGTTTATGAGGCAGACCAGATCTCCGAATTTGAGGTAGTAAGAAGTTATGATGAGTTTGTGAGCTATATTCAGAAACACGGACTTCCAAAATTCATTAGTTTCGATAATGATTTGGGGCTGGATGGGAATGGTGAAGTGGCTTTGGATGGTTATGCTGCAGCTAAATGGCTGGTGTATGAGTCGGGGCTGAATTTGCGGCCGTTAAAGTTTAAGGTTCATTCGGCGAATCCCGTCGCGGCAGAACAAATAAGGAGTTTATTGAATAATTACATAAAGCATTTGAAGGCTAATGAATAATTAATATTGTTCATTCCATTCGGGAAGCCGGCCCTGCATATCGAAATGTAACTGGATCACCTGTCCCTGTACGAAGGCCGGAATATCCTTTATGTTCTGATTATAGGTTTCATACCAGTAGATATCAAGGGCATCAATTTTTTCTTTTTTTAGCTTTTGTTTCCAGGTTTCCGGGCGTTTTCCACCAAAATGCTCGCCATTAATCAAATCTTCATAAAAACCCGTTTTCGCTATTTTTCTTCCGGTATGTTTCACTTTACCTGCAGCACCTACATATACCAGATTAATACGCCCGTTTTTCAACTCATAAACCAGGAAAACCCCCATTCCTTCTTTAGGGGCATTGCTTACCTCGTGGAGTTCCTGATCCCCGGTTAAAAAGAAATGATCTGTTTTATAATCTGATAATACATCGAACATCGTTATGAATTTTAAAGAATGATAAATATATAAAAGCTGAATTGATTAACTTCTATGGCCTTAAACCTTAAATCTTGAATTTTTCCGGTTCTCTGCTCTGAGTCCTCTGCTTTCGGTTCTGCGTTGTGGGTTTTCGGTTTTTTAAAAAGTTGCCACGAATTCACGAATGTTTTTCCAGATTGTATTTAGAGAAACGAGGATTCTTAATTCCGGGTTCTCAGTTTTTAACAAACTTTGAATCTTTAATCTTGAATCTTGAATTTTTTCAGTTCCCGGTTCTGGATTGTAGGTTTTCGGTTTTTTTAATATTCATATTCTTTGGATTTTTTAAGGCTGGTTAAATCTGGTTTTAAAGTCTCGCTGACCAATCCTGAAATATAAATTAAAGATTTTGAAACGACAATATATGTCGTTTTGGTTTCGAGGCTTAACTCTTGCGCCGAATTAATAAATTAGATTAGCCCAGAATCAAAGCCCTCCTTCCATTCCCAAATCCATCCTTTTTCCTCTCAATCAGATTAAAATTTCGTTAGATCTTCCTTTAGCAATCGTTAAACAAGTACAAATTGTTTCGTGAACAAAAATTTGGGCCTTATTTTTGCAGCTAATTACCCCA
>NZ_JBSYGH010000033.1:0-2183 GCF_054121495.1 Salegentibacter haimaensis
GTAACTCGGGTTTCCATATCTTTAGAGTTTTGGTGAATTTTAAAGATACTCGATTACTGCTTTTTCATTGATGCTAAAAACAATGCTAAAACCTGTCTCGAATCGAAGTTCTGTGCTCGCTTGCAATGCCTGATTGTCCTGCGGACAATCACGCTCGCCAGCTCGCACAGTTTTTATACGAGACGTTGTAGCACATTAAAAAATGAACGTTTTAGAAGAAAATTTAGCGGAATATAAAACTGACTTTCCAAAAAGTTGGTCTTTTCTTTGGTCGCCAGAAGAAGCTGAAAAGATTTCTAAAGAGCATAAAGACCAAATTAATTTTCTGAATAAAAAAGGAACTGAAATTGTAAAAGAATATCTGAATTCTTCTAAAATGTTAGCTTACTCAACTGGCACTGATTGGAGTCCATTTACGAAAGGATATTTCAAAACCGAAAAGAAGTTTCAAATTACAATGGACTGTGATTCGGAAATTAAAAAATGGCTCTATAATCTCGGAATCCCATTTGACAAATATGTTTTTGTGGAATCTGACAATTCTGGGCAAGCAATAATGCTGACTTGGAAAATGGTAATCAAATATTGGGAAGGAATGTTTTGGGATACTGACCTGACAATATTTGACGGAAGTCTGAATTGGGCATTGTTTTACTATCACGAAAGTCAACTCTTTTTTGGAAAGGACAATATGTTCAACCAAGAAGCTGAATTTGAAAAAAATCTTGAACAGAATAAACTATTAAACGAAATAAAAAACCGAATAAAATAACGTGCTACAACAACGTGTATAGCTCATTGCGGCTGAATTCCTAATCGGAATTCATTGCAATTTGCTATCTTTCGGTTACGGCGGAAAATCCTCGCGGATTTCCCGCAACGAGCCATACACAAAACCGTTGTGTGTCATATTGACCAAAAAATCGAAAAAAGAATTTAACAATGTTTAATTGGTTCAAAAAGAAAGAAAAAATAGAAAATCCGATTGAAATTTCAGTTAGCGGAATAAATCCTCAAACGGAAAATGAATTTCTATTCTACAACTTTGTGGAATTGACTTTTGCACCTCATTTGCAAAAATGGTACGAGAAAGCCAAAGCAAACGGAATTCAATTTAAACCGCAATACGAACAAGCGATTAAACAAAAAGTTTCAACATCTGAATTTAAAAATCCTCACAGTTTTCCAGAATATTTCGACAGTAAATTTGACCATATTGTAATTGACTTTGAAACAGCAAACCAAAACCGAGTTAGTGCTTGTGCTTTAGGCTTGGTTTTCATAAAAAATGACAGAATAGCTTATCAAACAAGTTTTCACATCAAACCGCCAGAAACCGAAAAATTCTCAAGCAGAAATATTGGAATTCACGGAATTACAGCCGAAGATGTAGATTACGCAATGACTTTCGATGAACTTTGGGAATTTGAACTTTCAAAATATTTTAATCAAAACTTAATTGTGTTCCATAACGCAAGTATGGATTTGAGTGTTTTAAAAAACCTCTTTGAACACTATTCAATTTCAGATTTCAATATTAACTACTTGGACACAATGCAACTTGCGGAGAAAACAGGAAATTCAAAAAAGTTAGCTGAACTCGCAGAAAAATTTGACATTGAATATATTGACAAACATAATCCTGAACAAGATGCAAAAGTTTGTGCTTATGTATTTGGAGAACTTGCAGAACTTTATCCCGATTATGAAAGTTTAATAAAAACTTTGAGTTTCGGAGAAATTCAAGAAAAAATAATTCGACAAAAAGAAACAGCCGAAATTAAAAATCAAAATCTTGATTATGTTCAAGCGTATTCACTAAAAGACGGAGAACTCGAAAAAATTGAGATTAAGAACAAAGGATTTATTTTTACTGGAGAAATAACGACAGACAGAAGTACAGCGAAAAAATTTATCGAACAAAATGGCGGAATAATAAAATCTGGAATTACGAGCAAAGTCGATTTTGTTGTTATCGGAGCTGACTTTGGTTGGTCGAAAATTCAAAAAGTACACGAACTGAACGAAAAGAAAAATTGTAACATAAAAATATTAACCAATTCGGATTTTGAAAATCTGAAAAAAAATACGCCACACAACAATGGCTCCTATGAAAAGCAATAACCAGATTCTCTTCCAAATTTAATATTTAATTCTCTTTATTTCAATAGTTTATATTTTTT
>NZ_JBSYGH010000034.1:0-2064 GCF_054121495.1 Salegentibacter haimaensis
AATTCAACGCGCTAAAAAATATAAACTATTGAAATAAAGAGAATTAAATATTAAATTTGGAAGAGAATCTGGTTATTACTTTTCATAGGATACATTGTTGTCAATCCGTAGCGACACAGCTGAGTGAGCACGAAAGATTTGCCGATTCGTTTTTTAGTCCGCAAGAGTGATAAATTAATCCGCGGCTGAGTAAAAGTTCGCTTTAAATGGAATCCACGGTTTTCTCTTTTTTACTTTTATATCTTAAAGAGGCGGATATTATGAAAGCTGGAGTTATAAAAACTGCTATCAATGTTTTAATATCTATCAGTTCATAGAACCCAACAATTATTGATATAAATAATATGGCGTTTAAAATGTAGTAGCCTACTTTATTAATTTTCATTGGTTTTCATTTTATATTTTGCTCAGGAGCTATGGTTGACAACGTCTCGTATAAAAACTGTGCGAGCCAGCCAGAATGATTTTCCGAAGGAAAATCAGACGATGCAAGCCAGCCAGGTTTTTCGATTAGACTTTAAAGATAGCATTGTTTTTATATGTTGTTGTCAATCCGTAGCGACACAGCTGAGTGAGCACGAAAGAGTTGCCGATTCGTTTTTAAGTCCGCAAGAGTGATAAATTAATCCGCGGCTGATTAAAAAAGTCCGCTTTAAATGGAATCCACGGTTTTCTCTTTTTTACTTTTATATCTTAAAGAGGCGGATATTATGAAAGCTGGGGTTATAAAAACTGCTATCAATGTTTTAATATCTATCAGTTCATAGAACCCAACAATTATTGATATAAATAATATGGCGTTTAAAATGTAGTAACCTACTTTATTAATTTTCATTGGTTTTCATTTTATATTTTGCTCAGGAGCTATGGTTGACAACGGTTCCGGCTATCGCAAGTTGCGGGAGTAAGGACGCGGATTTGTCGGCTTAGTTGTTTTAATAATTGGTCTCTAAAATAGAAATTTTTAGCATGCAACCCGTTATTTGCGATGAGCCGTTGTTATGCGGCGTTAATTCTTGGAAATATCCTTAATACTTCTAATTAAATCGTTTGTTTTCTCAATGATTTTAGGATCATAGTTATTTGTTGATATTGAAGAAAATGAAGAATCTGTTGTTAAATTCCAATTTTCAAATATTTCTTTGAAATCATTAGGATTAATACTGCTCTCGAAAACATTAATGTAAAATTTACCAAATGAAATAGCGTGAATTCTATCTGCATTTTTAATACTTTCACTCATATAAGATTTGGAAAGAGTAAATGCATATTTTGATGATGCTAATAATAAAATTAACAAGATAGCACCTTTAATGCCTAAATATATAGTCTTATTCCAATCGAAATTAGTGTTGTTGAAAATATCAGTTATTATTATGATAATTGCACCTATTACCCCTATTACTATTGATAAATACCCAATCCAATTCCATAGATTTGCCTTCTTCTTTAATTCTGATTCTCTTTCCTCTAAGTCTTCAATTATAGGTTCTATGTATTGAACTATAGAAGTATTTATTTTCTCAATTCGTTTCTCGATTTTTTCCTTTTCTGCTGCTTTTTGCCCTTCATTTTTAAATATGGCTTTTATTATACTAAGAGCAACATCTTCCGCAGTCATACCAATACAATCCAGATACAATCTATTCCCAATTTCTGGTGGTAACATTGTATAATCTAATAGAACCGGTAAAATTGTTTTCTTCCTATTTTCTTGGGAATAACCTAAGATTTTATAAAATTCATTTGATGAATTTTGAGATTCAAAATATTGTGGAGTTATAAATGTTACATAATAATCTGCTTCTAAAATTTGCTCAAAAATTTTCTCTGATAGAAATTCTCCATATTTTACTTCGTAATCGCTAAGGACAAAATATCCATTATCAATTAGAATTTTTCTGATTTTGTCAATTTTTTCTTTATTGCGATGGGAGTAGCTTAGAAATATTTTTGGTTGATTCATTTTCTCTTATTAATGACGCATAACGTCTCGTATAAAAACTGTGCGAGCTGGCGAGCTTGATTGTCCGTAGGACAATCCGCTGAGCAAGCGAGCACAAA
>NZ_JBSYGH010000035.1:0-1563 GCF_054121495.1 Salegentibacter haimaensis
TAGTAACCGTTGCACAAGCCTCTAATTTTCATATTTAACTCCTTTTTCAGCTTTAATTGAAATTTTCTAGGGGTTGCTTTAAGGAAAAATGAAAACTCCAGTATTGATAATAGGAACCCTTATAATAGCTTGAAAAGTCAATAAATTTGGGTTTATAAAAGTGAGGCCTTTTGCTACTACATTTGCCCCGGTTTTCACTCGTTTAGTTGTGTTTTTAAGGTATTTCTTCAGGTTGTAAGCTATTGTCGCCAAATACATACATTTATTGGCCTGTCGAATACCGATGGTATTTACTTTTCGCAGCCCTAGGAATTCTTTGAGAGTGCCAAAAACGGGCTCTACAGTACTTTGGCGTTTGCCTTTCATATAACGGCCACGCCTGCTTTTTACCCGTTCAATATTCCTGTCATATTCCTCGCGATAAGCAGTGATATTGATTCGTTTTTCGTGGCTTTTGCCAATGCAGGCTGTTTTTATGGGACAGCCTTTACAATCTGCTCTTGTAGTAAAATAATTATCTTTTAGGTTCCCGTTTTCTATTTTTTGATTGCGGAAGGTGACTTTTTTCCCCTCGGGACATAGCCAGTAATTACCTTCTTTGAAATATTGGAATCCTTCAGGCCCTCCTTTGTAGGTTCCGTGAGGCGGTATGTAAGTCGTAAGTCCCTTTTTCTCTAAGTATGCATAATTTTCACCGCTGCTGTAACCGGCATCTGCCAGTACGTTTTCCCAAATAAGGCCTTCCCGGCGAAGGCGCCTGTTCAACCTGGCGGCGATGTCCTGCAGGTATGTAGTGTCTTTTTTATCTGCGTGTTAGGCTTGTACATCTGTTATCACATTTGTCCTAGTATCAACGGCGATATTGCACAGGTAGTTTAGTTTTCTTGCCTTACCGGGTTTGACACTAATCCTCGCATCTGGATCTGTAGGGCTGTAATGGGTTTTGTTGCTGGTATATTTACTGCCTTTGTTTTTTGCACCGGGCTTCATATCCTGGTCCTCACTCCATCTTTTGTTACGGCTCTTGATTTCCTGAAGCTCAGATTTACTGGCTGTTATTCTTTGTTGTTCTTTAGGAGCTTTGTTCCCTTTGGCCTTTCGGTCACTGCTGCTTTGCACTCGAAGCTTTGAGAGATGCTCCTCGAGATCTTCTGCCGGGACTTTAAGCTCCAGGCTGTCCATAGAAGCATTGGCCTTTACCGGAGCAGAATCGATGGCCTGGGTATGACCACTTACGAGTCCTGCATCAATGCATAACTTTAAAACTTTAGTGAACACATCTTCAAAAATATCTTCAGGAAAAAGTTGTCGGGTTCGGCTAATCGTGCTGTGCCAGGGCAATTCTTCGTCTACATCATATCCCAGAAAAAAAAGAATATCCAGGCGCATTGAACAATGATCCATTACACCACGATCTGTAGTAATATTTTCAAGATAGCCCACCAGACAGATTCTGAAAAATACCACAGGGTCAATGCTTTTTTGTCCGCTCTCGCCATAAAATTTCCGGGTAAGTGGATATAGGAAATCCAGGTTAAGGGCTTCTTTTAAACGACGATAAAA
>NZ_JBSYGH010000036.1:0-1314 GCF_054121495.1 Salegentibacter haimaensis
TGTAATAGCTCCGATCTTGTCTGACAGTTAAGAGTTTTTTTAGGCATTTTGATTCTTGGAATAATTCTGATTTAGGGGCTCGTCTGGAGCCCCTTGACCATTCCAGTCATCAGGTAAGTTATTCCTGACAGGTTGGTCTCCACCAGAGCCTGTTTCCGCTTCACCTACCTTTAATAAAGGTACGAGTTTTTCCGATTGTAAGTCCAGCATTTTTTCATCAGCCAAATATTTGCTATCCAGCAAAGTTTGCATCGGAGTTTTTCCAAAACAATGTTTTCCGGAGTGGGTTCTTTCATTGTTATAGTAGTTTAACCAATCATCCAGATCAGCTTGTATATCCTCAATGGAGGTGTAGATCTTTTTTCTAAAGGCAATGGCGTAAAACTCATCCTGAATCGTCCTATGGAAGCGTTCACAGATTCCGTTGGTTTGCGGACTTTTTGCCTTGGTTTTTGTATGATCTATATCCTCTATAGCCAGGTAAAGTTGATATTCGTGGTGCTCTCTATGGCCACAGAATTCTGTTCCTCTATCGCTTAATATTCTTAGAAGTCGTAAGTCTTGCTCTTCGTAGAAAGGTAAAACCCGATCATTTAGCATATCAGCAGCTACCAATGCATTTTTACGATCATAAAGTTTAGCATGGGCTACTTTACAATACGTGTCAATGAATGTTTGCTGATAGATTCTTCCAACTCCTTTGATAGTTCCCACATAATAGGTGTCCTGAGCTCCAAGATAGCCGGGGTGATGGGTTTCTATCTCTCCATGGGCTTTCTTTTCTTCTTTCGCTTTTTCTAAAGCATTGATTTGAGCATCAGTTAACACCATTCCATCTTGGGCCATTCTGGCTTCTAAGTACTTCAGCCTTTTTTTAAAAGTTTCCAGATCATTGCGTAACCATACACATCGAACACCTGCTGGTGAGATAAAAATTCCTTTCTTCTTGAGTTCATTGGAAGCGCGAAGTTGTCCATAAGCAGGATAATCAAAGGCCATCTGAATTACTGCTTTTTCTGTTTCTTCTTCAATCCTATTCTTGAGATTTGGCTTTCGTCTATTGAGCTCACGTAGAGCCAATTCACCTCCCTGGTCATAGAGTTCTTTAAAACGATAAAAACTATCCCTGCTATAACCAAAAAGTTTACAAGCCTGAGATACGTTTCCTAATTGTTCTGCTAACTGTAATAAACCTACTTTAGATTTAATTACCTTTGCTTCTGTATTCATTCTGACAGTTTTAAGGGTTAATATTTCTTGTTTCAACTCTTTAAATATAATCCTTAACTGTCAGATTTTATCGTGTCTATTTCA
>NZ_JBSYGH010000037.1:0-1199 GCF_054121495.1 Salegentibacter haimaensis
CTGGAGTTGCTACCTTTACTCGGACATAAAATTTAAGACTGTTTGTTACAAAACAAATATCTTAGAAACATGAAAAAACGCTATTACAGTCCTGAATTAAAGGAGCAAGCAGTTCGGTTAAGTTACCAACGAGAAAACATAAAAGAACTGGCAGACGAATTAGGTATAGAAGTCCAAAGGATTTATAAATGGCGGAAGGCAGCCAAAACAACGACATCCCCCAAGCCAGAAAGATCAATACCTGATGATACATTAGAAGTTAAAAGACTGCGCAAGGCGCTTAAAGAAAAGGAACTTGAACTTGAGATATTAAAAAAGGCCGTGCACATCTTCTCCAAGAGCGATGGGAAATCTATGGATTTATAGCCAGTTATAGGCACTTATACCCCATCGAGAGGATGTGCAAAGTTTTTAAAGTAAGTAGGAGCAGTTTTTATAGGTGGTACAGTGCCGGCCCATCAAAACGGGCACTGGAACATAGCCTGTTCACGGATTTGATAAAAAAGGAATTTCACCTGAGTCAAAGACGTTATGGCTCCACAAGAATAGCGGAGCAACTAAAACGTAAAGGCTACTGTATATCCAGGTGCAGAGTGGCTAAAATTATGAGGGCGAACAATTGGGCAAGCAAACACAAAAGGAAGTTTAAGGCTACCACTAATTCCAACCATAAATACCCGGTTTGCAGAAATTTATTGAACAGAAACTTTAATCCCAGCAGGTTAAATGAAGCTTGGGTCAGTGATATCACTTACATCCATACCAATCAAGGCTGGCTGTACCTGACCACTATTATTGATTTGTTTGACAGGCAGGTAATAGGTTGGTCATTAAGTACAAGTTTACATACCAATCAAACTATTATTCCTGCATGGAAAATGGCTGTAAGCAAGCGCAATATAAACATGGATTTAATATTCCACTCAGACCGAGGGATACAATACGCCTCAAAAACATTTAGAACATTTATTAAATCCAACCCGTTGGTGACCCAATCTATGAGTAGAAAGGGAAATTGTTGGGATAATTCAGTTGCTGAATCCTTTTTTAAAACAATAGAGGTAGAACTTATTTATGATGATAATTTTAAAACTATAGAGCAGGCTAAAACCGCTGTTTTTGAATACATAGAAATATGGTATAATAGAAAACGTTTACACTCTTTTTTAGGGTATAAAACTCCTTATGAAGTAGAACAA
>NZ_JBSYGH010000038.1:0-1009 GCF_054121495.1 Salegentibacter haimaensis
TAGCATCAATGAAAAAGCAGTAATCGAGTATCTTTAAAATTCACCAAAACTCTAAAGATATGGAAACCCGAGTTACTGCCTTACCAAAGTTATTCATAGGAATCGACATCCACAAGAGAAGTTGGAAAATACACTGTAGCACCGATCTCTTTGCTGGTAAATCCTTTACTATGCCACCAGAACCTGAGAAATTACGCGATTATGTCAACAAACATTTTCCCGATTATGAGGTGACCACAGCTTATGAGGCCGGATGTTGCGGTTATTCTGCTCATCGTAGCTTTGAAACTTATGGCTGGAAATCCCTGGTCGTAAATCCTGCTGATATTCATCGCAAAGGTAAAGAACGATATACTAAAACCGACCGAATCGACGCACAACTCATTAGCCGGGAACTTAAAGATGGACGTTTAGATAGCATCACGGTTCCGGGTGTAGAACGTGAAGAATTACGTAGTCTCTTTCGGCGCCGCAATGAGCTGGTTAAAGATCTTCGCCGGATAAAATGTATGATCAAAATGCAACTCCTTTATTTCGGAATTAAAGTTCCTGAAGAGTTCGACAATGATCACTGGAGTCACGCTTTTCGTCATTGGGTAGATAGCCAGCAATTTAATTATCCTACGGCCCGGGAAACTATGGCCAGTAAAATGCGAACATTTCGGTTTATCGATAAAGAGCTTCGGGATATTTCCACTCAGCTCAGGGCCTATTGCCGAAAACATTTTAAAAAGGATTACTACCTGTTAAGAAGCGTTCCGGGAATTGGTGGTATTGTAGCAGTAGGAATCATAGCTGAACTGGGAGATTTAAGACGGTTTAGCAGCCTGAAACATCTTGCCGGATATGTTGGACTGGCTCCGGGGATTCATGAAAGTGGCGGCAATTCAAAATCTCTTGGGATGAATCCTAGATGCCATCGGTTAATCCGTTCTTATTTTGTAGAAGCGGCCTGGCAGGCCATCAGGACCGACCCTGTTATTCAGGCGTATTATCGAAAACACCTGGG
>NZ_JBSYGH010000039.1:0-987 GCF_054121495.1 Salegentibacter haimaensis
GGCTTGTGCAACGGTTACTAATGTTGTGTGTAGTTTTAATTAAGAAATTTTAAACCTCAAACCTACTCCTCAACCCGTAAACTTGCTTTATGATAACAAAAGAATTCTTGTTTTTTTTCCCTTGAAATCAATACCATCAACTTTAATAAACATTTTCCCTTTGGCATCCAATTTTCCAATGGTCACGTGAAAATTCTCTCCTTCTCCTTTCCATAAAAAGCCATTCCAGCTACTTTTAAAAATGTTGTCTGAATTGGGTACTTTTATTTTTTTATGAAATATCAGTTTTCTGTTATTGAGTTCAACGTATTTGGATTCAAGATTTATTTTAATATCGTAAGGCATTTGATCATAATTAAATTTTATAGATGCTGAGGAATCTTTAATTAAGATTTGAATTTCCTCCTTATTCAAGGTGTCTAGGGTGAAGGTTATTTGTTCATTCCTTATCTGTTCAAACGCGTAATCCGATAATTTAAGTTCTGATGTAATCGGATCTTCATACTCTTTTTTAATTTCTTGACCTTTAGTCCGCAAGACTTGTAGATCATAAAAGGTTTGATTTCCTTCCTTTAATATATCCTTTACTTCTAAGGGAAAATCGTTCTGTGCAATACCGCTCGGGATTATAACCCAAAACAAAATAAATTTTAATAAATTTTTCATTTCAACGTCTTTATTAAATTAATAAATTTTCAATATCTCCAGGTATTCCCTCTGAAAAAGGATTCGAATTTGTTTTGAACTGATAATGTATCTCCAACATTAAATATAACTAAAGTTTACAAGATTTTGATTTTCGACAAGGATTCCTCTGTGGCTAGTTAAACCCTCAATATGACATTCTTAATAAGCATTATGCTTTAAACTTTTTGGCTCTGATTCTTTTTCCTGGTAGAATAGGGACAACAATTAAATTTGTTTTGAGGCATTTTCTCGTTTATAGCAAGCGTAAATTTTTAGTGGCTATTATTACACACAACGGTT
>NZ_JBSYGH010000040.1:0-898 GCF_054121495.1 Salegentibacter haimaensis
TAATATTAACGATTATAATTATTAATGGTAAATTTTCTTTTTTCATCCGTTTTGTTTTTCTGCAATTGTAGGCAACGTGTTATATCCGCAGTAATATAATCATTTAACACAATTATACTCGGGATAAACGCAGGTTTTACTGCACTTTATCCTTTTCAGTTAAATCGAGTTACCGATGCAGGTTGTTTTCATTGCTATTATCGACTAGTATCTTTTGGAAAATCAAAATCAAATAATTCTTTAGGATGGATTTCGAGACCTTTGGCGAGTTCAATTATGGTTGAAAATTCAAAGCTTTTTAATCCCTTTTCAATTTTGGATATAGCGCTAAAATCTACATCACATTTTTGTGCAAGTTGTCTATAGCTTAATCCTAATGCGCTTCTTCTTTTCAGTACGTTTTCTCCAAATTTCTGAAGATATATTGAATTTAATTGTGAACTTTCCATTTATCGGCCCTTATAAATAGCAAGCTCATAAAATTTAACAAAAATTATGTAGCTCGTTCGAGCTACAATTTAATATTTTTATTATATTTGAATCATAATTAATAAATTGCGAAACTTCTTATTGTAATAAAATAGAAGCATTCGCTTTGAATCTCGCTTTTGAAAACTGGTAATTTTCTATTGGAACGAGAGGATAGGTGAACTGCTCACGACCCGGGCGTGGGCTCACTTATTGTTCCAAGGTATACCAGTGCCTCAAAAGCATAAGTTGAGCTTTCACGCCTTTTTTCATGCGGTTAACTCTTCTCTCAAAGCGACTTCTAAACCAGAAGCTTCGCTGCCCCTACCAATATAAATTTAAATGGCCAAAGCGGCCGCCGGCTGGATGTGCCGTATTCACTAATTCTTGTTTGCGGGAACAGGAAAATGCGTTAGAACAATCCCGTGGG
>NZ_JBSYGH010000041.1:0-624 GCF_054121495.1 Salegentibacter haimaensis
TGAAGTTACCATCCATATCGGTGATGGTACCGCGGTTTGTGGCCTCTATGGCAACGGTGGCGCCGCCAATGGGCAAACCTTTGGAGTCCTTTACGGTCCCGGAAATCTCTATTTGCTGCTGGGGTAAATCCCAGGTGGGGGTGGCAGCATTTGCTGTGGCTGTAAATGCTAAAAATATAAGCAAGACAGCGACAAATACATACGCCAACGTTTTAAGGCGCTTGTAATTATTTTTCATAATTTTGTGTGGTTTAAATTGACAATTCTCTCATTTAAGCCCAGGCCTCCCCACCGACGCCAATCTTCGGGGAGGCTTTTTGGCTTAATACCTTAACAGGCTAATCAAACTACTTTCTCATAGCAATTTTTTTGTGATCTAATTAAACCTGTAGTAACCCATACAAGTGATTTTACCAGTTACTCATAACCCGGTAATAGTAATCTACCCATAAGCTTTTTGGCCAATGGCTCTTGTCCCAGCTCATCTTTAAGAAGAGAGCATTCCCACCCATTTGTTATTTGCCAAATTGGGCCAGGCAAACAGCAACCCACGGGATTGTTCTAACGCATTTTCCTGTTCCCGCAAACAAGAATTAGTGAATACGGCACATCCAGCCGGCGGCC
>NZ_JBSYGH010000042.1:0-551 GCF_054121495.1 Salegentibacter haimaensis
AACGTCTCGTATAAAAACTGTGCGAGCTGGCGAGCTTGATTGTCCGTAGGACAATCCGCTGAGCAAGCGAGCACAAAGTTTCGATTCAAGACCAAAATAAGCATTGTTTTTATACATTGTTGCCTACTTTTGCAGCACGTTTGAGTAAGCAGGTTTTTAATTATTTTTTACAATATCGGCTCAGAAAAAAGTCCGCTGGATATTTTCTATATTTTATTAAATATGAGTGAGAAAATCCGCTTTTTTATCCGTTCTGCTTTTTAGTCCGATTTTTTTTTCCCAAAATCCTTTATAAGGTTTAGAACCGTACTGCTATTCAAATCTGCCTTTTTCAATCAGATTTATTTTTATTTTTTTTCCTTTCACGAATTGTTATAACCATTGCTACAATTAAAAATATACTTGATGTAACTCGCAACCAAAATCCTACATCCATTTCATCAGATGTGAAAATAAAATTTAGACCTATCAAGATAATATTAACGATTATAATTATTAATGGTAAATTTTCTTTTTTCATCCGTTTTGTTTTTCTGCAATTGTAGGCAACG